>CALHMG010000027.1 GCA_938034705.1 uncultured Gammaproteobacteria bacterium
AGCGCGGTCTGCAGCAGCGACGACAGGGTCATCAGCACGGGCAGGATGAACAGCGGGTCCTTGGCCGACAGGTCGGTGATCCAGCCGATCCAGGGCGCGTTGCGGATTTCCACGCTGGACAGCAGCACCCAGTACAGCGCGATGAACACCGGGATCTGAATCAGAATAGGCAAACAGCCGCCGAGTGGATTGATCTTCTCGGTTTTGTACAGCGCCATCATTTCCTGATTGAGGCGCGCTCGGTCATCACCATAACGTTCTTTGAGCGTTGCCAGTCGCGGCTGCATTTTCTTCATGCGCGCCATCGACTTGTAGCTGGCCGCGGACAGCGGAAAGAAGATCAGCTTGATGAGGCAGGTGAGAAAGATAATTGCCCAACCCCAGTTGCCGACGACCGAGTGAATCTTGTTCAGGACCCAGAAAAGCGGTTCAGAGATAACCGTGAGGAATCCGAAGTCGACCGTCAGGGGCAGACCCTCGGACTCCTTGGTCAGGTGTTTGCGCTCCTTGGGACCCACAAACAGCCGAGTCTGCAGGTTACCCGTGGAACCCGCCGCAACGTTCACCGGCGCCAGAGTCTTGTAACCGATGGCATAGCGCTGTGGTGCGGTGTTGGCAAACGCGGTTGTGTACAGCTCGATGGGCTGTCCGGCCTTGGGCAGAAAAGCTCCGACAAAGTAGTGCTGCAGCATCGCGACCCAGCCGCTGTCGACCTTGCGCGACAGCACTTCGTCGATCATGTCGTCGAAGCTGATCTTCTGATACTTCTCATCTGGCGTATAGATGGCACCGCCCTTGAAGCTCGGCGCCGCGCTGAGCAGGCCGAAGCCCCCGGAGCTCTCGCCCTCCGTGCGCATCAGCTGCGCGTACAGAAATCCCGACCATGTTTCCGTGGCGTTGTTGGTCACGGCGTAATCGATATCAACGCCGTAGGAATCCCGGGTAAAGGTGAACGTTTTGACGTAGTCGATGCCGGCACCCTTATAAGTGAGTGCAACCTTGAGTTCGTTCGCGCCGTCGGCGAGTTCGTAGTTCTGTTTTTCGAACTCGTACTGTCGAGTGTGCAGCGGGGTTGAATCCGCGAACGGTCCGGCGGCCGTGATCAATCCGGTCTGGCTGCGAAAGAGTTCCTGCACGCCATCAACGATTTCGTTCTTCATGACGCTGAAGGGCACGTCCAGTTCTTCGGAACTGCGCGCATGCTTGAGCAGCTTAGCGATCGCGATGTCACCGCCGACCGAGTCGATCTCAATCAGCAACAGGTCTGTCTTGACCGTGATGAGCTGGCCGTCTGACTTGATCTCACCATCCACCACCGGAGCGGCCGGGGCGGCATTCGACCCGGCCGTGGGTGCAGCATTGCCGCTTACAACAGGTGCGGCCGGCACCGAACCATCCGCCGCCGGAGCGGTGGGTGTTGCGGTCTCGCCATTAGCCGTCGTCGCAACCTGTGGCGCCGGGGCGTTAAATCGCTCCCACTCCGTCCACAGCATCATCATGACGAAGGCCAGTGCAAAGACCAGGAGCATTCGTTGAAAATCCACTCGGCTTGTCCTTTATAGATGTAGCCCGTCGACGCAACTCGCGCGTCGGTGTTCGTTAAATTATTCGTCGCCTGCGGCCGCACCAGAGCGGACAGGCGGAACCGGATCATACCCGCCCGGATGCCATGGGTGGCATCTGCCGATGCGTTTTATTGCCAGCCAGCTCCCCCGAAATGCGCCAAAACGGTCAACCGCCTCGCCGGCATACGCCGAGCAGCTCGGTTCAAAGCGACATCGCGGCCCCAGCATGGGTGACAGCGTATAGCGATACACCGTTATCAAGCCGAGAATAATGCGGCTGATAACGCGCGAGATGAATTCTGCCATGCCGTTATCCCCGCCGCCCGGTTGACGTGCGATACCGGTCAAAATGGGCTTCAAGTGACGCGCGCAGCGTCGCGGCGTCAGCGCCAGCACTGGCACTGCGCGCAATAACGACGTAGTCGAGCGGTGCAAGATCGTGGTGGGTCACGCGAAAATACTCGCGAATCTGACGCTTGATGCGATTGCGGACGACGGCTTTTTTGGACACCTTTTTAGAGACGGTGATTCCGAGCCGGGCGTGAGGTCGTTCCCCGTCATGACCCAGCAGCACCGCAAAGGGGTCCGCGCGGCGCCGGTTGTCATCAAACACGCGGCGGTATTCGCGACTGGTCAACACGCGCAGCTCGCGGCCAAACCGGCGATCTTCGGAACTCACAGCGGTGTTGTCGTTTTCGGGTCGCATGCCTGGTCGGTGTCTGAGCTTAAGAAGCCAGGCCGGTTAAGGGTCACGCCGGATCAATTCGCTGATCGATTGCCTGGCGTGGTTTGCCTGGGTGAATTGCGTGAGTCAGTTGCGCATCGAGAGGGTAACGGGGCACAGGGCCGATCGCGCCGAACTCGAGAATCTGGCCAGGGCAGCCAAGGCGGGGTGCCTCGGCGGGTTGTGGTTCGCTGTCCCGCGAAAGCCCTGGCTTTGGAAAACTGGACGACAGACCAGACGCGTCAGTCTGTCTGCTGCTCCTTAATAAGGAACAGCGTCACGGGATCAGGCTGACAGTACCTTGCGGCCGCGAGCGCGACGGGCATTGATAATGGCGCGGCCGGAACGGGTGGCCATGCGCGCGCGAAACCCGTGGGTGCGCTTGCGCTTGACTTCACTTGGCTGAAAAGTTCTCTTGCTCATTGCTTTGGCTTCACTGGTAACGTGCGTATCGAGGTGATGGTGTTGTTCAGTTTCCGCGGTGCGGCGCCTGGATTTCGAAAGCAGAACTTTCAGCGCCCGGCGCCCCACGGGGCCGCCCGGTCAACGCGGGTTGCGAACATTAAAGGCGGTCAACTGATGTGTCAATGACCGAACGCATGAATTCGGGCGCTTGGCCGGCAAGGCTGACAACCTTGTTGAGCTTTCGCCACCTCTTTGGCGTTGCTGACCCACGTGGAACCGACGATTGGTCATACAGTCTCGCTCTCGCGGGCCGAATATCAACGGCATCTCAACTGCATCTCAACTGGCATCGACGGTCACCCGGCGATAGACTCCCCCGCCCGGTTTTCGCCGGCTGTCCACCACCCCCCTTGCAAGTACGCGGAGACCGTTTTGTCGACCCCACCGATCTGGCAACACTGCCTTACTCGACTCGAGCATGAACTGGAAGACAATGAGTTCAATACGTGGATCATGCCACTGCACGCTCGAGAAGGTGTGGGCAATCAACGGCTGGAACTGCTGGCGCCAAACACCTACGTCAGAGACCGGGTGAGCAAGGATTACCTCGAACGCTATATCTCCCAGTACTGCGCACCGTACAACGTCAGTATCGCCGTTGGTGAATTCAACACCGCTTCCGCGAGTCCCGAGGCCGACGCGAACCTGGCTTCATCCACCTTCAGTGGCGGCCAGAATTCTCCGGCCACGCCGAAGCCCGGCAGCTCCGGTCGCGGCAGCGGACGACTCAACCGAACGTTCACCTTCCAGAATCACGTCGAGGGTAAGTCGAACTCATTCGCGCGCGCATCGGCCGTGCAGGTTGGCCAGAACCCGGGCCAGGGTTACAACCCCCTGTTTATTTACGGAGGAGTCGGTCTCGGCAAAACGCATCTCATGCAGGCCGCCGGCAACCTGATCGTCGACAATAACCCGAACGCACGGGTCTCGTATGTTCACGCCGAACACTTCGTGTCGGACATGGTGAGCGCGATCCAGTCCAACCAGATGCACAACTTCAAGAAGAACTACCGTTCACTCGATGCGCTGCTGATCGATGACATCCAGTTCTTCAGTGGCAAGACGTCGAGTCAGGAAGAGTTCTTTCACACGTTCAACGAACTCACCGGACGCAACAAGCAGATCATCATCACCAGCGACAGCTTCCCGAAAGACATCAAGGGCATTGAGGATCGCATCATTTCCCGTCTGGGCAGCGGCCTGCAGGTGGCGATTGAGCCACCCGAGCTTGAAACACGCGTCGCGATTCTCAACAACAAGGCAGAAACCCTCGACGCCGACCTGCCCGTGGAAGTGGCTTTTTTTGTCGCCGAAAACGTTCGCGACAACGTGCGAAGCCTGGAAGGCGCGCTGCAGAGTATCGTCGCCATGAGCCGCTTCACCAGTCGCAGTATCGATGTCGACCTGGCACGTGAGGCCCTGCGACATGTCCTCAAGCATCAGGAACAGCAGGTCAACATCGACAACATCATCAGCGAGGTTTGCGAGTACTGTGGAATCCGCCGCACCGACCTGATGTCGAAGAGTCGCAAAAAGCGCATCGCCGAAACGCGTCAGATCGCCATGGCCCTGTGTCGCGAGCTGACCAACAAGAGCCTGCCCGAGATTGGTGACGCTTTCGGGCGCGACCACACGACGGTCCTCAACGCCTGCAAACGCATCAAGGAAAAGCGCGGCTCGGACAGCAAGATCGCCGAAGACTGGAATACGCTGTATCGACGCCTCGGCGGCTGAATCGGCAACCGGGTGTCCGTACATCGCGGGCCTGTGCGTATCTCTGTGGACGACACCTGACTGCCTTTGGCAAGATGCGGTGCGGGCCTGACTTATTCACAGTCCTCGCACACCACCCAGAAGCTGATCACAATGTTTTGCACAGGGTTTAGATCAAGGTAAGTATTTGATCTGAATGCAGATTTAGAGTTCTATCCAGTTATCCACAAACCCAACAGACTACTACTACAAACCTTATGAAAATAAAAATAGATAGAGAACAGATTCTCAAACCGCTTGGATTTGTGAGTAACGTCGTCGAGCGTCGTCAGACGTTACCGATTCTGGCTAACGTTCACGCACGCAGTGACGGCGAAACCCTGCACCTCACCGGCACCGATCTTGAGGTCGAAGTCTCCTGTCAGGTCGACGGGGTTTCCGGAGGCAAGGGCGAGTGCACGATGACCGCACGCAAGCTCTTTGACATCTGTCGCGCGCTGCCGGAGAACGCCACCCTGGAACTGTCAGTCACCGGCGAGAAAGCCGAAATCAAATCCGGCAAGAGTCGCTTCACGCTGCAGACACTGCCGGCGACTGATTTCCCCAGACTCGAAACCCAGACCTGGGAAGAGCGCATCGTCATGCCGCAGTCGGGTCTCAAGGATCTTCTCGACCGCACCGCGTTTTCGATGGCCCACCAGGATGTTCGCTACTACCTGAACGGATTGCTCGTTGAGCGTCACAAGGGCCTGTTGCGTACGGTCGCTACCGACGGACACCGACTGGCCAAGAGCGATCTCAAGGTTGAGGGCGGTGACTCGACGCCGCGTCAGGCGATTGTGCCGCGCAAGGCGATTCTTGAACTGAGCCGTTTGCTCACCGATGGCGACGAGCCGGTCACACTTGAGTTCAGCAATAACCACATGCGCGCTGAAGCCGGTACCGTGGTGTTTACCAGCAAGCTGATTGACGGTCGATTCCCCGACTACCAGGCCGTGATGGCGCCCGAGCTCGATACGGTACTGACCGTGTCCCGAGGCGAGTTTCTCGACGTGCTCAGCCGCGCGGCGATCCTGACCAACGAGAAGTTTCGCGGTATCCGGCTGATGATGGATAAAGGCCGTATGGAAGTCACCGCGCACAATCCGGAGCAGGAACGGGCAAGTGACGAAATGGCCGTGGACTATGACGGCGGCCCGATTGAGATCGGTTTCAACGTCAGCTACCTGATGGATGCGCTGAAGGCCCTGCCCGGCGATGATGTCGAGCTGCGACTGAAAGACGCCAACAGCAGCTGCACGCTGAATGCGCCCGGTGACGAAGACACCCTGTATCTGGTGATGCCGATGCGGCTGTAGTCCGCGCCAACTGGCCTGTCACCCAGCCCTGCTGAATCAGCAGGGCTTTTTTTGTTCCACGTGAAACGTCGCTGCAGGCGGCGGCTTCTCTCGATCACCCGCCACGTCTGGCGGGCGCCAGGACCGCTGGCGCGGTGTGCTCGGGTTCCACGTGAAACACCCTCAGTCCGACTACTTTGCAGCCGGGAGGCTGGCAAAGTATGCAGCCAGATTAGCCATGTCCTGGTCAGACAGCGTCGACACCATCGGTGCCATCTGGGCGGAATTGGCGCCCTTGCGCTGACCACTCTTGAACGCCTTGAGCTGGCTTTCGAGGTAGGCGGCTTTCTGTCCGGCGAGGTTCGGGAACATTGGCGAGATGCCGACACCGTTGGCGCCGTGGCAGGCGATGCACACGGTTGCCTTGGCCTTGCCGGCAGCGATATCTCCGGCGGCCTGGGCCAGCGGGCTGAGCAGGAGCAGGACGGCTGCGGCGAGAGTTCTGAGAGTCATGAGGATTCCTTGTGTGGGTGTGCATGGCGTGTCGTCTGATATCCAACTCAGCTTAGACGGTCCCTTCGAACAAGTTTTCACAGCGCGCCGACTGGCCTTCAGACGACAGCCCTTGCCTCATCCCGTCGCCCGCAGGATCGTCGCAGACACGGAGTCTGAGCGCCGCTGCGGGTCGATCCCGTCAGCATCGTCCCCTTCGGTCTGCGGTGGTCTCGCAGGCACCCGCGGCGCTTCAGCGGGCGTCGATCGGTCGCGTGGGGTTCCACGTGAAACGCCTCTTCGGAGCCTGTTGCAGCGCACGTGTCTGGCTCACCGACGGGGCGCTGACCGGCGCCCGGCCCCGGCGTTTGCAGCGAGGCATTTACCGCCTGTCCCCAAAGTGAAGCAAGGACGGAAAATAACCGTCTAAATCAGTGTTTTCGGAGCCCTTTCAGGGCGACGCCAGAAGCCTTGAATGCTACTATCGGCCGATCATTGCAAAGGCAATTTCCGAGCGCTGTCATGGCAGAAAACGATAAGTACGACGAAGGCGATATCAAGGTCCTGAAAGGGCTCGACGCGGTGCGCAAACGCCCGGGCATGTACATCGGTGACACTGACGATGGCACCGGTCTGCACCACATGGTTTTCGAGGTCGTGGACAACTCGATCGACGAGGCCCTGGCCGGTCACTGCAGCTCGATTGACGTCACCATCCACACCGATGATTCGGTGTCCGTTCGCGATGACGGCCGGGGTATCCCGACCGGCATCCTCGAGGACGAGGATGGCAAGTCGGCAGCCGAGGTCATCATGACGGTGCTGCACGCCGGCGGTAAGTTCGATCAGAACTCGTACAAGGTCTCCGGTGGTCTGCACGGCGTCGGTGTCTCGGTGGTCAACGCCCTGTCCGACTATCTGCGTCTGACGATTCACCGCGAAGGCAAGAAGCACGTCCAGGAGTACCACCTCGGTGACCCGAAGGAGCCGCTCAAGGTGGTCGGCGATACCGACTCCACGGGCACGGAAATTCGCTTCAAGCCCAGTTCAGCGACCTTCACCGACACGACCTTTCACTACGACATTCTGGCCAAGCGTCTGCGTGAGCTGTCGTTCCTCAATTCGGGCGTGCGGATCCACCTCAAGGACGAGCGCAGCAGTGACGAGGACGTCTTCGAATACGAGGGCGGCATTGCCGCTTTTGTTGAGCACCTGAACAGAAACAAGCAGGGCCTGCATCAGGATGTCATCCATTTTTCGAGCGAGAAGGATGACGTCACCGTTGAGCTGGCGCTGCAGTGGAATGACTCCTACCAGGAGAGCATCTTCCCCTTCACCAACAACATCCCCCAGCGTGATGGCGGTACCCACATGGCCGGTCTGCGTGCGGCCATGACCCGCACGCTCAACCATCACATCGATCAGCTCGGCTTCGCCAAGAAGGCGAAGGTGTCCGTCACCGGTGATGATGCCCGGGAAGGTCTGACGGCGGTGCTGTCGGTCAAGGTGCCGGATCCCAAGTTCTCGTCCCAGACCAAAGACAAGCTGGTGTCATCCGAGGTCAAGGGTGCGGTCGAGACGGTCGTCAACGAACACCTTGGCAACTACCTGCTCGAGCACCCGCAGGAGATGCGCATCATCTGTGAGCGCATCGTCGAGTCGGCGC
Organism: uncultured Gammaproteobacteria bacterium; assembly: GCA_938034705.1. Classification (GTDB taxonomy): domain Bacteria; phylum Pseudomonadota; class Gammaproteobacteria; order Arenicellales; family CALHMG01; genus CALHMG01. The sequence goes on from CALHMG010000027.1 coordinate 7,963, forward strand.
GGGCAAGAGAAGCAGCACGCAAGGCGCGCGAACTGACACGACGCAAAAGTGCGCTCGACCTCGGCGGACTGCCGGGCAAGCTGGCGGACTGTCAGGAACGTGATCCGGCGCTGTGCGAAATCTATCTGGTCGAGGGAGACTCGGCGGGCGGTTCAGCCAAGCAGGCACGTGACCGCAGCTTCCAGGCGATCCTGCCACTGAAGGGCAAGATCCTGAACGTTGAACGCGCACGCTTTGACAAGATGGTGTCGAGTGACGAGGTCGCAACGCTGATCACGGCACTGGGTACGTCCGTGGGCAAAGATGACTTTGATATCAATAACTTACGATATCATCGAATCATCATCATGACCGACGCCGACGTCGATGGATCGCATATCCGCACGCTGTTGCTGACGTTCTTCTATCGCCAGATGCGTGAACTCGTCGAGCGCGGCCACATCTACATCGCACAGCCACCCCTGTACAAGATCACCGCGCGCAAGAAGGAAACGTACATCAAGGACGACGTTGAACTTCGTACCCACCTGCTCGGCATTGCGCTGGATGGTGCGACCGTCGAGGGCAAAGGCAGCGACGCCAGCGTCATCAAGAGTGATGAACTCGGCAAGCTCATTAACGAATTTTATTCTGTTGAAACCGCGATCGGCCGACTCGCGCGACGTTACGACGACAAGATTCTCTGGAGTCTGCTGTCGCTGCCAGCGTTGAGCGTCGAAGAACTTGCAGACGAGAAGAAGGCCAACGCGTTTGCGGAACAACTCGGCCAGTATCTCAACAAGCATCACAACGGTTCGTCCCGGTTCGAGACCACGACATCGGTCGCCGAATCCGGCGAACGTCGCATCGATGTTGAAAAACATCAGCATGGATCGATTCGCCTCAATCGAATCGGCAGCGACTTTTTCGCGTCAACCGAATACCAGACGATGCGCAGTCTCGGTGATCGCCTGGCTGCCCGGGTCGGCGCCGGCGGCGTCGTCAAGCGCGGCGAAAAGGAACAGGAAATTTCGAGTTTCCGTCAGGCCGTCGAATGGCTGATGAGCGAAGCGCGCAAAGGCATGATGATTCAGCGCTACAAGGGTCTCGGTGAAATGAACCCGGAGCAGCTCTGGGAAACGACGATGGACATCAAACGCCGTCGTTTGCTCAAGGTGACCATTGAAGACGCTGTTGCCGCCGATGACACCTTCACCACGTTGATGGGTGATCAGGTCGAACCCCGTCGCGAGTTTATTGAGAAGAACGCGTTCTCGGTTTCGAATCTGGATGTTTAAAGGCGTCCGTGCTCGGCTGCGCCTGCGCGCGGGCGCGTGACCCGAACACCGCTGTCTTGAGTCCAGCGCAAAGCACTCATCGCTTTGCAAATAGCAATCTAACGGTGATGGGTGCAGGTGCTCGGCTGCGCCTGTGCGCGGGCGCGTGACGCCAACACTGCAGGCCTCTAGTCCAACGCAAAGCACTCATCGCTTCGCAAAGAATAATCCAACGGTGATGGGTGCGAGTGCTCGGCTGCGCCTGTGCGGTCGCGTGACCCGAACACCGCAGGCCTCTAGTCCAACGCAAAGCACTCATCGCTCTGCAAAGAACAATCCAGTAGAGATGGGTGCAGGTGCTCGGCTGGCGCCTAGTGCAGCTGGCCCGGGATGGCCAGGCGAAAGACCGGTACCTTGGCATCGAACTCGGTGCCGTCGTCGGCGCGCATCTGGTAGCTGCCGCTCATGGTACCGACCGGTGTTTTCAGTATCGCGCCGCTGGTATAGCGGTGCTGTTCGCCGGGTTTCAGATGGGGCTGCTGTCCAACAACACCGTCGCCACGAACTTCCTCAACGCCTTCGTCGCCGTCCGTGATGATCCAGTGGCGCGTCAGCAGCTGTGCGGGTTCTTCCCCGATGTTATCGATGGTGATGTGGTAGGCGAAGACATAGCGATTGTTTTCAGGTTCTGACTGTGCGGCGAGATACTCGGTCTGCACGTTCACGTCGAAGTTGTATTTGTCCATACGGTCCGGTCCAAATCGCTCAAGTTTCGTCTTCGACGAACTGACGTATTTTGTTATCAGTGTTGTTCTGGCAGGTTTTCGGTCGGTCGAGCTTAACCGAGTTGTGCAGCAAGGCAATACATCAGTCACTGTTTCACGTGGCGCAGGCGCGAATCTCAACCGTGTTGACGCACAATTAGCCGCAGTCGATGGCAAACACAGCCTCTGGACCCGGTTCAAAACGCAGAGCGGTCAGGGATCTACCCCACAGACATCCGCTATCAAGACACACGACGGGGCCTTCTGCGATCAAACCCAGACTCGACCAGTGCCCGAAGATAATACGACTTTCCAGCGCGCAACGACCCGCGGACTCGAACCAGGGAACGAGGCCTTCCGGTTGTTGGCCCGGAGGACCCTTGAATTTGAGGTCCAGTCGATGCTCGCTGTCGAGGTAGCGCATGCGCGTCAGAATGTTCGTTATGCAGCGAAGCCGCTCGGCGCCGCCCAGAGACTCGCGCCAGCGTCTGGGTTTGTTGCCGTACATCTCGTTCAGAAAGACCTCGGGCCTGTCGCCGCGCAACTCGAGTTCGACTTCGCGCGCCGCCGCCATCGTCCTGCTTTCATCCCACAGCGGATGGATACCGGCGTGCACCATAAGCAGCTTGCGCGCCTCGTCATGGTGGGCGAGCGGCTGACGGCGTAACCAGTCCAGAAGCTCGGCACTGTCGGCCGCGTCAATGATCGGTGCAATGGTGTCTTTGCCGCGGGGTTCAACCACGCCGCAGGCGGCAGCTAACAGGTGCAGGTCGTGGTTGCCGAGCACCGTGACCGCGCTGGCACCAAGACTTTTGACAAACCTGAGTGTCTCGAGGGATTTGGGTCCTCGGTTAACGAGGTCTCCCGTAAACCACACGGTGTCGCGCGCGGGATCAAAGGCGAGTTTTTCAAGCAGGGCCTGAAGCGGGTCCAGGCAGCCCTGGATATCGCCGATTGCGTACAACGCCACCGTCGGGATCTCTTGTCTTATTCCGGCGGGTTGCCGTCCCAGATGAGGTTTTCCCGGCGCTGCAAGTAACCCTCACGAACAAAAATGTACGGGTCCAGCTGCATTTTCAGCAGTCGATCGGTGCGCAAAAGTCGATAGCGAACGTCGGTTACCTCAAGCGCTCGAAGCCCGAGCCTTGTACCGGAGCCTTCGACCAGCAAGATCGGATCGGTTCCAAAAAAATACGGCAGGCGGCCAACGGTATCGCGAACGTTGCTCGGGCCGAGGATCGGCAGCACCAGATACGGTCCATCGCCGACTCCCCAGCGCGCCAGCGTCTGTCCGAAGTCTTCATCGTTCTTTGGCAGATCAACGTGCTTCGCAACGTCGAACAGCCCCGCAATACCCACCGTTGTGTTAAGCAAAAACCGCGTAGTGTCCTCGACGGCCTGTCCAACCTTGCCCTGCAGGAGATCGTTGATGATGGTTGTCGGCTCAAACAGGTTGCTGAAGAAGTTGCCGACGCCGGTCGTTACGGGGCTCGGCAACTTACTGTAGCCCCGGGCCACAGGTGCGAGAATCGCTTTGTCGATCTTGTTGTTGAAGCTGTACATCGCGCGATTGAAGTTCTCCCAGGGATCACCTTCATCAAATTCAGCCTCCTGGTCTTCCTGCGCCTGGGCTGTCGCTGGTGCCGGTTTGGACGAGGTCGTGGCGCAACCGCCCAGCACCACGCTGAACCCCAGCAGGACGCTCAGCGTTAAAGCCGGAAAAATATTCGCGGTGGGATCGGTCTGTTTTTGCTTGTTCATCATAAATTTCAGTTAAGACTGAGATTGCGCGATTCGCAAATACTAACGCAGGCATTTCATCCGAGTCTGTAGTCCTATTGGTCGATAACCTTACGCAGCGACGCCCAGGGTGGTGTTTCGACGACACTGCGCGTGGAAACGATACCTGCCGCGGCGACCAGTAGTCCTCCGGCAACGAGTCCCGCAAGCCACAGCACCGGATCGATGGCGTAGTTGAGTTTGAGCGCAAATTTGCCGATCAGCCATCCGGTGAGCGTTGCCGCGAAAGCGCCGACCCCGCCGGCAATAACGCCGAGCGACGCAAATTCGGTCGCCAGGCTTGCGTTGAGCTGGCCGCGGCTGGCCCCGAGGGTCTTGAGTATGCCGACCTCTCGCTGGCGGTCGCGATACGTGGTGACAACGCTTGCGTAGAGCACGAGCAGTCCCGCTGCAATCGTAAAGACGAACAGGTACTGGAGCGCGCGGTTGAGCTGGTCCAGCAGTCGGCGGACCTGGGTGAGAACGGCGTCGACGTCAATGTCGGTCACGTTGGGAAACTCACGAACCAGGTTGCGAAGATAGGTCGCGTTACTCTGGTCAACATGGACACTGGCGATGTAGCCGGGCGTCACGCCCGTAAGCGCACCGGGTGGTGTAACCAGAAAAAAGTTGGGCTTGAACGAATCCCAGTCCACGGTTCTCAGACTCGTCACTCTCAGGTCGAAAACCTGATCGGCGATGCGATACGAAAGCACGTCGCCCAGTTTGAATCCGAGGTCGCTGGCGTAGTCGGCCTCGACCGAGACCTGATCCTGCGCGTCGCCTTCTTTCCACCAGGTGCCGGCAATCAGTTCGTTGTCGTTGCCGATTTCAGATCTCACCGACAGGTTGGCGGCTCGCTGCATCATGCGCTTCGCAAAACCGTCCGGATAGTCGTCCGAACTCACCGACTGACCGTTGACCTGTTCCAGGCGAGCCCGGGTCATCGTTGCAAAGTTCACGACGCCAAGTTTTTCACGCGTTGCGAACTCGAGCAGCGCATCACGCTGGGTCGGCTTGACGCCGAGCAAAAAGTGGTTGGGCGTGTCTGGCGGAAGCCGACTTTCCCACAGCTCGAGCAAGTCTGTTCGTACAAATGTCAGAAGCAGCATCGCCATCACGCCCACTCCGAGAGCGGTGGTCTGCGCGATCATGGCGCCGCGGTTGCGGGTCAGGCTCGCGATGCCGTATCGCCACGACACGCCCGACCGTCTGCCGAGGTGCTTGACGCAGAACAGAAAGAACAGGCTGACCAGCGCGAGCAGCGCAAGGGTCGCCGCAACGCCGGCCAGCAGCCAGATTCCAAGTCGTACGTCGCGCGTGATCCAGAATATGAAGACCATCAGCAATATCAACGCCAGCGCATAGCTCGCGATAATGCCTGGAGCCGGAGATCCGAGGTCGCGCTTGAGCACTCGAAGCGGCGCTACGGAGTGCAGTCGCAACAGCGCCGGCAGCGCGAATGCAATCACCGTCAGTACTCCGAGGGTGACGCCATAGACGACCGGCATGAGCGACGGCGCGGGCAGTTCGCCTGCGGTGAGTCCCGGCAGGATCTGAACGAGCGCACCCTGTCCCACAAAGCCCGTCAGAGATCCGATCAGGCTCGCGATCAGAGCGACGACAAACAGAACCATCAGATAAATCAGCAGCACCGTCTTTCTCGACGCACCGACGCTTCTCATCAACGCGGCGGCATCAAGCTGGCGCTCGGCATAGTGCTGGGCGCTGCGCGCAATCGCCGCTCCCGCCAGCAGCACGCTGATCAACGCCGCAAGACTCAGGAATCGCTCTCCGCGTTCAATTGCCATGCCAAGTCGGGGACCCTGGCTGCCGGCGTCAATAAAGTTTGCGGCGGCGCCCAGTTGTTTCTTCACGTCACTGCGCCAGCGTGCCACGCCGTCAGCGCTGCCGCTGACGAGCAGGCGGTGTCTGGACAGGCTGCCTGGCTGCAGCAGATCAGTTGCCGCAAGATCTCCCCGATTCATCATCAACCTGGGCGCGATGGAAAAAAGCTGACCGCCTCGATCAGGCTCCAGCACTAGAATCGCCTCCAGCTTTAAAGACAGAGCACCGACATCGATGCTGTCACCTCGATGCACATCAAGCAGAGCTGCGAGTCGCGGGTCTACCCAGACGCTACCCGGTGAAGGACCGGTATCGCGCTCGACATCCGGTTCGCCGAGTTCGGGCGTTGTCCGGAGCTTTCCTCGTAACGGGTAAGCGGCGTCGACGGCCTTAACGGATGCCAGCGCGGTCGATTTTTCCGCGACAACAACGCTGCGTGTCGTCGTGAATCGTGACGTGTTCAGACCAAGCGCTCGGGCGGCATCCTCGAGCGCCTGCTCGGGTGGGAATGATGACGCCAGCACAAGATCTGCGCCAATGGCATCGCTGCCCGAGTTCTCGATTGCGCCACGCAGCCGATCGGTGAACGCGGTAACCGACACCGCACAAGCGACTGCGACGATGACCGATAGCGCCAGAACACGCAGATCACCGGAGTTAATGTCGCGCTTCAGCAATCGCACACCGGCGCGCACGACGGTGTTGCTCATGCTCCGGTGACCTCTTTAAGTCGGCCCGCTTCAATCTCAAAGGTCCGATCACAGCGACTGGCGAGACGTGGATCGTGGGTCACAATGAACAGCGTGGTTCCGCGATCGGTGTTGAGTTTCATCAACAGATCAATCACCGTTTCGCCGGTTGCCTGATCGAGGTTGCCGGTGGGTTCGTCCGCAAACAGCAGACTGGGTTCAGGCGCATAGGCTCGAGCGATGGCAACGCGTTGCTGTTCCCCACCTGAAAGCGCAGACGTGGTGTGCTGCATTCGATCAGCAAGGCCGACCGCGGTGAGGGCGTTGCGCGCAATGTCTTCAAGTTCCGAGGACGGTTTGCTCGATACGAGCTCCAGCGGCAACAGCACGTTCTCAAGCGCGTTGAGGCCGGCCAGCAGCTGAAAGTTCTGAAACACGAAACCGACCTTGCCTCGACGGGCCTGGGCTCGCCCGTCCTCGTCGAGTTGAGTCAGCGACTCACCGCTCAGCATGACTTCACCCGACGTTGGCAGGTCGAGTCCGGCGAGCAGTCCGAGGAGCGTGGATTTGCCGGAACCCGACACCCCGACGACCGCCACGGTTTCACCGGCGAAAACATCGAGGCTGACGTGGTCGAGTATCGTAAGTTGGCGTTCGCCGGAGGCGACATGTTTGGTAAGTTCGCGCGCCCGAAGGATTGCTGTGGGAGAATGATCCAATATGAAAAACTCAATAGCTTCTTTGATTAAGGCCGCCAAAACCGGGCGATGTGTTCGTCGCGCAGCGGTCAGCGCCGGTCTGCAACTTATTGCGATGTTCGTATTCTGCGCGCTGCTGCCGGTTCACGTCAGTGCCAATGCGGTGGTCGCCGAACAAAAATCAGGTGCACCGAAAACAATCGTAGTCGTTGGCGACAGCCTCAGTGCAGCGTACGGCATCGATATCGAAGATGGTTGGGTTGCGTTGATCGGTAATCGTCTTGATGCACAGGACATCGACGTTGAGATTATCAACGCCAGCGTATCCGGCGATACCTCGACGGACGGCCTCGACAAGATGCCGGGAATTCTTGAGCGCCATACCCCGGACGTCGTCATCATTGAACTTGGCGGCAACGACGGGTTGCGCGGACAGCCGGTCGCCGCAATTCGCCGCAACCTGGAAGCCCTTGTCACGCTCAGTAAGGCCGCATCTGCAGAGGTCGTGCTTATTGGCATACGTCTGCCACCTAACTACGGACCACGTTATGTCGGCGATTTCGAGGCGGTGTATACGGAGCTTGCGGCGCTGCACGACGTATCACTGGTGCCCTTTTTGCTGGAGGGGGTCGCCGGGGATGCCGCCCTGATGCAGGACGACGGGATACATCCGCGAGCCGGGGCACAGCCAAAAATCGTCGAAAATGTGTGGCCTGTCCTGATCAAAGTTCTGACCAAAGTGACAAAAAAAGCTCAAAACTAGCTATTTTCAGACATACGATGCGGCACCTACTGGTTATCGGGGCCGGATTCGCTTAATTTTCGCAGTGGGAGAAGGGCTGTCAGTTCTCGGTTGGCGCGCAGGCGACCACAACAACCTGAGCAAATCCGCGTCCACGGCGTTTATTCGTTCGCCGCTGCACGCCGGATCTGGGAGAGCAGTCGCTACGGTGCCGAGCGGCACCCTACAAAAGAGCCGTAAGGCCAATACATGGACGTATCACTACGATTGTCATTTAGATTGAATATCGCCACCCGCTTTACAAAATTGCTCAGGTCATCGCTGACAGCATTCGCCGCAGTATTGCGCGTGCGCGCGGCGCTCGTGTTGCTGACGCTGCTGTTACCGTCGATTGCAAGCGCGGTGGTTGTCGACGAGATTCGTTTCGCCGGTAACGACAAGACCCAGCCGTCCACCATGCTGCAGGAAATCCTGATCAGCCCCGGTGATGAAGTCAGTGACGCGCAGATCGAGACAGCGCGACAGTCGATTATGGACCTCGGTCTGTTCAAGTCGGTCGAGACAGATGTACGCGAGGAGAACGGTCGCAACATTCTGCGATTCACGATTAAGGAAAAGCACTACTGGTTTGTGCTCCCGCGACTGAGTCGAAGCGGTGACGGCGACATTTCCTACGGTGCGGCAATGCGCTTTCACAACGTGCGTGGCCGCAACCAGACGTTGATCATCGGCGCCAAACGAACCGAACTTACCGATGCCGATCTCGCCGAGCGCGATGAAGTTACGGTGAGGTATACCAACCCGCGACTGTTCGGGTCTTCATTCGAGCTATCGACCCGCCTCAAGTATGAGCAATCCGAGTTGGATGACGTGCGCGGCGATCTGAGCGGTGAATACGCGCGAAATCTGGCCGAATTTCGCATTGGCGTCAGCCGCTGGTTCAAGCCAGGCCCAAGCCGCGGCTGGCGTGCGGGCATCGAGGCCACCCTGCGCGACTATGAGCATGTTCTCCTGAGTGGCGATCCCGGTCTGTATACGGACGCTACGGTTCTGTCTCTGTCAGCACTCCTCGAGTACTACGACGTCCAGGATCGACTCTACAGTCGCCGCGGTGTTCATTTCGGTTACGAGTTAATGGGGTCTTCGGATAACTTCGTGTCCGATGCGAGCTACACGAGCCATACGCTGTTTTTTAAACGCTACATGCCCGTGGGCGACGTGGAACACACGAATCTGAACGTACAGTTGCGAGCAGGCTACGTTAACCGCACGGTGTTCGGTGACCTCGCTCACAGCCTCGGTGGCTCCTCCAGTCTGCGTGGTTTCGACCGCGAGTCCGTTGAAGGCAATGCCTTTATTCTTGCGAACGTTGAATATCTACGGCCGCTCTTTGGCAAACCCAACATTCGCGGCGTGCTCTTTGCCGACGTCGGCAATGCCTACGATACCGTTGACGACGTCGATCTCGGCGACCTGCGCTACTCGCTCGGCATTGGTCTGCGGTGGCGACTCGAGTCTTTTGTCAAAACTGAACTGCGGCTGGACTTTGCCAAGGGTTTTGACGACGGCGTGGAGAAAGTTTACGCCAGCACCAAAGCTACTTTCTGATTTCGCCACTGCACCAATGATTGACTTCAGCTTGATGTTCAAAAACCTGATTGTGGGTTCTTGTCCAAAGGGTATCGTTGATGTTGAGCGCCTGCACAATCAGCTCAAGGTGACGGCGGTGCTTAACCTCCAGACCGACGAAGACTTTGCGCAATGGAGTGTCGACTGGCCGGGCATTGAAAATCACTACGCGATGCTTGGCATAGTTTGTACGAGAGTTCCCATTCTCGACTGGAACGAAGACGATCTGCGCATTCATCTCAACAGCGCCGTCGACGCGCTCGACGCCCTGATTGAAGACGACCATCGTGTTTACGTTCACTGCACCGCCGGCATCGGACGAGCAGCCGCAACAGTAATCGGGTATCTCGCCTGGGTTGAAGGTTACGGTTTTGACAAGGCGGTCGAGTACGTCACCTCACGGCGTAAGGTGCAACCTTATCTGGACACGATTGCTGACCTGGCGGCAGAGCATCAGACGGGCTGACCTGCAGCGCGCGATCTGGTCTAATCATCTTCAAGCACTCGCGCATAGATGTCTCGCGCAACGTGACGTCTTCGACACCAGTCAATCTGCCACCAGCCTGCCGAGATCATGCAACTGCCACCTCTTACACGCGGAAAAATTCTGCGACGATATAAACGATTTCTGTCGGACGTTGAACTTCCGGGAGGCGAAGTCGTGGTCGCGCACTGTCCAAACACCGGCGCGATGACCAGCTGCTGGGAACCTGGTGCGCCGGTTGAGCTGAGCCATTCCGACAATCCGAAGCGAAAGCTGCAGTGGACGCTCGAGCGTGTCGACATGGGACACGGCTGGGTCGGTATCAATACGGCCCGGGTCAACGCGGTGATTGCCGAAGGCATTGACAATGGCGCCATCAAGGAGCTCACCGGCTATCGGGAGCTGCAGCGCGAGCCCAGGTTCGAGGCGCAGGGTCATCCCGGGTCCCGGTTCGACATGCTGCTGACCGAGGGCAACGCCAAGGACGCCTATGTCGAAGTGAAAAACGCGACGCTCCTGGTGGACAAAACCGTATGTTTTCCGGATGCGGTCACCGAGCGCGGAAAAAAACATCTCGAACTGCTGGAGATCGCCGTGACGCGGGGTTTCCGGGCGGCGATTGTGTTTGCGATCAACCGTCCTGAAGGTGACTGGTTTGAACCGGCCTGGGACATTGATCAGAGCTATGCGCAAACGCTTGAACGCGTTGCGGACAACGGTGTTGAGGCGATTGTGGCGCGCCTTCGCCACACGGCGACCGGAATAGAAGTTTCCGGCTCCAACGCCTGGGCCGGCTAATGACGCAGCGCGAGGTTTTTGTCAGCTTTGAAAATGTCAGTCGCCATTTTGATGAGGGCGGCCGCCAGCTCACGGTGTTACGCGACGCAACGTGCGAAATCTATCGCGGTGAAGTGGTGGCGCTGCTTGGACGAAGTGGCTCCGGCAAGTCGACGATGCTGAACCTTATTGCCGGCATTGATGTCTGTGACAGCGGGCGAATTACCGTTGGCGAGATGGTCCTTGACGACGTGACCGAGACCGCACGCACCCTCTTTCGTCGTCGTGAACTGGGATTCGTTTTTCAGTCCTTTAATCTCGTGCCTACATTGAAAGTTGGCGAGAATGTCGAACTGCCGCTCGCGTTGCTTAAGGTCGATGAACGAGAGCGCCAGGCACGAACACGTCACGCCCTGGCTGAAGTGGGCCTTGAAGACCGAGCGCAAGCGTTTCCCGAAAGTCTGTCGGGAGGTGAACGACAGCGTGTTGCCGTTGCGCGCGCGCTGATTCACAAACCGTCGCTGATTCTTGCTGACGAACCCACCGGCAATCTCGATGACGAGAATGCCAGCGGAGTTCTTGATCTCCTCGTTTCGATGAGTCGCGAGCGCGGCGCCACGCTCGTCATGGCAACGCATAGCGGCGATGCCGCCAACCGCGTTGACAGAATCCTGAGAATCGTTTCGGGACGCATCGAGCCCTGGGTTACAGAAAACGATTCAGCGGGTACGGAGCCAACCGGCTGATGCTGCTTCGCGCAGGACTCCGCGAACTTGTGCGGCGAAGAACCCAGGCGCTGCTCGCCTTTTGCGGCATTGCGGTGGGCGCCGCGGTCGTTGTTGCCGTCGACACCGCCTCAGACAGCGTGCGCCGCGGATTTGAAATTTCGTCCGACACCGTTAACGGCAGCGCAACGCACCATATTTCCGGGCGAGGTGGCGTCGTCGACGTTGCCGTCTACTCCAGGTTGCGTGCCGCCGGCCTTCCCGCGGTGCCGCTTGTGACCGGCCTTGTCACGCTAAACGGCGACCACACTTACAGAATCATTGGCATCGATGCGCTGGTCGACACGTCGATTCGATCCCACCTCGGTCGCACGGTGGACATCGGCGCGTTCGGCGACGGCGGTGAGCTTACGGTCACCATGACACCGGGTGCCGCGAGTGCTGCCGGGATCAAGGTAGGTGATTCGATCAACATTGACGCCGCGGGCCGATCGACGATCGCGCGTCTGGTGGCAACATTCGATCCGGGTGAGGACGTTTACGAGCAGGGACTCGCGACGAGCGTGATCGCCGACATCGCGCTCGCGCAGCATGTGCTCGGGATGAAGGGTCGACTGTCGCGCATCGATCTGGTCGCCAATGCAGATGATCAGTTTCTGCGCGTGGTTGAGCGACTGTTGCCGCCCGGGGTCCAGCTGCTGAATGCGCAATCTCAGAGTGACGCGCAGCGTGACATGGTGCGATCCCTTGATACCAACCTTGCTGCACTTGGCCTGCTCGCGTTGCTGATAGGTGTTTTTCTCATCTACAACACGATGACTTTCTCGGTAGTGCGTCGGCGACAGACCATTGGGATACTTCGTGCAATTGGCGCAACCCGGTGGAATATCGCCAGTCGTATCCTGCTTGAAGCCGCGCTGCTGGGTGCCGCGGCCAGCGCAACAGGGATCGTACTTGGCCTGATACTGGCCAAGACACTGACCGCCCTGACGGCGCAGACGGTCAATGATTTGTACTTCGAAACCGAGGTGACAGCGATCTCCGTCGACGGCCTGAATCTTGCAAAAGCCTGGATACTGGGCGTCCTGGCGACGGTTTTCGCGGCGATGCTGCCGGCGATTGAGGCAACCCGCACGGAACCCCGCGCCGCCCTGTCGCGCGCTGATCTGGAAACCCGCGCGGGTCGCTGGTCGCGCTGGGCGCTCGGCGTTGGCGTTGTCGCAATGTTCCTTTCGGTCTTGCTGTTGGTCGTGCCAGGCAACCTGCTGCTGCCGGCGTTTGCCGGTCTCTTCTTTCTGATCGTTGGTCTTGCGTTGATGATCCCGCTGCTCGTCCCAAGTCTGGTTCGTCTGGCGTTGCCGCTGATCAAGAAGATTGGCGGCTTTGATGCGTTGATGGGGGCGCGCTACATCATTCGATCGACTTCGCGGACCGGCGTGGCGGTCGCCGCCCTCGCGGTTGCGGTCAGCGCGACAATGGGCGTCGCGATAATGATTTCAAGCTTCAGACTTTCGCTGATCGACTGGCTGGAAACCCGTTTGCGCGCCGACGTCTACGTGACGGCTGATTCAGGTACGTCGCTGGACTCGTCTTTTGTTGATCGCGTGAAATCGATTGAAGGTGTCAGGAACGTTGGCTTTGGCAACTGGACATCACTGGCGTCGGACGCAGGTCCGATAACGGTGTTTGCCATCGCAACCACCGAGGATGGTTTTGCGAGTTATGTGAGAGCAGATGAGTCGCTGAAGGATCGATTTACGCAGTTTGGCAACGACAACGTCGTCTATATTTCAGAGCCCTTTGCGCACCGGCGCCAGCTGCAGGAAGGCGATCGACTCGCGCTGCCGACCGATGCCGGCGAGTTGCGATTTTTGGTCGCCGGCGTCTACAAGGACTATCGGTCAGACCGGGGCATCGTCTTGATGTCTCGCGCGACGTGGCTGCGGCAGTTTAACGATCCGGCCATCAATGCTGTCGGCGTGGTGCTCGATGACCCTTCCCAGTCAACCCGGATAAAGGACGAAATCGCGCAACTGCCGTCGGACTCAGCCGCGTTTGAGGTGATCGCGAATCATGAAATTCGCGAGGCGTCGATAAAGATTTTTGATCGAACATTTGCCGTGACCAACGTCTTGCGACTGCTGGCCGTTATTGTGGCCGGCATCGGTATTGTGTCTGCACTGATGGCCCTGCAGTTTGAACGATCGCGTGATTTTGCGGTGCTGCGTGCGGTCGGTTTAACGCCGGGACAGGTTGCGAAAATCGCTTCTGTAGAAACACTCTGCATGGGAATCGCGAGCGGGCTCTTCGCCGTGCCACTCGGCATCCTGACAGCGTGGATTCTTGTGCACGTTGTCAATCGTCGCTCGTTTGGGTGGACGATGGATTTCCACGTGGACCCGGTCCTGATCCTGCAGGGAATCGCGCTCGCCGTTGGCGCGGCTCTCGCGGCCGGCATTCTGCCGACGCTTCGCGTGGTTCGTCAGACGCCTTCTGCGAGCTTGCGCAATGAGTAGTGTGGCCAGCATCTCCGGAATCCGGCTGTGGCTTATTGCGCTGACGGTTCTTACAGGCCTCGGTGCGTTTGGCGTGTTCGTCAACTCCGTCGAGTCACCGTCAGTGGCGACACCGGCAACGGCGGGACTCGAGAGTGTCCTCGGAGCTACCGATGACACGGGCTTTGCGCGCGTGTCCGGTCCGAGGGATTTCATCTTTCCGGCGGATCATGGACCCCATCCCAACTTCAGGACGGAGTGGTGGTACCTGACCGGCAATGTCGAAAGTCTCGACGGCAGTCGCTTCGGGTATCAGATGACGATATTCAGAAGCGCGACTGCCCCACCTGACTCACCCGTCGCTGCGCTTGAATCAGACCTTGCAACCCGGCAGTACTACATGGCGCATGTTGCGCTGACCGATGTCCGTGGCGGTCGATATTTTCCTCACGAAAAATTCTCTCGTGGCGCTGCGAATATCGCCGGCGCGTGGGCGACGCCATTTCGTGTCTGGGTAGAAAACTGGCGACTTGAGGGTCAGCCTTCTGATGCCTGTGAAGGCTGCATGGTCATGCGCACAGATGTAAAGACCGACGACTTCACGTTTTCGTTTGGGCTCAAGCCGGTGAAGCCGCTGACGCTTCAGGGCGATCGAGGCTACAGCAAGAAGACGGTTGACGGTAAAAATGCGTCTCACTATTTTTCCATGACGCGTCTCGCTACCACCGGTTTTGTGCGTATCAATGACGATCGCTACGAGGTCCAGGGAACGAGCTGGTTTGATCGTGAATGGTCAACGTCCAGTCTGGGTGCCAGCCAGGTCGGATGGGACTGGTTTGCGTTTCAGCTTGAGGACGGCACCGATCTCATGCTGTATCGCATGCGCGGCAAGGATGGAACGACCGATCCTGCCAGTGCCGGTACGCTGGTCGATGAGGATGGTCAGTATCAGGCGATCAGCGCTGACGAGTTCACCCTCGAGCCCCTGACTCGATGGAAAAGTCGTGACACCGCCGCAAGCTACCCGCTGGTTTGGCGGATACGTGTGCCCGGCGAAAACCTGGTGCTGAACGTCAAGCCTGTGGTGGATGCCCAGGAACACACCGGTCTGTTCCGATACTGGGAAGGTGCGGTTCGTGTCGAGGGCACCCGTGACGATCAGCCTGTCACCGGCGTTGGTTATGTCGAGTTGACGGGCTACGGCGCGCCTTGAAGCATGCGGGCGTTGTTCAGTAGCCGACTGCCTGACCGTCTTTGCGATGATCTGATCCGGCGCAGTAGCCGTCGCCGACACGCAACGCAAGCTGCGCGCCGCCAAACAGTCCCCCGAAGGGACCGTCGCGATCGGTTGGCACAATACGATGGCCGCGACGGGTTAACACAGCAATCACGTCCTCGGGCGTCCCGTCTTCGCACGTTACGCTGAAGTCCTTGTTGACATGCCAGCGAGGCGCATCCGAAGCTGCTTGCGGATTCAGGCCTTCGCCAATAATTCTCAGCATCATCTGCAGGTGACCCTGGGACTGCATGTGCCCACCCATCACGCCGAAACTCATGAGCGCCTCATTGTCGCGGGTGACAAAGCCGGGAATGATTGTGTGAAAGGGTCGTTTACCGGGACCCACTTCGTTGGGGTGGCCCGGATCGAGTACAAAGCCCGCGCCCCGATTCTGAAAGCTGATGCCGGTGCCGGGCGCGACGACGCCTGAACCGAATCCCATGAAATTGGATTGAATGAAGGACACCATCATGCCGTTCTCGTCGGCGGTGGTGAGGTAGACCGTGCCTCCGGGATCGGCGACTCCGGCCACGGGTGTGACACAGGAGTCCATCGAAATCAGTTGCGCGCGCTCTTTCAGGCGGTCGTCGTCCAGCAGCCATTCGTTGCTGACGTTCATGGTGTTGGGCTCGGCGACGTACGCGAACATATCGGCGTGGGCCAGTTTCATCGCCTCAATGGCCAGATGCATCCCGTCGGGAGAGTCGAGAGGGTATGACGTCATCGGCAGGTGACGACAGATGCCGAGGGCCATGAGGGCCGCGATGCCCTGCCCGTTTGGCGGGATCTCGTGCAAGGTTGCCCCGGCGTAGTCGGTTGAGATCGGGGTAACCCACTCGCTGACGTAGTCGCCAAGATCCTGTTCCGACAGGGCCCCGCCCTTTGCTCTTGCGTGTCCGACCATGGCATCAGCGAGGGTGCCGCGATAGAACGCTTCGCCGCGGGTGTTAGCGATAGCCTCGAGTGTTCGCGCCTGGTCCTCGAAGGTCCAGCGTTCGCCCGGCCGCGGCGCGTGGCCGTTTGGCAGGAACGATCGGGCGAAATCGGGCTGTGCGGAAAGCGGTTCGATCGCGTTGTTCCAGGCGCTTGAAATGACGGGCGTCACCGCGAAGCCCTCTCGCGCAAATCGCACGCCGTCACGAAACAGACGCTCAAACGGAAGTTTGCCAAAACGTTCTGACAGCTTGACCCACGCATCAACGCAGCCGGGGACAGTGACGCTGTCCCAGCCGCGTTCGGGCATCGCATCAAGATTCTTGAACCGATCGGGTGTCCAGCCAGCAGGCGCACCGCCAGATGCGTTCAGGCCATGCAGTTCGCTGCCATCCCAGACCAGCGCGAAAGCATCGCTGCCGATGCCGTTGCTGCAGGGTTCAACGACGGTGAGTGCAATCGCCGCGGCGAGCGCCGCGTCGACGGCGTTGCCACCGTCGATCATCGCCTGAAGTCCAGCCTGGGCGGCCAGAGGCTGAGAGGTCGCGACGACGTTTTTGGCGAAGACCGGTGATCTTCGCGACGGGTAGGGAAAGTTCCAGTTGATGTCAGTTGTCGTATTCACTTTCAGTCTCCCGATTGCTCGCGCCCTGGCGTGTCGTCGTGGTTGATCGTTGCTATTTCAGCGCCGAGAGATAGCTCACCCAGGACACGTCGTTCTCGCCTTTCTCGGTTTTGGTGAACTCACCATCGCCACTCTCGCCATCCTCGTCGGTACCTTCCCAGTAAGCGTCAACGCGGGCAAAGCCTACTTCTTCAAGAATCTCGACGAGTTCGGGTAGCGTCCAGATTCGCCAGTCATATGTAAAGGCACGTCGCATTTTTGTGCCATCAGGGAAATGAAAGTGAATGTAGTTGAGCGCCTCTCCGGTCACCGGGTGAAATTCATCCTGATCCCAGACATAGGTAAAGCCTTCGTCCTGCTCGGTCTCTTCTTCCATTGACTCATAGACTTCCTGTCCACCGTGCGCGTCCAGGATAAAAATTCCGTCCTCGGCGAGATCGTCGTAACACGCCTGGAAATAGTCTTTGAGTGTCTTGCGATCCTTGAAGATGCAATAGGAGAAGTTTTGCGCGCAGCGGACGTCGGGCTTCTTGGTGCTTGGGTCACGGACATCTTTTTCGTGAAGGATGCATCGGTCGGCGTCGCCACCCATGGGTTTGAAGTGTCGTTCGATGCCGTTGTCCAGAGTTGGACGGTCAATATCAAAACCCTCTGCGGTGTGGTGTTCGCTTTGGGCGATCCACGTTGCAGAGAGGTACGCGGTGCCACAGAAGTCTTCACGAAAATGTGTCGGTACCTTGCCCCGCTCTTCCTGATAGGTCTTGTCCAGAAACTCGATATCGGATTCGGGCGACTGCACCGACAGTTCATACAGCACATGCTTGTCAGCAGTAGCCGCGGTGAACTTGGATGGTGAGCTCGATTGTTTGGATTTGCTGCTTTTTCTTCGACTCATCGGGGCGCATCGCTCCTTGAAGGGGTCCGGTGAAACTGGGAGATGCCGCAGGGGCGCGCGCAGCATAGCGACTGCGCATCGTGCGCTCAAGCGGCGAGTTACGCTCTGTTATGATCCCGGGTGCAACCCGAAGCGAAACTGATCAATGAACTTCTGCTCAAGCTGTGGCGCTGGCGTCGCGCTGGCCATACCCGACGGTGACAATCGCGAACGATACGTTTGTTCCGACTGCAACACCATCCATTACAGCAATCCCAATATTGTCGCTGGCTGCATCGTCGAACACGGTGACCGTCTGCTCATGTGCAAGCGTGGCATAGAACCCCGACGCGGTTACTGGACGATGCCCGCGGGTTTCATGGAGAACGGCGAGACGGTTGCCGCCGCTGCCGCGCGCGAAACACTGGAAGAAGCCAACGCCCGCGTCGAGATTGACCGGTTGCTGGGTGTCTACAGCATCCCCCACATCTCCCAGGTACATATGATGTTCAGGGGCACGCTGCTTAATGAAGACTTCGGCCCTGGCGAGGAGAGTCTTGAGTGCGCGCTGTACACCGAAGACGAAATTCCCTGGGACGATCTGTCCTTTCGCGTCACGACGCTGTCACTGCGCCATTACTACGAAGACAAAAAGGCGGGCCGTACGCAAACCCGAATCGACCAGATCGTGATTTAGCGCAGGCTGATTACGCGTTGATCAGTGAACGACCGGGTAGCTTGCGCGGACACCGTTGGCGAGGTCGTTTATCGGCGAAAAGGCTGCTTTGTCGGCCACAGTTAAACAGTCCTGTTAACCGCCTGTTGTCGATTTGCGACTTAAGTCTCTGATTCTTGGTGAGTAGGCGTTACTCCTGGTGTAAGGCAAGAGGCTTACGCCGCGAGTGACGAGCGTTGACTTATGAACACGCGTGTGAAGCCTTGAATTTCCGCCACGGCGCGCGACTTTACACCCGGTTAACGCTCACGGAGTACGCTGTAAGTAATTGAATAATATAAGAATATAGGCGAATTTTGCGACACCCCCCGGTTTTGTCGCGGCCGCTGCTGAAAGTTAATGCAAACCGGGCCTGCGATGTTACCCACAAAGTTATCCACAGGCCCGGGGTCGCTGCCGGAGTCCTTATCGATCAGCCCTTTAGCTCGCTTTGATCCATTTCAGGTGAACAGGGGCCGGAATCGACCCCGTGGTCGACGAGGTCGTTTACTTCCCGCGTCCCGCGCCCCATAAACTCACCACCCACCGCTCTCAAGGCCCGATCGACACCCACAATGGTTACCGCGTCCAAGTCTGTTGTCGTGCGGGTTGCCGTGCCGGTGCCGCTGCGCAAGCTGTTCGATTATCTGTGGTCTTTCGAACGCCAGCCTGAACCCGGTACCCGCGTACGCGTCCCGTTTGGACGCCGGTCTCTGGTGGGTGTTGTCGTCGACATCGGCGGCAGTGGCGACGACGTCAAGCTCAAGGCCGTCACCGAGATCCTCGACGTCGAACCCGTATTTGATGAAACGCTTTTTGCGCTGCTGAAGTGGTCGTCCAGCTACTACCATCATCCGCTCGGCGAGGTCATGGCCAGCGCGTTGCCGGTCGCGCTTCGCGCCAGCACGGGTCTTCGTCCGGCCGGCGGCGAACGCTGGCGCATCACGCCAGCGGGGCTTGTGACCGATGCCGATTCTCTGTCCCGGGCTCCGGCGCGACAAAAGATCTTTAACGGCCTGCATGAGGCCGGCGAGGCCGGTCTGTCACGACTCGATCTGAAGTCGGTCGTCAGCGCGTGGACCAAACCGGTCGCCGCGCTTGTCGAGCAGGGTCTGGTTGAGCGGTTTGAATCCGATTTTCTCGATCACACTCCGTTTGACGCTGAGCCCGGCCCCGAGCTTATTGATGATCAGCTCGGTGCCATCGAAACGATTTGCGACAGGCTTGGCGACTTCTCGGCGATGCTGTTGCATGGCGTTACCGGTAGCGGCAAGACCGAGGTCTACATCGGCGCGATCACCCGGGTTCTTGAAAGAGGCGAGCAGGCCCTGGTGCTGGTTCCTGAAATCGCGCTGACGCCGCAACTCGTGGATCGACTTCGTTCGCGGCTCGGGGTGCAGGTCGCGGTGCTTCACTCCGGGCTCAATGATACGACGCGGCATCGGATGTGGTTCGCGGCGCGTAGCGGTGAGGCGCAAGTGGTGCTGGGCACGCGCTCGGCGATCTACACGCCGCTCGCCCGGCCCGGGTTGATCGTGATTGATGAAGAACACGACGGCTCCTACAAGCAGCAGGATGGCTATCGTTATCACGCGCGCGATGTCGCAGTGATGCGTGCGCGCATGTCGAAAATTCCGATTGTGCTGGGATCGGCTACCCCGTCGCTGGAGTCTTTTGAGAACTGCGAGCGTTCGCGATTCACCCGAATCGATCTGCCCCGGCGCGTTGGTTCGGCCGGACTGCCAAGCGTGCATCTGATCGATCTGTCACGCATGCCGACCGATCAGGGTCTGTCGCCCCCGCTGGTTAAAGCGATTGAGAACCGGCTGAAACGCGGCGAGCAGTCGCTGATATTTCTGAATCGACGTGGCTTTGCGCCGGTTCTGATCTGCGGCGGGTGCCGCTGGCAGGCCACGTGCGAGCGCTGTGATTCGCGGATGACGCACCATCGCAGCATGGGTCGGTTACGGTGCCACCACTGCGGTGTAATAACGGACGTGCCGACAAACTGTCCCGCCTGTGAAGCCGACGCTCTGGTTAATGTGGGAGAAGGCACCCAGCGGGTCGAGGAATTTCTGCAGGAGAGATTCGATCAGGCGCGAATTGTTCGACTCGACCGTGACGCCGCGCGTGGACCGCAGGCCCTGAACGAAGCTCTCGACCGTATTCGAAGCGGCGACGCCAATATCATTGTCGGCACACAGATGGTTGCCAAAGGCCACGACTTTCCCGGACTGACGCTGGTTGGCATCGTTAACGCAGACCAGGGTCTTTACAGTATTGATTTCCGGGCGCCTGAATTTCTTCTGCAGCAGATCATGCAGGTCACCGGCCGCGCCGGTCGCGCGGACGCGCCGGGAGAGGTGCTCGTTCAGACCGCACATCCTCAGGATCCTGCATTTGTCGCGCTCGCGTCCCACGACTACGACAGCTTTATCCGGCTGCAGCGGGGCGAACGAAAAGCCGCCGGCTTCCCGCCGTTCTCGCATCTCGCGCTGCTGCGCTGTGATTCACTTAAAACCGACGAGCCGATGGATTTTCTTGGGTGGGCGCACCAGGCTGCACGTCAGTGTCTGGATGCAGCGAAAGAAGACGCGGCTACCGACTACACGCCGGCAAATGTCGATCTGATGGATCCGGTTCCGTCGCCCATGCAGCGGCGAGCGGGACGCCATCGTGCCCAGCTGCTGGTGCGTGCGCGAGAACGCAGCGACCTGCATCGATTTTTGATGGACTGGATCTATCGCATCGAAGCGAACACCAGGACGCGTCGTATCCGTTGGTCTGTGGATGTCGACCCGCTCGACCTTTACTGAGCCTCGCGGACGAGCTATCGATACTCTTAATCACGTTGTAAAAGCCGGCATTACATGATCTTGAAATCTGGACCACTGACAACTGAACGACGAATAATTCTCAACGTGATGTGTGCGCTGAGTGCGGTCGCACTGGTTGTGGGCCTGGTCGCCCCGGTGATGACGCTCAAGAAGCTGGTGTTCGTGCAGAACACGTTTTCGCTGGGCTCCGGGCTTCTGTCCCTGGCGGCAGAAGGACATATTGTTCTGTTCGTGCTGATTGGCCTGTTCAGTGTTGTGTTTCCGATCGCCAAGATCGCGCTGCTCGTGGTCGCCGCCAACGTGGTCGGCGGGGAGAAGATCCGACGCTGGCTCGGGTGGCTCAATATCTTTGGCAAATGGTCAATGCTTGATGTTTTCGTCGTTGCGGTGCTGCTTGCGACGGTGAAACTGCGAATGCTCGCCGATGTCGAAGTCCATTACGGTCTGTATGCCTTCGCGGCCTCTGTGGTTCTGACCATGGTGGCCGCACACCTTGCCAAAAAGTGGCTCAGCGCCGCGGCGTAACGGTACAATGCGGTCAGACTCGCGCCCCGACGGACCCCGAACTTGAAAGACCAGATCAAAGCTCTCATCGGCAGCGGCCTCGATGCCCTGCGTGCCGGGGGAAATTTCGACGTGCCGCTGGATGTCGACATCCATATCGAGCGCGGCCGCAGCGCTGAGCATGGTGATTTCGCGTCCAACGTGGCAATGGTGCTGGCCAAACCGCTGAAACGCTCCCCGCGCGAGATCGCCGAAGCCATCGTTGCGAACACGCCCGCGTCGAGTCTGGTTACCCGACTGGAGGTTGCCGGGCCTGGCTTCATCAATGTGCACATTGATCCGGGTGCCTATCACTCGCTTGTCCAGACCGTGCGCGACATGGGCGAGGGCTATGGTCGAAGCAACGCCGCTAACGGCGAAAAGGTTACTGTCGAGTTTGTTTCAGCGAACCCGACCGGGCCGCTTCATGTGGGTCATGGTCGTGGCGCTGCGTACGGAGACGCGTTGTCACGGGTCATGCGCGCTGCCGGGTACGACGTTCACGCCGAGTACTATGTGAATGACGCGGGTCGCCAGATGCACATCCTCGCGGCCAGCGTCTGGTTGCGCTATGCCGAAAATGCCGGCGACTCCGTGCAGTTTCCGGACAACGGGTATCAGGGTGACTACATTCGAGATATCGCGTCGGACCTTGCAACCGCCGAAGGCGACGCTTTACGCACGGACACCGACGCACTGTTCAAAGATCTGCCGGAAGAAGCCGAGACGCGTATCGACACGCTGATTGAGCGGCTTCGCACATCGATTGGCGACGACGCCTATGCGCGCGTGTTCAGTCACGTTCGCAACGCACTCGTCGAAGACATTCGTCAGGATCTTGGCGAATTTCGGGTGAACTATGACGAGTGGTTTTCGGAGCAGAGCCTTGTTGATGACGGCTCGATCGTCAAAGCCGCAGAGGATCTGAAAAAGGCCGGACACATTTACGAAAAAGAAGGCGCGCTCTGGTTCAAGTCAACCGAATGGGGTGACGAGAAGGATCGCGTCGTGATGCGCAGCAACGGTGTCTACACCTATTTTGCGTCAGATATCGCGTACCTCCTGAACAAGGCGCGTCGCGGGTTCAGGCGGCTTATCTATGTGTGGGGAGCCGATCACCACGGCTACATCGCGCGCACCAACGCGGCGTTTGAGGCATTCGGCAAGCCCGCTGACGAGTTCGTTGTGCTGCTCGTCCAGTTTGCCAACCTCTATCGCGGCAAAGAGCGGGTGTCGATGTCCACGCGAGGGGGAGATTTCGTCACGCTTCGTGAGCTGCGCGAGGAAGTCGGTAACGACGCCGCGCGGTTCTTTTACGCCATGCGTCGGTCAGAACAGCATATGGATTTTGACCTGGAACTTGCCAAAAAGCGGTCTGAAGAAAACCCCGTGTATTATGTGCAGTACGCGCATGCTCGTATTTGCAACGTTTTTCGCCAGGCCGAGGACCGCGGTATCAAGTTTCCGCGACCGGATGAAGCCGATCACTCACTGCTGGTCGAGACACACGAGGTCACATTGTTGAATCGCCTGTCGCGGTATCCTGAGGTTGTGGAGAACGCGGCGCGTGCGTGCGAGCCGCACCAGATTGCGTATTTTGTTCGCGAGCTGGCAAACGATTTTCACAGCTATTACAACGCGCATCGATTTATTGACGCGCAGGACAACGTTCGGGCCGCGAGGCTTTCACTGGCGGCGGCAACAGGCCAGGTGCTGAAAAACGGACTCGACCTGCTTGGCGTAAGCGCGCCCGAGGCGATGTAGGTGCCCGGGTTGCGGTTGGACCCGGGCGCGCGCGTCCAGATGGTTTAGGTGGATAGGAAGAATGCTGAACATCGAGCAAAAGTTTCACACCAGCTCCAGAGTGATGGGACAACGTAGCGGCCGGGATTCGTTTCGGGGCAAAAGGTCCATGGCAGGCGAATTCGCTTCGGGTCTGTGGATGCTGCTGCTGGGCATTTTTGTTGGCGCTCTGTTCATGGCGCTGTTCCTTGGCTTCAGGTCGGGCAGTACCAACACGCTTGGTGCAGGCATTCGCGATATCGTGCAGAGGCCGTCGGCCCGGGTCGCGACCAACGCTCCTAATGCACCGGCGATGCCGGCCCAGGTTGCTCAGCCGCAACCCCGACAGCAGACAAAGCTGGCCGCGCCAACGATGCGCGAGACGGTGGTCAGTGCACCGAAAACCAATTCATCGGTAACGTTTCACGAAGTTCTGAGTCAGGAAGCGAACGTGCTGCCCCGTACCGTGCAGCGCCAGACGACGACCCCGGAGGTCTCGGCTGTCCCCAAGCCGTCGACGCCCGAAGAAGAACTGACGGCCGCATACGAGCCGTCCCGGTCGCAGCTGCCCGCAAGCGGCACCTACTACATGTTGCAGGTCGGCTCGTTCGTTCGCTATGAAGAGGCGGATCGACTCAAGGCGCAGTTGACCATTGCGGGGCTGGACGCCCGTATTCAGAGCGCCACCGTCCGCGGCACCGGTGTGTTCCGGGTTCGGGTTGGCCCCTATGCCTCGTACTCTGATCTCGGGATCGTCGAGAATCGAGTACGCCGCCTTGGCCACAACCCGATTCAGATCAAGATCAGCCAGAACTGATCGAGCCGGGCACTCGCAGACTGTCGCCAAGTCAGCGCCTGCGGCTGCCCCCGGTTCTCCCGTTTCACGAATTGATCCGATCGAACATCGCCGCTCACGCGGCCCGGTGTTCGGTTTGACGTAGACTCGGGCTATGAACAGCGCTTTGACAGCTAACCGTCACACCGACGCCGCGGTTGTGATGACGGCAGGTGAACCCGCAGGCATCGGTCCGGATCTCGCCCTTGCGATGGCGAAAGAATCCTTTGATGGCGAATTTGTTGTGCTCGGCGACCGCAACGTGCTGGGCGCGCGGGCGCGGCAGCTCGGCCTCGACGTCGAAATTCGCGATGCCTGCGGAAACAGTCACGTGACCGGGGGCATCGATGTCGAGCACATAGCCTGCGAAAGTCCGGTTGTCGCCGGACAGCTCGACGTGGCCAATGCCCAAATGGTGATGCACAGTATCGAGCAGGCGATCGACTACTGCGTTAGCGGTCGTTTTGATGCAATGGTCACGGGTCCCCTGCAAAAGTCGGTCATCATCGACGCCGGATTCAAGGATTTTCAGGGCCACACAGAGTTTCTGGCGCAGCGCACGGGCGCATCAATGCCGGTGATGCTGCTGGCCTCTGACGATCTTCGGGTTGCGCTGGTCACAACGCATTTGCCGCTGTCGAAAGTGTCGGCCGCCGTGACGCCAGAGCGTCTTGAGGCTGTCGTTCGCGTACTCGAACACGATCTTCGCCATACGTTCGGTCTCGCCAGTCCGGTGATCAGCGTTTGTGGTCTGAACCCGCACGCGGGTGAGTCCGGACACCTCGGTCGCGAAGAGATCGAGGTTATAGAGCCTGCGCTGGATCGCCTGCGGGCGCAGGGTCTTGAACTGATTGGGCCCGTCCCGGCAGATACCGCTTTTACGCCGGGTGCGCTCAAAGGCGTCGATGCGGTACTGGCGATGTATCACGATCAGGGTTTACCCGTGCTCAAGCATCACGGTTTTGAGCGCGCGGTGAACGTCACGCTCGGGTTGCCCATTATCCGAACTTCCGTCGATCATGGTACTGCACTCGATCTCGCGGGTTCGGGGCACGCGGACAGTGGCAGCCTGGTTGCGGCAACACGTCTGGCCTTCGATCTGGCATCGCGGCGTCGACAGGTCTGATGGCGGGCGCCTATCCACCGGCCCGCAAGAGCCTCGGCCAGAATTTTCTGCACGATCCCGGCGTGATATCACGCATTGTTGCGAGCATCGCGCCGGCTCCCGATGACGTGATGGTCGAGATCGGACCCGGGCGCGGTGCCCTGACCGTTCCGTTGCTCAAAGTCCTCAATCAACTCCACGTCGTTGAATATGATCGAGAGCTTGCCGCCCGGCTACCGCAGCTTGAAGGTGGTGAACGACTCGAGATCCATCAGGGCGATGCGGTTCAGTTTGATTTTGATGTAGTGCCGGGTCGGTTACGGGTTGTTGGCAATCTGCCGTACCAGATTTCATCGCCGCTTCTGTTTCGGCTGGCCCAATATCACGAGCGCATCGAAGACATGGTTTTCATGCTGCAAAAAGAAGTCGTGGATCGCATTACGGCGGCGCCCGGTAGCGGTACCTACGGTCGGCTGACCGTAATGCTAGCCGTGTCGTTTGCCAGCAAAAAACTTTTCGACGTTGGACCCGGTGCCTTCAAGCCCGCACCGAAGGTGCATTCAAGCATTGTCCGACTGATTCCCCATGCGGACGGCTCGCTGGATACAGGCGACCCGAAGATCTTTGAGCAGATTGTGCGCGCGGGATTTACCGCCCGTCGCAAGACGCTGCGCAACGGCCTTAAAGGTCTTGTTGATGCCGAGACTTTCGCCGCGTGCGATATCGATCCTGGAGCGCGACCTGAAACGATCAGCCCCCAGCAGTGGGCCGCGCTGTCACGACGCCTCGGCTGAGTCCAGCGCAATTCCATGGGTACCCGCCAGAGCCAGTGATCTGCGTTCGATCCAGTCTTCAGCCTCGGCCGCAATCTCGCGTACCTTGCGACCGTCGGTTTGAATGGTCGGGCCGATCTCTACCTGAATCATGCCTGGTTTCTTGGTGAACCCGTTTTTCTTCCAGAAGATGCCGGCGTTGTGAGCGATGGGAACGATCTCGACGCCGGTCTTGGCCGCGAGCATCGCGCCACCTGCGTTGTGCTTGACCCTTTCGCCTGGCGCAGTGCGTGTGCCCTCGGGGAAAACGCAAACCCAGAGACCTTTGTCGAGTCGGTCACGGCCTTTGGTCAACACGGCATCGAGCGCGCGTCGACCGTCCGCACGATTGATGGCAATAGGATGAGCGGCCGCGAGTCCCCAACCGAATACAGGAATGAAGAGCAGCTCGCGTTTGATCACAAAGCACATCGGCGGCAGAAATGTCTGATAGACAATCGTCTCCCAGGCCGACTGGTGTTTGGAGAGAATGACGCTGGGGGACCGGGGCAAATTCGAAAGGCCGGTGACTTCACAGTCGAGGTTGCACGTTACCCGTAACCACCATCGATTAAAGTGCGCCCACTGGCTGATGATGCGATTACCCGTCAGCGGAGGGAACAACGCGGAGATCAACGTCACCGGCAGGTAGATTACGATCGACACGATCTTGCCAAACATATAAAGCATCGATCGAAGCGTAGTCATTGTTCGGCGCTCTTTCGCATCTGGTCGTCAAGATAGCCGTCGAGCAGCGCTTCGGTGAATTCGGCGAGATCCTCAAACACCGGGATATGCTGTCTTTCAGGGATGGAATCGCCAGAGGTAAGATCCAGTTCGTTTTTGCCAGAGAGCACCAGCACAGGGAGTGCCCCTGCCTGTTCTGCGGCATCCAGATCTCTCAGGGAGTCGCCAACGGCGGGTACACCACCCAGCCCGGTCTTCAGTCGCGTTGAGATTCCGTGGAACATGCCCGGAAGTGGCTTGCGACAGTCGCAGTTGTCATCGGGTCCGTGGGGGCAGAAAAAAATTGCGTCAATGGCGCCACCTTTTTGCCGAACGCGGTGGATCATTCGGGCATGAATCCGATTCATTGTGGCGAGATCGAAATAGCCCCGGGCCACGCCAGACTGATTGGTCGCAACCACAACGCGATAGTCTTCGCGGCAGAGCCTCGCAATCGCTTCGAGGCTGCCGGGAATGGGGGTCCATTCTTCCGGCGCTTTGATGAATTCGCTACTGTCGTGATTGATCACGCCGTCGCGGTCGAGGATGACTAGTTTCACAGGCCTAAGCTTAGCATCGTCACCACATCCGGTGGTTTGCGGTTTTTCGTGACGTTGCGACGATACGCAGGCGTCTTAATCCTGAAGCAGCGAAATGTCGGCGATTCGCAGGAACTGACTCCCGACCGCGTTGAGCAGGTTGAGTCGGTTGCGACGGACCTCCGGGTCTTCGGCCATCACCATGACTTCGTTGAAAAAGCTGTCCACGGGCTCGCGCAAACCGGCAAGCTCGGTGAGTGCATCGCTGTATTCACCGTCGTCAATCATCGGGCCAACTCGCGACGCCGTATCTGTCAGCGCCTTGTGCAGCGCTGTTTCCTCTTTGCCCTCAAACAGACCGGCATCGACCTCGCCAGCTTTGACATCCGCTTTCTTCAGAATGTTCTGAATGCGTTTGTTCGCCGAGCTCAGGCTGCCCGCGGCGTCGAGCTGTCTGAAAGTCGCGACGGCCCGCAGGCGACGCTCAAAATCGAGCGGGCGCGTCGAACCGGCGGCGCGAACCGCGTTGATTTCATCGGTGCCAAAGCCTGCGGCGTTGTAGTGCGCGCGAAGTCGGTCGAGCATGAAGTTGATGGTCTTGCCGTGAGCTTCCGGGTTGAGCGCGAGTTTGTCGTGGCCCTGATCACGGTAGCCCTTTTGCGCAAGCGTGACGCAGTCTCCAATATCCAGATCGACCCCGCCTTCAGACAGAATTCGCAGAATACCGAGAGCAGCGCGTCGCAGACCATAAGGGTCGCGATCGCCGGTGGGTTCTTCACCTGCCGCGAAGATGCCGGTGACCGTGTCCAGCTTGTCGGCGAGCGCGACCAGTTTGCCGGTGTCTGTTGTCGGCAGTTCGTCGCCGGCAAACCGCGGTCGGTAGTGGTCGCCGATAGCGACACTGACTTCATCAGGTTCGTTCGCGTGTTCTGCGTAATAGCGACCGATGGTGCCCTGGAGTTCGTCGAACTCGCCAACCATGTCGGTAACCAGATCAACCTTGGCAAGCTTGGCCGCACGCCGGGCGTGAGACTCGTCCGAGGCCGTCAGCTTTGCGAGCTCACCTGCAAGCGCTTCAAGGCGCTCTGCCTTCTGCCTCGTTGAACCGAGCGCATTGTGAAAGAGAACGCCTTCAAGGTCGTCAAACCGGTCGGCCAGCGTTTGCTTGCGGTCGGTGTCCCAGAAAAATCGGGCGTCTGAAAGTCTTGAGCGCAGAACGCGTTCGTTACCGCCGCGTACGCGAGCCGGGTTTGTCAGTTTCAGATTCGATACGGTAATGAAGTGGGGCAGCAGTTTGCCGCGTGCACTGACCACCGGAAAATATTTCTGATGGTCTTTCATTGAGGACACCAGTACTTCCTGGGGCACGCTCATGAACTCACTGTCGATCGACCCGATCAACGCATTGGGAAACTCCACCAGTGACGTGACTTCGTCGAGAAGCGCATCGCTCAGCATCGCCTTGCCCTTGACCGATGCCGCAAGCTTTTCGACCTGGGTCTGAATCATGTCGCGGCGAGTCGTGAAGTCGGCAATGACCTGGCCGCCAGATTTGAGCGTCTTTTCGTAAGCGTCCGCGTCAGCAATGCGCAGCGGCTTTTTGCAGTGAAAGCGATGACCGCGACTGACTCGATCTGCGGGGATGTCGAAAACACTCGCCGGAACGACAGCTTTGCCGTGCAACAGGACGACCCAGTGAACGGGGCGCGCAAACTCGGCGCTGCCGTCGCCCCAGCGCATTCGTTTGGCAACCGGTAGCTTTGCGACAGCTGCCGCAACGGCCTCGGGAACAAGCTCTTCGGCCTTGCGCCCGGCGGTGCGAGTCCTGAAGAACAGCCACTCGCCCTTATCGGTTTTCATGCGCTCGAGCGCATCGACGTCAACACCACACGAACCCGCAAACCCTCGAGCAGCCTGGGTTGGCTGTCCGTCGTCGTCGAACGCGGCGCTTACTGCCGGGCCGCGACGCTCAACATCCTGATCGACCTGTTTGTCGAGCACCTGAGAAACCAGAACCGCGAGCCGTCGGGGTGCGGCAAACCAGCGCATGGTGGCGCCTTCGGCGGTCAGGTCGGCCTCACGCAGCTCGTTGAACAGCTCTTTGCCAAGCGCTTCGCCCAGTCGTCGCAACGAGGATGAGGGCAGCTCTTCGGTGCCGATTTCCAGCAGCAAACTTCTGGGGGTGCTTTTCTTCACGGTCTTTTTGCGTGTTGTCGTTTTGCCTGCCCGGGTCGTTGACTTCCGGGCAGCTGCCTTTTTCTTTGAGACTTTCTTTTTGGCAGCCATGATCAACGTGCCCTCGCCTTCTTGCGCACAGCCTTTTTACGGGCCGGCTTTGTCTGTTCCTTGCCCCGGGGGAATCCCGCGGCTTCGCGAGCCTCAAAGTGCGCTTGCGCGACACCACGGGCCAGGGTACGCACGCGCCCGATATAACGAGCGCGTTCTGTGACGCCGATCGCGTGACGCGCGTCGAGGAGATTGAATGTATGAGATGCCTTGAGCACCATCTCATAGGCGGGAAGCGGCAACTTCTTTTCTATCAGCAGTTTTGACGCGCGTTCCGCCGCATCGAACTGCGCAAAGAGATCATCAACGTTGGCGTACTCAAAGTTATACGTCGACTGCTCGACCTCGTTCTGATGATAAAGGTCTCTGTAGCTGTATTCATCCGTCCACTTGAGATCGAAGACGTTTTCGACCCCCTGCAGGTACATTGCGATGCGTTCGAGGCCGTAGGTCAATTCCCCGGTGACAGGCTTGCACTCGAGTCCGCCAACCTGCTGGAAGTAGGTGAACTGCGAAACTTCCATCCCGTTGAGCCAGACCTCCCAACCGAGACCCCATGCGCCAAGCGTGGGTGATTCCCAGTCATCTTCGACAAACCGAATGTCATCCTTAAGAAAATCGATGCCTAACGCCGCGAGGGAGCCGAGATAAAGATCCTGAAAGTCCGGTGGCGATGGTTTGATGATCACCTGGTACTGAAAGTAGTGCTGCAGCCGAAACGGATTCTCTCCATAGCGGCCGTCGGTGGGTCGACGCGACGGCTGTACGTAGGCGGCCTTGATTGGCTCGGGTCCAACGGCCGCAAGAAATGTGGCGGTATGGAATGTGCCTGCGCCCACTTCCATGTCGTAGGGTTGCATGACGATGCAGCCGTGATCGGCCCAGTAGTTCTGCAACGTCAGGATCAGGTTCTGAAAGGTATCGGCACTCACGCTAGAAAAATCCAGTCTGTTAATTCGTGTTGGAGATTGTGGTTTGGTATTCGCGGCCGCCAAGACTATTGCAATCGAAGTCCTGCGGGTTAACGGGTCTCGACCAACAGGCTTCGAAGCGGCCGCGTCCGTCGGTGCGGATGTCTCGGAGAATGTTCAGCCTGTGAATCGTACCGGGCGCGCGCACGGTGTTGCGGCACCGATGACGGGCGCCAAAGATCATCTCGTTAACGCAACACTGCTCCTGTAATACTTGAGATGATGTCACTAAGGCTGTGTAAAGACTACGTTTATTATTGGAACAATGACAGGGTCAGTTAACACCTTCATTGAGTTAGACACGTTTTCGTAACGGTTGTAATCTCCACCTCGACTGCAGCGCAGAGCGCCCAGATCGCCAAGGAGGAGGAGACAGCCTCGGGTGGTGTCAGGAGTGCAACTGGTTATGAGTGAGTCGCTGGGGGTCGGTCTTGCATACAATCTGCCATCACAGGCGGAATAATAAAAATACAGCGAGATGCCGAATCCCTGGTAACCAACGAGCGAATCTGTACGTCGACAGGCAAACAGCTGACCCGCACGAAAGTCAGCATTTGATCATCGACGTTTCGCCACCATCACCGGTCGCACTGGAACACCCAACAAGCCCGGACCTGTCCTCACACGAGCCCCGCTGACAAACAGCGGGGCTTTTTTTTCGGCCCGCTGGCGGTGAACCCCGGGTTGTCAGTGCGGGCCGTGCAGGATCGGGTCGATGGGGCGCTGCAGGCCGGCGCCGTATGGCCCTGATTTGTGGCAACGCGTCGTGGTGGCCGGCTTTTTCTGCGATCTGCTGACGCAGATGCCCTGTTTTGATTCACGATATGCACTATATTGGTGAAAAGGCAGTCTGCGCTGTCCATTTTGGTGCATTGTCGCCCCGCATGAGGGCGATTGCGCGGTGGGTACAGGCGCTCGTGGACCCTCGCTAACGTTAACGGCTGGCAGCTTCGATCAGAGCCGAATTTCATGTGCCATGCCGCTTTGTCGAGTTCGCCACCCTGCGTCTTTCCGTCTGGCGTGGGCGCCCACAGGCGCCGCCGGGTCGACGGAATACCCAGCCACAGGCAGTAACAAAACGAATACCAGAACAAGAAACCAGAACAGGAATCCGAACAGGAATCCGAAAGGAGCTAAAAGATGTCAGCTGCTGACGTAGTAAAGATGATCAAAAGCGAGGACGTGAAAATCGTCGACCTGCGCTTCACCGATACCAAGGGCAAAGAACAGCACGTATCAATTCCGGCTGGCGTGGTTGACGCCGACTTTCTCGAAGAGGGAAAGATGTTCGACGGATCGTCGATTGCAGGCTGGAAGGGAATCAATGAGTCAGACATGATTTTGATGCCTGATACGGAGACCGCGGTCCTCGATCCGTTCATGCAGGAGCAGACGCTGAACATTCGCTGCGACGTAATCGAGCCCGACACCATGCAGGGCTATGACCTTGATCCGCGCTCAATCGCCAAGCGCGCCGAAGCCTATCTTAAGTCCACCGGCATCGCGGACGCTGCGTACTTCGGTCCTGAATGCGAATTCTTCGTTTTCGACAGCGTTCGTTTTGGCAACGAAATGAGCGGCGCGTTCTACGAGATTGATTCCGCAGAAGCGGCCTGGAACTCCGGCAAGGAGTACATGGACGGCAACAAGGGTCACCGACCCGGCGTCAAAGGCGGCTACTTTCCGGTGCCTCCGGTGGATTCGCTGCACGATCTGCGAACCGCAATGTGTCAGGCCCTCGAAGAGATGGGTCAGTCGGTCGAGGTGCATCACCACGAGGTCGGTACCGCGGGACAGTGCGAAATCGGAACGCTGTTTAACACGCTGGTTAAAAAAGCGGACGAAGTCCAGACGTACAAGTACTGCGTGCACAACGTCGCGGCGCTTTCCGGCTACACGGCAACGTTCATGCCGAAGCCACTTGTTGGCGACAACGGCACCGGCATGCACGTGCACCAGTCTCTTGCCAAAGCGGGAACAGCGCTGTTCTCGGGTAACGAATATGGTGGACTGAGCGAGACGGCGCTGTACTACATCGGCGGTATCTTCAAGCACGCTCGCGCGCTGAACGCGTTTACCAACGCGTCTACCAACAGCTACAAGCGTCTGGTGCCGGGATTTGAGGCGCCGGTCATGCTGGCCTACTCCGCCCGTAACCGATCGGCATCCTGTCGTATCCCGTGGGTGTCAAACCCGAAGGCGCGTCGTATCGAGATGCGATTCCCTGACTGCACCGCCAACCCGTATCTCGCGTTTACGGCAATGATGATGGCGGGTCTTGACGGGATTCAGAACAAGATCCATCCAGGCGATCCATCAGACAAGGACCTGTATGACCTTCCACCCGAGGAGGAAGCAAAGGTACCTACAGTGTGTCATTCGTTCGATCAGGCGCTCGAGGCGCTTGACCAGGATCGCAAGTTCCTCACCGCAGGTGGTGTTATGTCGGACGAGATGATCGACGCATACATCGCTCTGAAGATGGAAGAGGTCAACGCGTTTCGCATGGCAACGCATCCTCTCGAGTTCGAGATGTACTACAGCGTTTAAGCCGACGCCCAGGCGCGACTGCAGGTCGCGCCTGGTTTCCCATGAAGTATTTAACGCCATCAGTAACCGTCGCGATCAGGCTAAGCCGTGAGTGATCGTCATCGTCGGATTCTCGATCACATGCAAACTGCTGTCGTGGTTTGTGACTCAACCCTGCACCTGACGTGGCTAAACGCGGCCGCAGAGCAACTGCTTCGAACGAGCGTTGATCGCGCGCGCGGGCAGTCGATGGAGATTCTTTTTCTCAGTGGTGACGGACTGGTGAACACACTCAAAGATGCGTTGGCGGCGCAGCAGCATCTCACCCGACGCGATGTGAGTCTGCGCGTTGGACCAACAGAGGAAGACATAACCGTGGACTGTACGGCCACCCCGCTGACACTCGAAGCCGCTGGTGAAGACGCGCTGCTGGTGGAGTTGAGTGCGCTTGACCGGCTCAAGCGTCTT
Organism: uncultured Gammaproteobacteria bacterium; assembly: GCA_938034705.1. Classification (GTDB taxonomy): domain Bacteria; phylum Pseudomonadota; class Gammaproteobacteria; order Arenicellales; family CALHMG01; genus CALHMG01. The sequence goes on from CALHMG010000027.1 coordinate 41,708, forward strand.
GCGCGCGAGGGCGCCTGGCTTGACGTACATACCGCGAACCAGAAAGTCATGCGAGGCCTGGCACACGAAGTCAAGAACCCGCTCGGCGGGCTGCGCGGGGCGGCGCAGCTGCTGGAGCGTCAGCTGCCGGATGAAGACCTGCGCGAGTACACGGGCATCATCATCAGTGAGGCCGATCGCCTTGGCAATCTGGTTGATCGCATGGCCGGACCGATGCAACCGTTCGCGCCGGAGCCTTTGAATATTCACCGTGTGACCGAACGAGTGAGAACGCTGCTGCTGGCAGACAGCGCGGATGAGGTTGAGATTATTCGTGACTATGATCCGAGCATTCCTGATCTGTGTGGCGAAGAGCCGTTGCTCATTCAGGCGGTACTGAACCTCGTCAAGAACGCTATTGAAGCCGTAGACGACCGCGGCAACGTCATCCTTCGCACGCGAATTGATCGACAGATAACGATTGGGCAGGTGCGACATCGACATGTGCTTCGCCTGGACATCATCGATGACGGACCCGGGATTGACCCCGAGATTGCCGACACCATTTTTTATCCGATGGTGACCGGCCGCGCTCAGGGTACGGGTCTTGGGCTGTCGATATCCCAGGACATCGTCTCGAGACACAGCGGACTGATGGAGTTTGTCAGTCAGCCCGGCGAAACCCGGTTTTCGATTTACCTGCCATTCAGTCCACCCACCTACCCAGACAACGGTCATCAGAGTTAACAGTCATGGAGCAGAAAATTCGCCAGAACAGAAGCGACGCAGTGTGGGTCGTCGACGACGACTCCTCGATTCGCTGGGTGCTCAGCAAGGCGCTGGAGCAGGCTGGTCGCACCGTGCGCAGTTTTGAAAACGGCGAGGCCGCCGCGGCGCAGATTGATCTGGTTCAGCCGGACGTTATCGTGACTGATATCAGGATGCCCGGCATCGACGGACTGAAGCTGCTCGATATCATCAAGACCAAGGCACCGGACGTGCCCGTGATTGTGATGACGGCACACACCGATCTGGATGCCGCGGTGTCGTCATTCAAAGGTGGCGCGTTCGAGTATCTGCCCAAGCCGTTTGATATCGACGAGGCAGTCAAACTCATTTCACGCGCCTCGCGTCAGCGACCCCGCAGCGTCGATGAGTCAGAACAGCCGAATGCCACTGGCGCTGCATCGGGTACCGAGATTATTGGCGAAGCACCCGCGATGCAGGATGTTTTCCGAGCTATTGGTCGTCTGTCCGGGTCGCATCTGAACGTGCTGCTGTCAGGTGAGTCAGGCACCGGCAAGGAACTTGTCGCGCGCTCGCTCTTTGAAAACAGCCCACGCGCGGACGGGCCCTTCGTGTCGATCAACATGGCGGCGATACCGTCAGAGCTGCTCGAGTCGGAACTCTTTGGCCACGAGGCCGGTGCATTCGCCGGTGCTGACAAACAGCGCCAGGGGCGCTTTGAGCAGGCCAACGGCGGCACGCTGTTTCTCGATGAAATTGGCGACATGCCGGCCGACCTACAGACTCGACTGCTGCGTGTTCTTTCCGACGGACATTTTTATCGCATGGGTGGACACGAGCCGATCTCGATCGACGTACGCATCATTGCCGCGACCAACAAGGATCTTGAGGCGCTGGTACACGCATCGAGGTTTCGCGAGGATCTGTTCCACAGGCTCAACGTGATTCGCATTGCATTGCCGTCGTTGCGCGAGCGACGCGAAGACATCCCGTCTCTGGTCAATCGATTTCTCAGCCATTGCGCTTCCGAGCTCAACGTCGAACCCAAGGCGGTTGACGATCAGGCGATGAAATTCCTTGCCGAACACGCCTGGCCGGGCAACGTGCGCCAGCTCGAGAATGTCTGTCGCTGGATCACCGTCATGGCGCCTGCGCGTTCGGTCACGGTTCGCGACATGCCAGACGAGCTGAACGTGCGCGAAGTTGACGAACTTCCGGTATCGACGGACTGGACGCGGAGTCTGGGTGCCGTCGTTGAAAGGCGTCTGCAGAACGGCGAAACCAGAATCCTCGACTCGCTCAGCCCCGAGTTCGAACGACTGATGATCGAGGTGGCCCTGCGCCACACCCGTGGCCACAAGCAGGAAGCGGCCCGTCGGCTTGGCTGGGGCCGCAACACCCTCACCCGAAAACTCAAGGAACTGGGCATCGACAGTAACGCTGCGGCGACCTTACAGCGCTAAAGCGCGGTAAAACGTGTCGTCTGTGCATAATTCCAGACGTTGATGACGATATAAAGATATGTTTATATCCTGCTGGTGAAGCGGGGTGACACCTGTTCGCCAACGGTGCTGGTCCCGGGCCTGTTTGCTTTCGAGACTTGTTGATCCACTCGTTCATTTACTGACACGTTTTAAGCGGCATCGCTGATGCGCGCATGGCTGCTTCGTACGCCATCGCGAGCGGTGCCGACAGGAGACTATCTAATGTCGCGCAGTTATATCTTTACCTCGGAATCCGTATCTGAAGGCCACCCGGACAAAGTCGCGGACCAGGTTTCTGATTCTATTCTTGACGCCCTGCTTACCCAGGATCCCGCTTCTCGCGTCGCGTGCGAAACCATGGTCAATACGGGCATGGCCGTGATCTCGGGCGAGATTACGACCAACGCCGTGATCGACGCACCGGAAATCGTGCGCAACACGATCCGCGAGATTGGCTACACCAGTTCAGAGATGGGCTTTGACGCCGATTCGTGCGCGGTAATCGTGTCTCTGGACAAGCAGTCTGTCGACATCGCTCAGGGCGTTGACGAAGGCACCGGCCAGGTTGATCTCGACCAGGGTGCGGGTGACCAGGGTCTGATGTTCGGATTCGCGTGCACCGAGACCGATACGCTGATGCCGTTTCCGATCGACTATTCACATCGCCTCGTCAAGCAACAGGCCGAGGTTCGCAAGGCCGGCAAGCTGCCGTGGCTGCGACCCGACGCGAAGTCACAGGTCAGCGTGCGTTACGAAGACGGTAAACCTGTCGCTGTCGATACGGTCGTCCTGTCAACACAGCATGCCGACGAAGAAGGCCTCACATGGGAACGCATTCAGGACGCCGTGATTGAGGAAATCATCAAGCCAATTATTCCTGGCGACATGATGAGTAACGACACCAAGTTTCTCGTGAACCCCACCGGTCGTTTTGTGATCGGCGGTCCCGTTGGTGACTGTGGCCTGACCGGCCGCAAGATTATTGTTGATACCTACGGCGGCTATGCACGCCACGGCGGCGGCGCGTTCTCGGGTAAAGACCCCTCAAAGGTTGACCGCTCGGCCGCGTATGCCGGTCGCTATGTCGCGAAGAACATTGTTGCGGCGGGACTTGCTGACAAATGCGAAGTACAGGTCGCGTACGCGATCGGTGTAGCAAAGCCGGTCTCGGTCCTGGTCGAGACCTTCGGCACCGGCGTTGTCGCCGACGAACGAATCGAAGCTCTGGTGGACGATCACTTTGACCTTCGGCCCAAAGCCATCATTGCGCAGCTCGACCTGCTGCGACCGATCTATCGCAATTCGGCGGCCTACGGTCACTTTGGCCGCACCGAACCCGAGTTCACCTGGGAAATAGCCGACAAGGCGGTCGCGCTTCGTGAGGCGGCTGGCCTGTCAATGGCGAGCTGATTGATCCGACTCCCGTCAGCGTTCGTAAGCGCTGACGGGAACGCACATTTTTTATTTTCACGTCTTTGTTCTTCTTAAGGAAATCCCCCGACATGGCAACTCAAACCGCTCAACGCATCGACAACGACTATCTCGTCGCCGACATGAGTCTGGCAGATTTTGGTCGACGCGAGATTCGTATCGCCGAAACCGAAATGCCCGGACTGATGGCGACACGCAAGGAATATCAGGCATCCAAGCCGCTCGCAGGGACCCGCATTGCTGGATGCCTGCACATGACGATTCAGACCGCTGTGCTGATCGAAACGCTGGTCGATCTTGGCGCCGATGTGCGCTGGGCGTCCTGCAACATCTTCTCGACTCAGGATCACGCTGCTGCGGCGATCGCAGCTGCCGGTGTACCGGTTTTCGCCAAAAAGGGTGAGACCCTCGACGAGTACTGGGAATACGTTCACCGCATCATGGAGTGGCAGGACGGTGGCACACCGAACATGATTCTCGACGACGGTGGTGACGCAACGCTGCTTTCAATTCTTGGTTCCAAGGCCGAGAAAGACCCTTCTGTTCTCGACAACCCGGGCAGTGAAGAAGAGATTGCGCTCTACAAGTCAATCAAAGAGCGTCTCAAGACCAAGCCAGGCTGGTACTCAACGATCAAGGACAGCATCCGTGGCGTAACCGAAGAAACCACGACCGGTGTTCTTCGACTGCGTCAAATGGCCGACGATGGCGATCTGCCGTTTCCCGCTATCAACGTCAACGACTCGGTAACGAAGTCCAAGTTCGACAACCTGTACGGCTGTCGCGAGTCTCTGGTTGACGGCATCAAGCGCGCCACCGATGTCATGGTTGCCGGCAAGATTGCTGTTGTCTGCGGTTACGGTGACGTTGGCAAGGGTTCAGCGCAATCACTGCGCGGCCTTGGCGCTACAGTCTGGGTGACCGAGGTTGACCCAATCTGCGCACTGCAGGCAGCGATGGAAGGCTACCGTGTCGTCACGATGGATGACGTTGCGAGCGAAGTTGATATCGTTGTCACGGCAACGGGCAACTATCAGGTCATCACGCATGAGCACCTGAAGCAGATGAAAGATCAGACGATCGTCTGCAACATCGGTCACTTCGACAACGAAATCGATGTCGCGAGCCTCGAGCAGTATGAGTGGGAAGAGATCAAGCCTCAGGTTGATCACATCATTTTTCCGGACGGCAAGCGCATTATTCTGCTTGCTCAGGGTCGACTGGTTAACCTGGGCTGCGGCACGGGTCACCCGAGTTTCGTGATGTCGAACTCGTTTACCAACCAGGTGCTGGCCCAGATTGAGCTCTGGCAGAATGGCAAAAACTACGACAACGATGTCTACGTCCTGCCAAAAGCACTCGACGAAAAAGTAGCCCGACTGCACCTCGACAAGATCGGCGCCAAGCTGACAACCCTGTCAGATCAGCAGGCGAGCTACATTGGCGTGACGCCTGAAGGCCCTTACAAGCCCGAGGCCTATCGCTACTAGGTCGCCAGCGCGATCGCGCTTTTTTCATCGGGTCGATCCGGTGAAAAGCAGCGTCAGAGAAAAGGCGCGGTCATAACGACCGCGCCTTTTTTAGTGCCTTGCTGTTGCCTGTGGTGCACAGGCGTATCGACTTGATTCTTCGTATTTGAACGAAAGCCTGCGGAAAATGGGTAATCGAGTCCGCAGCTTCGCTACGCGACCGAGTCGGAGCGCAGCTGGCTTTCGAGTTCGGTGATGGAGTCTTTGAGTTGCAGCTTGCGCTTTTTCAGGCGTTTGACCTGTAGATCGTCGCTGAGATTGTCGCGCGTCATGCGCTGGAGCATGTCGTCGAGGTCGCGGTGTTCGGTATTCAGTGAATCGAGGCGGGCATGTAGTTTTTGGCTACTCGGCTCAGACATAAGCGATTACTCCTGTAGTTCCGGTGGGGGACGGTACAGTCGTCTGCCTGTCACAGGACCGGCAGTCGGTCTGTACACACTGCTCAGTGTAGATGACGGGGTCTGCGATCGCTTGTCTATCCGTCGCCCCAGCATGGCAAACTCATGGTTCCCGAGGGATGGAAATCCCTTAAAGTGCCCGCATTTACCCATCAAAGAGGTGGAATATGAGACAGTTTCCGCCCCATCTGTCGTAGCCCTGAGGACGTTAATAACATGGAAGATTTACCCACCTGGGAACTCATCGCCGGCGGCCTGCTGATGGTTGCACTCGTGTTCTTTTCGCGTGGCGGCGTCAAGAAGATGCTCAAAGACAGCGAGGACGCACCGAAGGACTGGATGGGCTTCCTGTTACCCATGGCTTTTGTTGTCATTTTCGTTGTGTTGGTTATCGCGATGTTACGCGGCTAAAACCAGGATCCCCTGACCCGATGTCGAACAAGATTCTTACGCTTCGCCACATGCCCGGTGAGCGCGATGACCGTGTCAGTCGCTGGTTGAAAGATCAGGGCTACGAAATAACCCCGAGCAATCCGGCGCACGGCGTACCGATGCCGGAGGACGACTCGGACTTCGCCGCGATGGTGATTTATGGCGGGGTACAAAGCGTCAACGACACGTCGCTGGATTATCTGAACCTCGAAAGAAAAGTGATCGATCGCTGGCTTCAGGATGATCGGCCCGTACTTGGACTGTGTCTTGGCGGGCAGCTGATCGCCCAGGTCCTGGGCGCGACCGTTGCGAATCACGCCGACGGCCTTCACGAGGTTGGCTACGTGCCGATTGAGTCGCTGGACAGGGATTTCATGTCGGAGTCGATGTATCAGTATCAGTGGCACAACGAAGGCTTCCAGATACCTGAAGGTGCCGTGAAGCTTGCACGTGGTGCAAACTATGACAATCAGGCCTATCGCTACGGCAGCAACACCTACGGCTTTCAGTTCCATCCTGAAGTGACCGCTGACCTGGTACGCGTCTGGAACTCCGAAGTGGATCCGGTAAAGCTCGATGTGCCCGGCGCGGACCCGCAGGAAAAACAGTTCGCCGACGCGGACTATTATGACCCCGCGGTGGACAACTGGACGCGTGGTTTTCTGAAAACCTGGACAAGCCGGTTCGCGTCGAACCTGAACTCAACTCAATAACAAGCCTGTATTTCTATGGATCGATCTCAAGCGACACCTGTTACTCACCGTCTGGCCGACTACACGCCGCCCGCGGTGATGATCGACGCGCTGGACCTGCGATTTGATCTGGACGCCTCTGACACCTGTGTTGTAGCGACCATGGATATTCGGCGGCGAGACGCAAAGGCGACCGGACCGATAACGCTGCAGGGCGATGAGCTTGAGCTTGCTTCGGTGAGTGTCGACGGTCAGCTGCTTGAGAGCACACGTTACAGCGTCGACGGCAATGATCTTGTCATCAAGGGTCTGCCGCCCCGGTGTCGGCTTCAGATAGAGACCCGAATCAAGCCGGATCAGAACACCTCGCTGATGGGTCTGTATGCGTCATCCGGAAATCTCTGCACCCAGTGCGAAGCAGAAGGGTTCAGACGAATGACGTTTTACCCTGATCGCCCCGATGTATTGACGATATTCACGTGCACCCTCGTGGGTTCCCGGCGCGACTATCCGGTGCTTTTATCCAACGGCAATCTTGTGGACAGCGGCAAGATTGGCGACGACAGACATTACGCGACCTGGCACGACCCCTGGCCAAAGCCGAGCTATCTGTTTGCGCTTGTGGCGGGCAAGCTTGAATTTGTAGAAGACACGTTCACCACCGTCGGTGGCCGCGTGGTCACGCTGCGCGTATACGTTCAGGCGCACAACATCGATAAATGCGATCACGCCATGGCCTCGCTGATCAAATCGATGAAATGGGATGAAGACGTTTATGGCTGCGAATACGATCTCGACATCTATAACATCGTCGCCGTTGACGATTTCAATATGGGCGCGATGGAGAACAAGAGTCTCAACGTGTTCAATTCAAAATACGTCCTCGCCAGCCCACAGACGGCAACCGACACCGACTATCAGCAAATAGAAGGTGTGATCGGTCACGAGTACTTTCACAACTGGTCTGGCAACAGGGTGACCTGTCGTGACTGGTTTCAGCTGAGCCTGAAGGAAGGCTTCACAGTTTTCAGAGATCAGGAATTCTCGGCAGATACGTTCTCCCGTGGTGTAAAGCGCATAGAAGATGTCAACGTGCTGCGCACCCACCAGTTCAGGGAAGACGCCGGCCCCATGGCGCATCCCGTGCGTCCCGACTCGTACGTTGAAATCAACAATTTCTATACGTCCACCGTCTACAACAAGGGGGCCGAGGTGGTGCGAATGCTGCATTCGCTGCTTGGGCACGATCGCTTTATTCAGGGGACAACGCTTTACTTCCAGCGCCATGATGGCGCGGCCGTGACCATTGAGGAATTCATCAGCGCACTGGAGGACGCCAACGACGTCAAGTTCGACCAGTTCCGGCGCTGGTACTCCCAGGCCGGCACGCCTCGGCTGCAGGTTTCTCGGACCTACGACACGGATACCCGCGTGCTTAAGCTGACGGTAGAACAGAGCTGTCCGGACACCCCGGGCCAGACGGGCAAGCAGGCCTTTCACATGCCGCTTCGCGTTGCGATGCTGGGTAAGAAAGGCAAACGGCAGCCTCTTGATGCGCACGGCAACGATGAGGTTGTTCTGGAGGTCAAAAAGAACACCCAGACATTCGAGTTCAGGGACATGGAAAAGGGAACGGTGCCATCGCTGTTGCGTGGCTTCTCCGCACCCGTCGTGCTGGAAACGGACCTTGGCGACCGTGAACTGAATTTCCTGATGAGCTTCGATGACGATCCGTTTAATCGCTGGGAAGCGGGACAGAAACTCGCGACACGGGTGTTTACCAGGATGGCGAAGGCGGTGAAGGCCAATCGCACACCGGAGGTGCCCAAGTCCTATGTCGAGGCCTGGACCAGTGTGCTTGAAGCGGAAATGGATGATCTGAACTTCAAGGCCGAGGCGCTGCGACTGCCGTCGGAGATTGTGCTCGCAGAATCAATGTCAACGGTCGATCCCGGTGTCATCCATATCGCGCGCAACCACCTTGTCAGAACACTGGCTCAGGAGGCCAGCGACAGACTTGCGGATCTCTACGATCAGCTCGCAACCACAGAGCCGTTTCATCCCGACGCAGCCAGCGCGGGTCGACGTGCGCTGGCAAACACCTGTCTGTCACTGCTCGCCGCCACAGACGCGACGACGGCGGAGGCGCTTTGTCTGGAACAGATCAAGACCGCCAACAACATGACCGATGAACTCAATGCGCTCACCTGTGTAGCGCACTCAAACTGGTCTTCAAAGGACCGGACCGTTGAGGCGTTTTACAAGCGCTGGAAAAACGAACCCCTGGTCATGGACAAGTGGCTGCGGGTACAGGCGACTTCACCTGCACCAGATACCGTTGAGCGTGTTATCGCCCTGACTTCCCATGCGGCCTACAGCGAACGCAACCCCAACAAGGTGTACTCGTTGATCGGTGGATTTACGATCGGGAACCCGGCCCGCTTTCACGCCGAGGACGGCAGCGGCTATCGGTTCGCGGGTGACTATATCCGCAAGCTCGATTCGTTTAACCCGCAGGTCGCTGCAAGAATGATGTCGGCCTTTACGCCCTGGCGACGTTACGACAAGGATCGTCAGGCGCTGATGCGGGCGGAGATCGAAAAGATCGTGGCCAAGCCAGAGCTGTCCAAAGATGTTTTCGAGATTGCCAGCAAGAGTCTGAAATAAATGGTACGCGTCATTCTTGCTCTGCTGGCCGTAGCCGGGCTGATGGTCTTTTTCTCCAAGCTTGGCCGTCTTTCCGGCGCCGAGCGTTCTGCGTATCTCAAACGAGCGGCGGTGTATGGCGCGGTCGCGCTGGTTTTGCTGATGGTGGTGACCGGTCGCGCACCCGCCCTGTTTGCGCTGGCTGCGGCAGCGATTCCGTGGATGCAGCGGGCGATGCTGCTGCGGGGTCTCGCCGGGCGTCTGAATTCCATGGGCATTCGCATCCCCGGACTCGATCGGGTTGGCGATATGTTCGCGGGCGGTGCTGTCAAAACAGAGTCGATCGAATTCTCCCGCGACCACGGTAGCGGTCGCCTGACCGGTCGCGTCCTTAAAGGTCGCTTCGCGGGCAGTCAGCTCGATACGATGAATCTGAACAATCTGCTGGCGCTGCGAGAAGAAGTCGCCGCTACGGATCCCGCTGCTGAAGTCGAGCTGGTGAAATATCTCGACGCGACCTTTGAGGACTGGCGTGAAAGCAGCAAGGGCGTTGCGGCGAACAACGCGCCCATGACCTACAGCGAGGCACTTGAAGTGCTGGGGCTACAGCCCGGGGTATCGAGAGAAGAAATTGTTGAGGCCCATCGCAAACTGATCGCCAAGGTGCACCCCGATCGCGGTGGCGTTGACTGGATGGCGACAAAATTGAATCAGGCGCGAGACGTTTTGCTCGGACCAGACGGCCGCTAGCCCGGGGACCGACGACGCGTGGGCCGGACCGTCAAAAAAGCAGATCTGCCTCACAAGACCTGCCCGGTCTGCGGTCGGGCATTCAGCTGGCGCAAGAAGTGGCGGCTTGTCTGGGACCGGGTGGTCTATTGCAGCGAACGCTGTCGCCGGACAAAGGGGTTCAAGTCACCGGAGCAATCAACCGGGACCGAGTGACGACAAGTGCGATCTGAACAAACCGCGTTACCGGGCGAGAACCCGCTCAGTGATCGTGGGACTCACCGTTCAGGGAAATTTTGCAGCCCGGACATTCACCAATGCGGTGAATCGTGACGGCACTGTGGTAAAGACCCGGCGCAATTTTTACGTCACAGGCAGGACAGCGCCAGAAGTTACGTTCAAACATGAACCACCAGGCGAAGAACGACAGAAAGAACCACCGACCGGCGGGATGCACATTCGCGAGGTAGTAGCTTGCGATGAGAACACTTGCGAGAACAAACACCGTCGCGATAACCCAGCCACGATGTTTTTCGGCAGTTGCCTGGAGTCGATGAGCTACCTCGGCATCCAGCGTCTGCTGGTTGGACGAAGATTTGCGGTTTTTCTTCGCCTTACGAGGGCGTGCAACGTCGCGCAGTGATTCCCACAGGAACTGTTCGGAACGCAGTTTCGACTGTGTGGACTGGGCCCAGACAAAATCTTCCGCTGCGTTTCTTGTTGCAAAGCGACGACCGAATACCATGTAGCCGTCGACAGTTTTTTCGATCTGGATTGCTTGATCGGACATTTTCAGACACCTTCTTGACAGATGAATGTGGCGTCGTTCGTTCACCCCCGTGACGAAACTGTCCCACATCGTTCAAGACTTCCCACCGTTGACCGGTGCTCAGTCACCCCATGAACTGCATTTCAACAGTCTCAACGCCGCATCGCCGTAACACGCATCACACAAAAAGCGGTACTCGCAAGTGATGGGTTACAGAGAATTTTCCAGACACGTTACAGACTTAAACGCGCGAATTTTCGAATAGTTTGGGCGTTACCCGGGTGCGGCTGTGGAAAAGGCTCAATAAACTTTATCCGTACCTCCAGTGTAGTTGCGCCAAAGCAACCATACCCCCGGGATCAATTCCTTGAACAATCATGACCGAACGGTAATTGAGTGAGATAATCACAGCAGGACAAATGCCCGATAAACGATGAATCAAAAAACTGAACAGCAGTACGTGCTTTCGCAGATCAATATCGCGCAACCCGTTTCGTCATTGCAAAGCAAACAGCTGCAGGGTTTTGTTTCGCGTCTCGACGAAATCAACGCGCTGGCTGATCGTTCTGAAGGTTTTGTCTGGCGCCTGCAGGATGAAGCGGGCGTCGCGACCTCTGTGCAATCAGACAGCTGCCCTGATGCGATTATCAACATGTCCTTGTGGCGTGATATCGAGTCTCTGCGCGCCTATGTTTTTGAGACCGCCCACCTTGAAGTTCTGCAGATGAAATCGCAGTGGTTCGTGCGCAGATCCGACACGACGGCCGCAATGTGGTGGCGCCCGAACCACCAGGTTTCCGGGCGCGCGGCGCAAGCGGGCGCGTCCGGGCCGCCAACCGTTGACGAGGGGATGGCGAAACTCGCCGAGCTTGAGCAACGCGGGTCTACTCCTTTTGCGTTCAGCTTCGGGCAGCCCTGGCCGGCGCCATTCAATCTCGCATCCCGGGCCGAACTGCAGGCGGATGATTGTCAGTTTGCACCCGTCGAGGAATCCGATCTCCCCGCGGTAGTCGAACTGCTTGATGCCTGTGATCTTGTGACCGAGGATCTTGAGTCCAGCTGGCAACAGGGTGGGTTTGCCTACTTCATCAAGGGCGTCGATGATGATGGTCGCATGGTTGCAATCGGTGGCCTCGAGCCTCGCAAGACAAATGCGATTGTGCGGTCCGTAGCCGTTGCCGACGATGCGCGCGGCAAGGGAGCGGGCCGCGCGCTGGTCACGGTGCTGGAGCGCCTCGCGCACGACCGCAAGCTCAACAAGCTGTTTCTGTTAACCGAGTCAGCCGAACGGTTTTTTCGCCTGCGGGGCTTTAAACCGATTGAGCGCAATCGCGTGCCGCGTGAAATTGGTGAGCTGGCGCAGTTCGCATCCCTGTGTCCTGATTCGGCGGCCTGTCTCGTCAAGCAGCTGCCATAGGTTTGCCGTGAGAGGTGCGTGATAAGCTGTAAGCCTATGGATCATCTGCGCCGTTCACTTCTTAACTGTTACACCATGCAGGGTCTCGACCGAAAGGCCGAGCTGCGTTCCAACACGGACTGGATCGCCGAACAGTTCGGTCGATCGGACGTTGGCGTCATGCCGATCTGGCGTGGTCATACGCTGGTGTCGGGAACAAAGGACGATCGTCGTATCGCCCCGCTCGACACGGCGGGTCTGGAAGAAATGCAGTCCCGGTGCCGTGTCGGCAAACCGATTTTTCTCGGGCTCCATCCCGACGGACCCCGTTTTGCGCTGACCGTAGACGGTGAGACAGCCGATGCGCCGGATTTGCTGGCGCCGTTTGGCGAGATGATGGACCTGCGGACGGCCGGGCGGGAGCTGCACCCTGCCGAGGCGAGCGTCTTCGCCCACGCCAAAGCGCTGAGTGAATGGCAGGACAGACATCGTTTTTGCCCTGCCTGTGGCAGCACCAATGAACCCGTCGATGCCGGTCACGTCCTGAAGTGTTCGGGCGAAGGCTGCGGCAGATCCCAGTTTCCACGCATGGACCCGGCGATTATCGTTCGCGTGGTTTTTGAAGATCGAATCCTGCTCGGGCGACAGGCCGTCTGGGCACCCCATCAGTACTCCGTTGTCGCAGGCTTTGTGGAGCCCGGTGAGTCGCTGGAACAGGCGGTGGTCCGGGAAGTGGAGGAAGAAGCCGGCGTACCTGTCGTGGAGGTCCACTACCAGAGCTCCCAGCCCTGGCCCTTCCCCGGCAACATCATGCTCGGTTTTGCGGCGGTGGCGTCGGATGATCAGATCAGCCTCAACGACAACGAGCTGGAGCACGCCCGCTGGTACACGCGTGAGGAGATTGTGACGGGTCTGAACGAACGCAGCCTGCGGGTTCCGCCCAATATCTCGATCTCCTTCAGGCTCATCGAGCACTGGTTCAACGACGCCGGTGGCGACACGCTGCTCGAGGTGACCGAGCGTGCTGGCTATGAGTGGACCCCGCCGCCCCGGTCCAGTTAGCCACTTCTTCGCCATGACTTGGCGACGAACGGTCATCCCCAACCGTTGATAGCACCAGAATTCGCCATTCTCGCGCCGTGACGAGTGGCTCATCACTTGTTTTGAATACCGGATAATAGGTTTACAATAACCGCTCGGCGCAAGGTTTCCCCCGATGTGGGGCCGGCGCTTTTGTTAGCCACAAAAGCCCCTGTCTAGTTTCAAGGCATTGCGTCAAAGAAGGACCGTTCAGCAGGATGCAGACGAACGGTGAGGAGTAATCGAGTAGCAGTGTGTGCGGTCAGGGAGTCAGCGCGTCCGGTCAGGACGTGCAGGGCGACCTAAAAAAAATATAACAGCAACACACCACGCGCTTCGAAGCATTTGACCCCAAGGGGAGTCTTAATGATTGATGATCGTCAATCCGGAACCGTAAAGTGGTTTGACAATAAAAAGGGTTATGGCTTTATCGTTCGTGACAACGAAGATGAAGACATATTCGTTCACTACCGAGAGATTCGCGGTCAGGGGTATCGCACGCTCAACGAGGGGCAGAAGGTGGAATTCACTTTGAACAAGTCCGACAAGGGGCTTGCTGCTCAGGACGTTGAAGTGGACGAGGACGAGGCGGCAGCGCCGCCTCCGGTAGCGAACTGATCGCGTTGACAGGCTGACCGACTGCAGTGCCCGGGTCAGTCTGTGTCAAACCCGGATGGACACGCGCTCTGCACCTGAAGAGCGCCGAAGACACACTCGGTCTGCTATTTGACCGTGTAACCACAGTGGGTGGCGCGTACCCGGTTGCCCGGATTGCCGCTGTGCGCCATCAGCAGCCACGGTTCTGAATCTGAATCTGCCGCGTGGCTTAAGGTCTGGCGTTACGCGTCGGTGCGCCGCATGCCCATCAGCTGCGCGTGATCAATCAGGGCAATACCGTCTTCGCCACTCGATGTCGCGAGCCACATGGGCGCCGAATCTGGCCACGCCTGTTCCATCGCCAGTCTGGCGGTGCCGGCTTCAATGATGAAATGGCCACCGGGTTTTAGGCGGCTCTGGGCGCCGGTAACAATACGTTCAATGATATCCAGCCCGTCGCTCCCGCCGCGAAAGGCCATATCGGGTTCGTGATGATATTCATCCGGTAAATCCGACATCGTGGTGTCGTCGACGTAGGGTGGGTTGGTGACGATCAGATCCCACATTCCCGCGCCATCTGCGCTAGCCGTTGGGTACAGATCGCACTCGTGGAGAGTCACGCGTTCGGCGAGACCGTAGCGATCGACGTTGCGTTGCGCTACTTCCAGGGCTTCTCCGGAAAGATCGGTTGCGTCAACGTGCGCTTGCGGAAAGGCAAGCGCCAGCGAAATTGCGATGCAGCCGCTGCCGGTGCCGATATCAATGATTCGCTGGATCGGATCAGGGTCAAGCCAGGGTGCGAACTGATCCGGTATCCACTCGCCCAGATGGGATCTCGGCACAATCGCTCTTTCATCGACAAAAAACGCATTGCCGGCAAACCATGCTTCGCCAATGAGGTACGCCAGCGGTTTGCGCGTTTGAATTCTTTCACTGGCGAGTGCCGCCGTCTTCGCTCGGTGCGCCTCGTTGACCGAGGCATACTCGCCGCTTGCGATGAGATCGATGTCGGTCCGGGTGGCCGCGCTGAGCGTCCACACGGCCTCTTCCCACGCCGAGGTCGTGCCATGTCCAAACCAGATTCCGGCTTGTGTGTAAGCGTCCTCAAGAAAATTGAGCAGCGCCTCGGTTTCAGTCGGCAGGTTTTCGGTTCTGATCATACGCGTGAGTATGACAAAAGCCGTTGCTAAAGACGCGGACTATGAAGCATAAAAAAACCGGGTTCGGCAGCAATCCGAAACCCGGTTCTTTCGATTCGGTCAGGTCACGTCAGATGAGACTCATGGACCTGAACGAGCGCTTCGCGACAGCGCGTTTACTTTTTGCCGCGACGATACTTGTCGCGGAATTTGCCGACACGACCTTCGGTATCGACGATCTTCTGCTTACCCGTGAAAAACGGGTGGCATGAAGAGCAAATTTCGACCGTGAGATCCTGACCGAGTGTGGAGCGCGTCTCGAACGAGTTGCCGCACGCGCAGGTCACTTTGATGTCACTGTAATCTGGATGTATTTCTGGCTTCATGATCTAACCTCTTGTGCGCTTTGGGAGGACCGTTTTGGCGGTCGCTCCACGCCTGGTAAGTGTTGTCCCGGCCGACATGGCGCGGGCGCAAATAGTAGGGAATCCCGGGGGGTGTGTAAACCTTGGGCAGTCGCTTTTGAGCGGGCCTCTGTCTGATTGAGACCGGGCCGGCGCCATAAAGCCGCGTCAGCCCTGCTGGGAGGCGATTTATGCCTTTGCAGGCATGATCATAAGCGCAGCCGGAGAGCCCTGGAGATCAGGGTACACGGGGGTTTGCGCGCTCACAGGACGCCTCGTTGTCCCCGGAGCCCGCAGTTCAAGTCAGATTTCAGGCCGGAATCCGGCCCGGGGCCAGGCCCCGGGCGAAGATTTCGATAACAAGGTGCGTCAGCGGTTCATCGATTTGAAGAACGCCGCGTTGTTCTTGGTCGCCTTGAGCTTGTCGAGCAGGAACTCGATGGCCTGGCCATCTTCCATCGGATGCAGCAGCTTGCGCAGCAGCCAGATCTTCTGCAGCTCGGCCGGGTCGGTGAGAAGCTCCTCACGACGGGTGCCGGACTTGCTGACGATAATGGACGGGTAGACGCGCTTCTCGGCAATCTTTCTGTCCAGATGGATTTCCATATTGCCCGTGCCCTTGAATTCTTCGTAGATCACGTCGTCCATCTTTGAACCGGTCTCGATCAGCGATGTCGCGAGGATGGTCATGCTGCCACCTTCCTCGATATTGCGGGCGGCGCCAAAGAAGCGCTTGGGGCGCTGCAGTGCGTTCGCGTCCACACCACCGGTCAGAACCTTGCCCGAAGCTGGCGCGACAGTGTTGTAGGCCCGCGCAAGTCGCGTGATCGAATCGAGAAGAATCACCACGTCTTTCTTGTGCTCGACAAGCCGCTTGGCTTTTTCGAGCACCATCTCGGCAACCTGGACGTGGCGTGAGGCTGGCTCGTCAAACGTTGAAGAGACAACTTCTCCGCGAACCGAGCGCTGCATCTCGGTGACTTCCTCGGGTCGTTCATCGATCAGCAACACCATCAGATACACATCGGGGTTGTTGGCCGAGATTGAGTGGGCGATCTGCTGCAGCATCACGGTTTTGCCGGACTTTGGCGATGACACGATCAAACCGCGCTGTCCTTTGCCGATCGGTGCAACCAGATCGATGACGCGGCCGGTGAGACTTTCTGTAGATCCACCCTCGGACTCCAGTCGCAGACGGTCGTCGGGGTGAAGCGGAGTAAGGTTTTCGAACAGGATTTTGTTCTTCGCCTCTTCGGGCGTCTGGAAGTTGATGGACTCAACCTTCAGCAGCGCGAAGTAACGTTCCGACTCCTTGGGCGGTCGGATCAGGCCCGTTACGGTATCGCCAGTTCGCAGATTGAATCTGCGGATCTGACTCGGAGACACGTAGATGTCGTCCGGTCCGGCGAGGTAGGAGCCACTTGCCGAGCGCAGAAAGCCAAAGCCGTCTTGCAGAATTTCGACGACACCTTCGCCCATGATCTCGTCGCCCTTCTTTGCGTGGGCTTTGAGGATCGCGAAGATCTGGTCCTGGGTTCGCATACGACCGACGTTTTCGAGTTCAAGCTCGATCGCCATTTCGGCGAGTTCGGTTGCGGGTTTTTGTTTTAGTTCAGAAAGGCTTAAAGCCATGGCTTGGGACACCGAATAGGGTTGGAGAAATCGAGATTGGAAATCATGCGCATCATTGCGCGCGATGTTTCTGGCCCCTGAATCTGTACGCCTGAATCCTTACGCTTAAATCAATGCGTGGATCAATTTGCGTGTTCGCTCGAACACGGGCAACTCAGAGGCGATCTAATCTCTAATTAGAAATGAGGTGAATCAAAAAAGGGTAAGTGAAGCTTGTCTGGGCTTTTTCCTGGCTCCGCGACATGGGGGAGCAATCTGGGCCGGATGGCCGGAAAAGCAACGTTCTGTGGTATCACCATATCACCCCGTTTCAGGGTCGTCCAGAAGTCGTGTACCGGCGGTTAGCGCTGAAAAGGGCCAAAAATCGCCTTAAAACAGCTAGCGATGGCCCCACAGCCGCGTTGCCGCAGGTTTAACCGGCCTCCATCGACGGCACATCGTGGAACCGGCCACACGCCGGTCATCTACCGGCGTGTGTCGGCGCAAAGTCCGGCGCCAGGCCGGTAGCGCCTGACCCCAAGCTCAGATATGGCCGTCGATAAACGCGGTCAGTTGCGACTTCGAAACGCTGCCGACTTTGGTTGCTTCGACGTTGCCGTTCTTGAACAGCATCAGCGTCGGGATGCCGCGAATGTTGTATTTGGGGGGCGTCAGCGGGTTGTCGTCGATATTGATCTTCACCACGCGCAGTTTGCCGTTGTATTCCTCAGCAACCTCTTCAAGGATCGGCGCAATCATCTTGCAGGGACCACACCATTCGGCCCAGTAGTCGATAAGAACCGGTTCGGAGGAGTTCAGTACCTCGTTATCGAATTCGGCGTCTGAAATGTTTTGAATATTTTGGGACATGGCGTATGAGTTACCTCAGGTTCCGGGCTCAAGAAATTTTAGGTGTGACAGACCCGTTTTCTGGCTGGCACATTGGCAGTCGCGTCGTCTCGGATGTCGTCGCTCGCGGGGCATGAGTTTAAGACAAATCCGTGACCTCGGCACGGCCTGCGATCACACTAAATGGGGGCTTTCTCACCGCAACTCAAGTGGCTGTTTTGACTGCTGTGGCCGCGCTGGCCGCATGTTGGCGGCTTTCGTGTACGTTTTGGCCGTAATTTCCGCTTTTGAGCGTTATTTCGGTTGATCTGATGTGCAATGAGGCTACAGTACGGCCGAACGATGTATCCCTTGCCAGAGGCCCTGGCCGAAGCCTGCGAAACAGCTGAAAATATGAGTGAAAAACACCTGACCGAGACGCGCTTCAGCGAACTCGATCTGCCGCCCCAGTTGATGAGTGGTCTTGCGGCGACCGGGTTCGACTACTGCACGCCGATTCAGGCTGACAGTCTGCCGCTGCTGCTGCGCGGCGAAGATGTCGCCGGCCAGGCTCAGACCGGGACCGGCAAGACCGCCGCATTTCTGCTCGCGACTTTCAGCCGCCTGTTGAAAAACGAAGCGCCCGCGGAACGCCATGCCACCCAGCCGCGCGCTCTGATACTCGCGCCGACCCGCGAGCTTGCGATTCAGATTCACAGCGACGCGCTGGAACTCGGTCGAGATACCGGTCTTAAGCTCGTGCTGGTTTACGGTGGCACAGGCTACGACAGCCAGCGCAAGGACCTGGTCGATGGCGTCGACATACTTATAGGCACACCCGGTCGCATCATCGACTATTACCGACAGGGTATTTTCGATCTTTCGCTGATCGAAGTCGCCGTTCTCGACGAAGCCGACCGGATGTTTGATCTCGGGTTCATCAAAGACGTTCGCTACATGCTGCGGCAGATGCCGCCACCGGAAAAACGACTGAACATGCTGTTCAGCGCGACACTCTCGCACCGCGTGGCAGAGCTTGCTTACGAGCACATGAACGAGCCGACTGAAGTCACCGTCGAGGCGGAGAAGCTGACGGCTGATAACGTCAAAGAACGCGCGTTTTATCCGTCCAACGAAGAAAAGATTCCACTGCTGCTTGGCATCATGCGTGATATCGACGCTGAGCGCGTGGTGATTTTCAGCAACACCAAACACATGACAGAAACCGTCAACCGATGGTTGACCGCGAATGGCAACAAGTCGGGCGTTATATCAGGCGACGTGCCGCAGAAAAAACGCGAACGACTGCTTGAAGATTTCAAGGCAGGCAAGATTCGCGCGCTGGTCGCGACCGATGTCGCTGCGCGCGGGCTGCATATTCCCAACGTGAGTCACGTCATCAACTTCGACCTGCCTCAGGACGCGGAAGACTACGTTCACCGAATTGGCCGCACGGCACGGGCGGGTGCCAGTGGCGAAGCGATCAGTTTCGCTTGTGAGAAATACGCGTTCTCGATGATGGACATCGAACAGTACATCGGACATTCGCTGCCTGTTGAGCCGGTCACACCGGAGTTGATGCTCGAGGATGCGAAATCCCCACGGGAGTCGTCGCGTGATTCAAGACGCGATTCTCGCGGACGCGATCGATCTGATCGCGGCGGTCGTGGTCGGTCCCGAGAGCCGCAAAAGCCGGCCCGTTCAGGCGGACCGGATAAACATCGTTCTTCAGGCGCTGGTGCCAAAGGCGCGGCTGTTGCCACGGCGGCGGTAGCGGCAACGGCTGCCGCGACGTCTGCTTCAGGACCTCGCGGCGATCGCGGCGATGATGCGAACGACAAACGCGAAGCGACAGAACGCAAGCCGAGTCCGGATCGCCACAAGGAACCGGCCAGGAAAAAGACGGGTGGCAGATCGGATCCTGAAGTGCCGGCGATTGGCTGAGATCCTTTCGACACCGCCGACACCGCGATCGCGGTGTCGTCAATGCCCCTTGCGGGCTGTCAGGAAGATGTAAGACTCATGCGCATGCTTCTGTGAGGCATGCCGGCATCGTCAAAAATCTCTCCGTACGCGGTGAAGCCCAGCTCTTCGTAAAATCCAATCGCGTGAGTCTGGGCCCCCAGTGTCACCTGTTCGATCCCCTGATCTGCCGCGATGGCCAGAAGCTGACGCATGATCGCCCTGCCGATGCCGTGACCGCGATACTGTTTCAGGACGGCCATTCTTCCGATTTTGCCGTCCGCCGTGAGCCTGCCTGTTCCGCACGGTATGTCATCGCCATCAAACGCTATCGCGTGCAGACAGGCATCGTCAGTGCCGTCCCATTCCAGCTCCGGAGGTACGTTCTGTTCGTCTATGAACACAACGGCCCGTATGGCCTGCATGTCACTGGCATCTTCGGGCCATCTGGCACGGCGAACGGTAAATTTCGGATCGTTGCTCATCTAGGCTTAAGTCATGGTTACTCAGAAATTTTCAATGCACGCACGAGTGTATCAACGCTGCTGGCTCGCGACGACGCTTGTTGTCGCGATGCTGCTCCAGGGCTGTTCGGACGAGGTGACGCCGGAGCAGGAAATTCGGCAGTGGATGGACACACTGGAGACAGCGGCGCAAGAGATGACAATTGCGCCAATACGCGAGGCGGTTGCTCCGGGGTTTGTCGACAACCACGGCAACAATCGCGAGGCGATTATCAACATCACCCGCGGCGTTCTGCTCGCGCGTCGTCCACTGCATATTTTCAGGCGCGAGATTTCACTGCAGGTTGTGGATCCGCTGACCGCGGAACTCACGACGATTGTCGTTGGTGCGCGAACGCCCATTGACGATATCGAAGGTGCGCGAGACGCGGGCGTCGATTTTGCCTGGCTGAAGCTCGTACTGACCAAGTCCAGTGGCGAGTGGCAGGTCGCTAGCGCGGCGTGGCGAGCGGCGACGGCCGACGACCTTCTCCAGTAGACCTTGCGCTGTTACAGGCTGGCGGCGAGTTTGCCGGCCGCTGCCGCCAGGTCGGTACCCGCTTCAACTCGTACGACACGTCGTTCGCGCGCCTGCAGCACCTGATAGTCACCCAGGGCCTGGCATGCGTTGAGTTGCCCGAACGTATAGGCTTCGCCCGGTATCGCAAGATCATCTTCGGTATCACTCGAAATCTGAACAAAAATGCCATTGGCCGCTCCACCCTTGTGAAGCTGTCCGGTCGAGTGAAGAAAGCGCGGACCAAAACCGAGTGTTGCAGGCAAGCCAGACGTTGAGCCAAGCGCATCGCGAAGTTGTTCCAGCTGCTGTGCAGTAGCCGCATCGATCGCGCCATAGGCAAGCACCGCGATATAGTCGCCTGCGCCCGCCCAGTTCCTGATGGCTGCGGCAAAGTCCGACGCGCCAAAAAGCGCGAGACCGTCGTGGGTGCCGTCCGCGGTGCCCTTCTCGAGATCGTTTCCGGCTTCAACCAGCGCCAGCAGTTCGCCGGTCTTGTTCTTGCTTTCGGTAACGTTGGGTTCGTCAAACGGGTTGATGCCCATGACGACGCCGGCAACGGCCGTCGCGAGTTCCCATCGAAAAAACTCTGCGCCAAGATCCTCGGGGCCGCCAACCGTCCACTCGAACACCGGGTGACCGTCACCGCGAAGCCGCTGCGCCAGATCCGCCAGCGCCTTGTCACTTTCAAGCCGTGTGATGGCAAAGACACGATCGTCGTTGTAGGCGCTTCGGGACGCTTCGCCAGTAACCGGCAGGATTCCAACACCCTGTTTTCCCGTGCTCTCGGCAACGAGCTGCTCAATCCAGACACCCAGTGGTTCAAAGGGACTGCTTGCGAGCAGCGTCAGTTTGTCGCGACCAGCCTGTGCCAGCACGCCGAGCCCTATACCAAGATCCACGGCGGGACAGCCCGCTTCGACCGTGGCGGCATCGCTGTGTGACTTGAATGCGTTAGCGGTATTCACTAGCGCAGCGATATCGACACCACAGGCTGCGGCGGGTACCAGACCGAAGTAGCTCAACGCCGAATAGCGTCCGCCAATGTCTGACGGATTGACAAAGATTCTGGAGAATTTTCGTTCGCCGGCCTGCTGTTGAAGGTCTGATCCTTCGTCTGTGATCGCGATGAAGTGCTGACCGGCGTTGCCGCCATGACGTTGTTGCATCTTCTCGAAGAAGTAGTCGGCAAAGCAGCGTGTTTCGATCGTTGATCCGGACTTGCTCGCGACCACAAAGACCGTGTGATCTGGATCGATCGCACTTTCCACAGCGCTGATAGCGCCCGGATGAGTGTTGTCCAGCACATGCAGTCTGGGGGTTGAGTCACCGCGCTCAAAGACGTCGCGGCAGACTTCCGGCGCAAGACTGGAGCCGCCCATGCCGAGCAGCACGACGTCGGTGCAACCGTTGGCGACGAGGGTGTCAGCCCAGCTCACAATGTCACCGATCTGCCCGGTCGCCCACTGCGCGCAGTCTATCCAACCGAGTCGGTTTGCCACGGTGGCAATGACGGCTGGCTCGTCGGCCCACAGTGATGGATCGTGCTCACGCAGCCGAGGCAGCTCAGACTTGTAAAATTTGTGTCGGCGACTGCTGTGTGGTTCAGCAGGAACGTCTTGGCGCATGGTGTATGAAGTCATAGTTAGATTCGGTCGAAATGGTCGGGTCGGTGCTGCTCCAGTGTTACTTTAGACGGTGATTGCAGTCTTGACCTCTTTTTGACGTAATGTCCGGCTGCGCGGTCACCGCCGGCCCCTCGTGCCGCTTACCGGTTGTTCAAGCAGTCAAGCGCGACGCGCCCGGGCTCGATTATACTGCGCCCTCGCGGGCCGACCGCGGTAACTTTGCAAACTCATGAATCGTCTAAACACCGGCATATTCTCAATCGAATATCGCGCCATCACTCTCGGGGTGCTGGTGGTGAGTCTGCTGTTGTCGGCCTGGGGGATCTGGGTCGACGACGTGATCAACAATGATGGCGTGGAGTATGTGCGCGCAGCCAGGCTGATAGAGGCCGGCGACATCGCAGGCTCGCTCAAGGTTTTCAAGTGGCCGGCCTATCCATCACTGCTTGCCTTAACGTCTACCGTCACGGGGCTCTCACACGAGTATTCGGCACACGTCGTTAACGCACTGTTTATCGGTGTGCTGTTACTCGCGTTCCTCGCAACCGTGCTTGAGCTTGGTGCAGATCGGCGAACGTATATCGCCGCTGCGATCGTGATTTTGCTCGCACCCCGTATCAACGACTGGCGACCGTTTGTGATCCGGGACCCGGCGTATCTGGCTTTTTACACACTGGCAATGTTGTTCATGTTCAGGCAGATCAGATACGGAGGAATCGCCAACGGGTTAAAGAGTCTGGTCATGATGCTTGGCGCCGTGGCTTTTCGAATGGAAGGCATCGCATTTATCGTGCTGATGCCGCTGATGCTCGCGTTCAGTAACGCACAGAATCGATCGCGACGCGCGATGTTGATGCTCGCAGGCGGCGCGGCTTGTCTTGTACTCACCGCAGGCTTTGTCCTGTGGTTTGTTTCCCTTGGTGGTGGTTTGTCCGGCGCAAGAGAAGTCGAGACTCTGGGAGGTCTCTTTGCAATATCGTGGGAACAGCTCACGGCGACGCTTGCGGACAAACTCCATGTGATCGAAGAAGATCTGCTCGGAAAATATTCTGCGGACTATTCGGTAGCCGTGCTGCTGCTGACGCTTGTCGTCATCGTGTTCACCGAAGTCATCAAATCGGTGTCTCTGTGGACCGGGCTACTGGTGTTCTGGGCCTGGAGTCGCGACATGCTGTTTCCGGTGCAGGGTATGCGCAAGCCGTGGCTGCTGTTGCTGCTGGTTCACATGCTGGTGTTGATCATGTTCACACTGGTGAAGCTGTTTCTGAGTGAACGTTACTCGCTGGCGTTGACCGTAACGCTCCTGCTGGCGGCGCCATTCGGTTTGCTCGGGATCTATGAACTCTGGCGCCGAAACGTCAACAACGACCGAATGGTGCGCTATGCGTATCCGGTCCTGGTCTTTCTGATCGTTGTAGCCGGTATCGAAAGTCTTGGCCTGTTCACCGAGAAGCGTCACGTCAAGGCCGCCGGGCACTGGGTCAGCGAGAACGCACGTCCCGGCGACCGTCTGTTTACCAACAGCAAGATTCTTGCTCACTACGCCGAACCGGCCAGCGCAGACGTCCGGGACGAATGGCATCAGGTCATGTCGATGGTTCGCGCGGGGGACTGGAAGAACTACAGGTATCTCGCGATACGCGTGGGCCGACATAAAACGTTTCGGGCCGAGCGATTGATTGACGCGATGAAATTAAAACCGCTTGAGCGATTCAAGAACGAGCGTGATGACCTGATTCTCGTGTTTCGAACGGCAGATACCGGCTAGCGGTCGAGTATGGCCTGCAGCCGACTTTCAAACGTCTGGTGAATTTCGCTGGCGCTATCGAAGTTTCTCAGAAACCGGCGCCTGTCACGGGCGATTCTCGCAGTGTGCAGCGATTCATTCTGATAGTGGCGGGTGCTGTCGAGGTCGAGAAGATAGACGCGGCGTTTGTGAATCAGCCAGTTGGTTGCCTTGGTGTCTCCGTGGGCAATGCGCGCCTGCTTGAGGCGAGAAAAGACCTGTTCAACCTGTTCGACAACGGGCTCGTCCTCTTGGTCGAGCGTCGTACGATTCGCAAACCAGTCCGAGAGCAGCATGCCAGGCAGGTACTCACACAGGTACCACGAGCGCAGTTTGACCGGTCCAAGGCAGTGCTCGACCGCTGCGATTGGCTGCGGGGTAAGAATGCCTGCGTCGAGTAAACGGTGCGCGTTGCGATAGCAGTGCTCTGCGCGGGATACGCGCAGCGATCGCTTCAGGGCGTGTTGTAACCCCTTGGTGTTGTAGCGTTTCACAACGACCGCACGACCATCGAAAGACGTAACGCCTACCGTGGATGTCCGGTCGTCCTTTAATATTTCGAGCCCCTGGCGCTGGCAGAACCGGTCTGGATCGATCATGAAGCGATCTACCGCCTGGGTGGCGACAGGCACATGACTCAGCAGTCGACGTCGCAGCGAACGGTGTTCGTGCGAGACCGCGGGCCCTGCTGGTGAGTGGACTGGCGACACGGCACTCATGTGACGTCAACGGATTCCTGACGCGAATTTTCCGCGCTCTGGCGAGCCCGTCGGCGGGCGGCGCGGCGGGCCTCCGTCTGGTACAGGGTTTTCGCCTTGCTGTCGACGCGTGTCCAGAACCCATGTTCGTTTTCCAGAATCTCACGCAAAGGCTTGGCGCGGTAAGCGCGCATGAAACGAAACAGGTCGCGCTGGCTGAGGCCGATCTCCATGCTCGAGTAATAAAGTCCGGCGATGTCTTTGATGATCCACCGTTGCGGTGTGCGTTTGCGAAGTTGCATACGGTGCAGATCGATGACAAAGAGACGTGAACTGTCGTCTACAACAATGGGTTCAGACGGCGTCTGGGAGTTGACGGTGGCGCGGGACTCGGCGTGATTTTGCGTGTCGTCGCCTTTGAGCAGGAAGTGACAGAGATAAAAGTCACGATGATTGGCACCGCTTGAGTGTAACGCTCTGCCGATACTGGCGACCTTATTGATAAGCCAGCGCTTGGTTTTCAGCGCCTCACCGCGCCGCGGCGGGTTTTCGTTCCAGCTGCGGCAGTAGTCTTCGAGGCTGATGGCAGACGCGATCTCGTCCGTAAGGATAAATGAGTGGCGGCGAGCGGGATTGCCGGCGCTCGTGCCGTAGCCTGCGACATCGAGGGTGTCTATACCCAGACGCTTAAGCCAGTGAATGCCGTGCCATTCGTTTGTCGCGCCAAGAACGGGGAGTCTGAAGTAGGCGATGTTCTTGATGATTTCGCGCCAGCCGACACCGGTATGCGCTTTGAGGAAATAACCTGACCCTGATCCGTTGTCGCTTTCGAATCTGATTGTCTTGCGACCGGGCGCTTCGCGAAAGGTTTCGCCATGCAGTGCCATGATTTGTTCAATATTCGCGTCGTCGCCAAGAAGTTCGCGGATGTCATCGCGCAGATACAGCGAGTTTTTGTCCGTGATGTCTTCCACGACGGGTGGCGGAACATCTGCGCGCTTGCGCGCCCAGTTCTCGATCTGATCGGCTGCGCTCTCGGGCATTCGATAAAGATCAGGGTCCTGACTGTAGGCTAGGCCGTTATCGCGCCACGCAGGCATCGAACTGGACTCGAGCATCTGGGCCAGTCGCGAGTTGAGTCTGTCCTGGGAAAACGGTGACTTGAGAACCATGCCCGCGTTGGCACGCGTGACGTGTGACGCATAGCCACACACGTCGGTGGTCAGTACTGGAAGCCCGGCGGTGATCGCCTCAAGCAGTACCGTGCCGGTATTTTCGCTGTACGCGGGATGGATCAACAGATCTCCTGCAAACATCAGCTCGGCGATGTCATCACGGCCGCCCAGAAACCGCACCTTCGTCGCGAGGCCCAGGCTCTGCGCAAGGCGTCTGTAGCTTGATTCGTTGTCCTGACCGACGACAAACAGATTCACTCTGTCGAGCAGCGCTGGCGGCAGTGCTGCGGTAGCGCGAATGGCTCGATCGAGTCCCTTGGTTCTGAAGCCGGACCCGATAAAGAAAAGTGCCAGATCGTTCGGCGCGACTTCGAGCCTGGCACGCATGCTGTTTCTGATTTGCTCGCGGTCACCGTCGAGCAGACGCTGTCGATCCAGCGTTGGCGGTAACAGATGAAACCGACTTTCAGGTGTCGCGTAGTAATTCTGATAAACGTCCTTCTCACGTTCTGATAGCGACAGGATGCCGGTTTTGCTCTGAACGCCGAAGACAGCGCGCTCAAAGCCCGCCATGTTGTGGTAGCGCGGAGTCAGGCGATACAGGACAGGATATTTCGGTAGCGCGCGGCCGATGTAGCAATAGTCAGCGCCGTAGTACAGATCGAGCCCGGGCATTTTGTTGAAGCCGATGACGGCATCAAAGTCATGCTTCGCCAGTTCCTGTCGAAGCCGTCGATGGAACAGTGCATTTTGCGAGTGATTCATCCAGCGATGCGTTGGCAGCAGCGTGACGTCGATATTATCCGGACGGTCACCGTCCCACTCCGCTGCGAACACACTGACATCGTGGCCGCGTTGCTTGCACTCAAGTACCACACGCAGGAAATCCCGCGACAGGCCGCTATAGGGAAAGTACTTGAAAAGACAGAAAGCGAGCTTCATTGAGCGAGTGAGAAAAACCGGCTGTGCGTGAAGCCGCTTTAAACACAGCCGAACGCATGGGTGATGCGCTGTAGTATACGTTTGCGCGCACACATTGCATCCGCAAGTCTGTACGGGTGATATGCAAACGATGAGTAAAACTCAGCCGCGGCCGTTCTTTTCCCATTCAACAGCCGACCTGCAGATCAGCTCAAGGTCGTCAAATTTCGGCGAAAAGCCCAACGACTCCTTGATTCGGGTATTTGCGGCAACCAGCTCTGGCGGGTCGCCGGCGCGCCTCGGTCCATCGTCGACCTGAAAGTCGACGCCGCTGACACGCTTCACCGTGTCGAGAACTTCGCGAACGCTGTATCCGTGTCCATAGCCGCAGTTATAGACATCGGAGCCGCCACCGTCGAGCAGATGCGAAAGTGCAGCAAGGTGTGCGGCAGCCAGATCCTCAACGTGAATGTAGTCACGGATGCATGTGCCATCGGGCGTGTCGTAATCATCGCCAAAAACCGTCACGTTATCCCGGGTGCCGGCCGCAGCCTGGCTGGCGATCTTTATCAGATGGGTCGCCGCCGGCGTGGCCTGTCCGAGCTCACCACTTGAGTGAGCGCCGGCGACGTTGAAGTAACGCAGCGCGACGTGTTTGAACTTTGAATTGCTTAGCGACACATCTCGCAAGAGCCATTCGGTGATGAGCTTGGTCGCGCCGTAAGGGTTAATGGGACTAAGCGGGAGATCTTCGTGTGCCGGAATTTCCGGCGGCATGCCATACACCGCGGCGCTGGAGGAGAAAATAAAATTGTTTACGTCGTTTGCGACGCATTGTTCGACCAGGGTCTGCGACACGCGAACGTTGTTGCCGTAATACTTAAGCGGGTTTTCGACAGACTCCGGAACAACGATGTGACCGGCAAAGTGTATGACCGCATCTATGGGGCGTGACTCGAAGATGCCGCTGATAACCGCGGGATCGCCGGCGTCGCCTTCAACGAACGTCGCGCCGTCGGCAATCGCCCATGCGTGTCCTGAATAAAGATTATCGACGACCGTGACCTCAAAACCGGACTCTCTGAGCAGCCTCGACGTGTGTGATCCGATATAGCCGGCGCCGCCGGTGACAAGAACATGAGGCGAGGCGTTTGATGTTGCGTTGATGGCTTCAGTCCTCTTCGAGTTGGTTGGTAGCCTGATCAGCCTGGGGCAATTGTTGCGCCGCTGGCGCAATCGCGTCCAGTGCGGTGATCACAAGATCGGGGTGCAGCTTGTTCAGGCAGTCCATGTGTTCGAGCGGACACTCGCGTTTAAAACACGGTCGACACTCGAGTTCGATACTGACACTTTGAGCCAGGGTCGACAGTGGTGGTGTCATCGTTGGCGACGTTGAGCCATAGACGGCTGCGACAGGAAGTCCGAGCGCCGCCGCTACGTGCATCAAGCCGGAGTCGTTGGTGACGACAGCGTCGCAACCGGACAGCAGATCTATCGCGTCTTCAAGGCGTGTGTCGCCAGCGAGATCGCGACCACGGCCGTCTATCATTCGATTGATTGTCGCGGTGACGTCGGCGTCTTTTTCGGATCCAAACAGCCACACCTGCCAGCCGGCCTCAAGTCGGCGCTTTGCAACTTCGGCAAAGTGGGATTCAGGCCAACGCTTTGATGCGCCGAATTCTGCACCGGGTGCCAGGGCGAGCACCGGAGCGTCACTGCCGCCGAGGCCGAATCTCGCGCACGCGGATGCGAATGCATCAGCCGGTGGTTGCAGCCGCGGGATGGGCGGGTGTTGGGGTGGTTCTTCGTCGGCTTCACCAGCGAGGGAGACAAAACGTTGCACCGTTAACGGTAGCGCCTGCTTGTCGAGTTTGCGCAGGTCATTCAAAAGTCCGTAACGCTGCTCGCCGACGAAGCCCGTGCGTGTCGGGATTCTGGCAAAAAACGGCACCAGCGCGGCTTTGATCGAGTTAGGCAAAACGATCGCGTGATCGTACCCCTGTCGAATAAGGCTACGGCCGAGTCGGCGCCGCGCCGCCAGTTTCAGCTCGCCATGGCCGAACGGTGACGCAATCGCGCTGGCGACTTCGGGCATGCGATCGAGCAGGGGACGGGTCCAGGCAGGTGCGAGGACGTCGATATGGGCGGCTGAATCCATCGACTTCAGCGTCATGAACAGACTCTGTGCCATGACCATGTCGCCCACCCAGGCGGGGCCTACGATGAGATAACGGTTCGCCATGGAAGCGGAGTTTAGCGCGCCTTGGTGGACCGCTGGGTTAAATGTTCTCGCTGACTGTCAGCAGACGTTTCCAGATATCTCGCACTCGCCGGGCGTGGTCGCTGATTTCGTCGGAAGCTGCGACTGCAGGCAGTTCCATCATCCGCAGACGGTTTATTTCGCCCAGGAAAAATTCGAATATGGCGACAAGATCCCGGGTTTCCGAACCGTCCAGCATGCCGATTTCCCCAAGTTTGCGGATCAGCCAAACGGTATCGGTGTTCTCGGCAAGTTCGGGGTGGCCGGTGGTGTGCAGCAGAACACCGTACTGGACGATAAATTCGATATCGACCAGAGCGCCTCGTCCCAGCTTGAGATCCAGCAGCTCGCCATCGCTGGCGTCGTTTGCGCTGATCATTTTTGTGCGCATGCTGGTGATATCCCGAGCGAGTGAATCCCGCTCCCGGGAAGCGCCAAGAACCGCCTTTCGGATGTCACCAAACTGATTGCCGACGTCAGCATTGCCGCTTACAGGGCGCGCCCGAACCAGAGCCTGGTGTTCGAATGTCCAGGCATCGGTCGATTGATAGTTGCGAAACGCGTCAAGGGAAGAAACCAGCAGGCCCTTGCTGCCACTCGGTCGCAGCCGTACGTCAACCTCATAGAGCAGACCGCTTGCCAGTCGTGTAGTCAGCAGGCTGATCATGCGCTGGGCGATTCGTGCGTAGCCTGCTGCGAGTTCATCGTTGTACTCACCCCCGTCGTCGTACAGAAAGACGATATCGATGTCAGATGTGTAGCCCATATCGAAACTGCCGAGCTTGCCGTAACCGACGACGCAGAGCCTCGGGTCATCGGCGATGGATTGGGGAATTCGTGATCGGCACAGTTCGATTGCACATTCTCGTACCTTGTCGATGACGACGTCGGCGATGGTGGTCAGAGTCTGGGTAGTTGCCCGAACAGGCTGGTCGAGACGCAGAGCCGCTGCGGCTACTCTGAAAACCTGGGAGTGACGATACTCGCGAAGGCGGTGCATGACGGCTTCGGTGTCATCGGCGTCGATGCTTGCAAGCTCGCGATCGATTTCCGTGTTCAACGTAGGCGCGTTGACGGTCTCTTCGGTGATGGGTGCGAGCAATTCGTCGAGCAGCATTGGATTTGAGCCGAGCCAGTGGCCCAGCCAGGGGCTTGCGTCGCACAGGGACACCACCTGTTTGAGCGCCACGGGATATTCGATGAGCGCGGAGAAATAGGTTGGTCGACGTCCAATCTGCTCTAGCAGCTTGATGACTTCGCCAAGACACCGAGACGGTCCGGTTGACTGCGCACATTCGGCAATCAGCAGGGGCATGAGTGTGTCGAGGCGTTGTCGTCCTTCCGTGGACAGCGACTGAACCATCGCGCCGCTGTGAAACTCCCGGACAAGCCTGGACGTTTCTGCCGGATCGTCGTAGCCGGCCACTTCGAACTGAGCGGTGAGGTCTTCTTCAAGATCACCCGCTCCCCACGCATTCGTGTTCGCCGATTCGTTTGCATCAATTCTGAACGTCGCTTTGAACTCGGTGTCGACCCGGGTGCGCAGTTGTTCAAAGTCCTGATCGAATTCCTCGACGGTCCTGTAACCCATCGCGACAGACAGCGTCAGTCTGGGCAGGTGTTCATCGGGTACGGCATGCGTTTGCTCGTCGGCGACGATCTGCAGACGGTGCTCGACACGTCGCAGAAAACAGTAGTCAGCGTAAAGCTGGGCGCGAACCGCCTCGTCCATCTCGCCAAGCTCAGTCATGACCGAGAGCGCACCGACGAGGCGGGTCGTCTGCAGGGCCGGTTCGCGTCCGCCTCTGAGCAGCTGCTGGCTCTGGGCCATGAACTCGATCTGCCGGATACCGCCGCGGCCACGCTTGACGTCGTTTTGAATGCCTTTTTTCTCAAGCTCGCCGTCAATCATGGCGTGCATGCTGCGGATCGCTTCAAACGCCCCGAAATCGAGATATTTGCGGTAAACGAACGGCCTTATGTTTTCCAGAAACCGTTCGCCGGCTTCGAGGTCACCGGCGATGGGACGTGCCTTCGTGAGGGCGTAACGTTCCCAGTCTCTTCCGTGGGTCTGATAGTAGTGCTCCATGGCGTCGGTCGAAAAGATAATCGGTCCGGCTTTGCCATGAGGACGCAGTCGCGTATCAACTCGAAACACAAAACCGTCGGCCGTTTGTTCGCCAAGTACCTTTGTCAATTTCTGGGCGAGGCGCAGTTGCGAACGCGCAGGTTCGTTTTCTCCTTCAACGGCGAACATGATGTCGATGTCCGAGGAGAAGTTGAGTTCGCCGCCACCCAGCTTGCCCATCCCCAGAACGAAGAAGCCGGTTGGATCGACATCCATGTGCGTGGCGGTGTGCGTCAGGGCCAGCTGCACGCATGCATCTGCGAAGTGCGACAATGTCGCAATCACCTCGGCGACATCGGCGTCGCCGGCGAGATCGCGCCAGCCAATGCGAACCCATTCGCGAATGCGCAGTTCCCGAAGCGCGCGCATGAGCGAGGCCTCATTGTCGCAGTCGGCGGTTGCAACACGTGTGCGCTTGATAATCTCGATGTCGTCAAGCTGCCGTCGAAAATCGTCGCCTTCGATCATGGCGGTCAGCGCGGCCGGGTTCGCCGCACACCAGCGAGCGATAAACTGACTGGTGGCGAGGATTCGCGCGACATGTTCATTGCCGCTCATCGCGGCCAGTGCGTCAGCCGCATCGGGCCCCGCCTCACGGATGTCCACCCATGCGGCCACGGCCTTCTCGGCCAGCTCGGGGGGCAGGCTGTTCAGACCGGGAGGTTCAGGGGCGACGGACATGGCTCAAGTTTGGCACTGAATTGACGAGTACCAAAATGCGACTGCCCGGGTGCAGCGTGATCGATCGCAATTGCGGCGATAAGCCAAAAAAAACCCGCGGTCGCCCGCGGGTTTTTCTGACTCTGAGCCAGGTCTTACGAAAAAGACCCGCACAGATGACACGATTACATCATGCCGCCCATGCCGCCCATTCCGTCCATGCCCGGAGGCATGCCGCCAGGCGCAGCTGGAGAATCGTCCGGCGCGTCTGCGACCATGGCCTCGGTCGTGATCATCATGCCGGCAATACTGGCTGCGTTCTGCAGCGCTGTGCGCGTCACTTTGGTCGGATCGAGAATACCCATTTCGATCATGTCGCCGTATTCGCCAGTGCCGGCGTTGTAGCCGTAAGCACCGTCCTGATAACGAACAGAGTTCAGCACAACGGAAGCGTCTTCACCGGCGTTAGATACGATCTGACGCAGTGGCTCTTCGAGTGAACGCAGAACGATTTTCACGCCCATGTCCTGATCGGGATTGTCGGCTGCCAGATCCTGAACCGCTGCGATGCAACGAACCAGCGCTGTGCCGCCGCCAGGTACCACGCCTTCTTCGACCGCCGCACGGGTAGCGTGCAGAGCGTCTTCGACGCGTGCCTTCTTTTCCTTCATCTCGACTTCAGTCGCGGCTCCAACCTTGATGACGGCTACGCCGCCAGCAAGCTTTGCAACTCGCTCCTGCATCTTCTCTTTGTCGTACTCAGAAGTTGCTTCTTCGATCTGGGCGCGAATCTGATTAACGCGACCTTCGATTTCCTTGGCCTGGCCAGCACCGTCGATGACGATGGTGTTCTCTTTGGTGACCTGGATTCGCTTTGCGGATCCGAGGTTCTCAAGAGTGGTGCCCTCAAGGCTCATGCCAACTTCTTCAGAGATGACTTCGCCACCGGTCAGAATCGCGATGTCCTGCAGCATGGCCTTGCGACGATCACCAAAACCCGGTGCCTTTACGGCGCAGACCTTGACGATGCCGCGGATGTTGTTGACCACCAGTGTTGCCAGCGCTTCACCGTCAACGTCTTCTGCCACAACCATCAACGGACGGCTCGACTTGGCGACGCCTTCGAGGATAGGCAGCAAATCACGAATGTTGGAGATCTTCTTGTCGTGAATCAGGATGAACGGATTTTCAAGATCAACGCTCATGCTTTCCTGGTTGTTGACGAAGTAAGGAGACAGGTAACCGCGGTCGAACTGCATACCTTCAACGATATCGAGTTCGTTCTCGAGGCTCTGGCCTTCCTCAACTGTAATCACGCCTTCTTTACCAACTTTTTCCATCGACTCTGCAATGATGCTGCCGATGTTTTCGTCAGCGTTGGCTGACACGGTGCCGACCTGGGCAATTTCCGTGTGGTTGGTGCAGGGCTTGGACAGGGAGCGAAGGTTTTCAACGCAAGCTGTTACAGCTTTGTCGATACCGCGCTTGAGATCCATTGGGTTCATGCCTGCAGCAACTGCTTTCATACCTTCGCGAAGCATGGCCTGGGCCAGAACTGTCGCTG
Organism: uncultured Gammaproteobacteria bacterium; assembly: GCA_938034705.1. Lineage (GTDB taxonomy): Bacteria > Pseudomonadota > Gammaproteobacteria > Arenicellales > CALHMG01 > CALHMG01. The sequence continues at coordinate 75,401 of CALHMG010000027.1, forward strand.
TGGTTGTTCCGTCACCGGCGATGTCAGATGTCTTGGAAGCAACTTCCTTGACCATCTGTGCGCCCATGTTTTCGAACTTGTCTTTGAGTTCGATTTCCTTCGCAACCGATACACCGTCTTTGGTGATGGTTGGTGCGCCGAAGGACTTGTCCAGAACTACGTTACGGCCTTTAGGGCCGAGGGTTACCTTGACGGCGTCTGCCAGTACGTTCACACCTTTGATCTTGCGTGCGCGCGCTGACTCGCCAAACAGTACGTCTTTAGCTGCCATGTGCTTAGTCTCTCTTTTATTTTTTCAGATGTTGTGGAGTCGCGGCCGGGGATTCACCCCGGGCAACGCGCTTATTCGATGACGCCCATGATGTCGTCTTCACGCATCACCAGCAGGTCTTCGCCATCAACTTTGACTTCGGTGCCCGAGTACTTGCCGAAAAGCACGCGGTCGCCTGCTTTGACGTCAAGCGGACGAACGTCGCCTGTCTCGCTTACCTTGCCGTTACCGGCAGAAACAATCTCACCCTGCATGGGCTTTTCGGCAGCGCTATCCGGGATAACAATGCCGCCCGGGCTGGTGCGTTCGTCTTCCAGACGACGAACCACAACACGGTCATGAAGTGGACGGATCTTCATCAGTTCTAACTCCTCGAATTATTTTTCGAACCGGAGCGAAGCCAACCGCCCGGGTCGTTCAGATTGATTCGATTCACACGAAATCAAAGTGAAGACTTTCGGGTCGGTGCGCCGCTTCGGCGGTGGTCAATTAGTTGTTCACTCGACAGCCGGCGATTGCCGGGTGGTAGGTGCCTGACGCCGTTCAGATCGGGTGCGGCCCGGAGGCCGTCGTCGCCGGCTATCGCCGAAAACTCCCCGGTCAGCGTTGTTAGCACTCACCTCAAGTGAGTGCTAATAATATGGATCGGTAACGGATTGTCAACAGGGCCGGGGTTTTAGCGGCTGTTGTTAAGAAAGCCGGGCAATTTGGCCGCTGCCGGGCTGGTCTAGTGCCCGGATTTCGGCGGATCGGGGTCCGCCGGGTCCACGCGCCGGTAGTCCGATTCGAGGGTGCGACCACCTCCGGTGTCCGATCGGGATTCTCGGGTCGCCCCGGGGCCGCCGTCAAAGCCGCCGCCGGGCGCTACGCCGCCCATCGAGCGCACCACGCCGCGCCTGATCCCGGCACGAATCAGCAATCGCCGCAGGGGTGGGATGAGGCACGCAAAACCGATGGCATCGGTCACGAATCCCGGCGTCATCAGCAGCGCGCCGGCGATGAACAGAAACAGGCCCTCGAACATTTCCACCGCCGGTACGCGTCCTTCGGCCATCTGGCTCTGGGCCCGTGACAGCGTTGACATGCCCTGGGCGCGGATCAGAAAGGCGCCGAGAACGGCAGTCCCGACAACCGCCGCAATCGTCCACCACGCACCGATGACCTGTCCGACGTTGATCAACGCGAAAATCTCCACCAGCGGGATCAGGAAAAATGCGATTAACAGCAGGGGGAAGATGCGCATGTTCGAGTGTTGCTCTCAGATGATATCGACGCGGTCAGTATGACGCTGCGGTCCGTTGATTTTTGCACAAAGTCGCCCGTTTGCCGGACAGCCAGCTTAATCTTTGCAGGAACACTATAATAAGACTGTAATCGGCTCGGGGGCGTTGTGAGCCAGTGTGGCCGGGACTTGACCTCAACTGACAGGAACTGACAAATGGGACCACTGTCCGGGAACCTGTGGTTGGTTCCGGTGGTCTTAAACCCATAGCCGCGCTGACACCTGCACCCGGGACAAACTCCGTGTGTGAACAGCTTGTCATGGGGCCGGCGCCTCGCTGATTCAATACCGGCCAGGCAATTCCTCTGGGCTGTCACAGCCGGTAACAACTTCGAACATTGAGCACATCCAGGATCATGGTACGTATCTTCAAATCCTCAGCAGTCTCAACCTCCGCGTTGCGTTCTCGCTGGCGTCTCGCCCTGGTTCGCGCGTTTGTGACGGGTTTGATCAGCATCTCGATCTCACTGGCAACAGTGATGACGACGGGTGGAATAGCCACGGCCCAGGGTCTGCTGTCCGGATTGTTAGCGCCTGAAGACAAACCACTGCTCGAGGCTGAAAAGGCCTTCGCCGCCGATGTGACTCCGCAAGCGGACGGCACCGCTGTAGTCAGCTGGGTCATTGCCGATGACTACTATATGTATCGTCAGCGTTTTGCCGTCACAAGCGACACCCCTGGCGTCACGATCGGGGCGCTCGACATACCGGCCGGCAAGGTTAAATCAGACCCGGCGTTTGGCGATGTTGAGACCTATGAAAAATTCGTCAGTATCAAGGTGCCTCTCGAAGGCGCCGGCGGAAAAAAAGTTGCGCTCAAGCTTGCCGGTCAGGGCTGTAACGAACCCGTAGGCGTTTGCTACCCGCCGATAACGCACGACGTTGTTCTTGATCTTTCGACCGCGACCGCATCAACGGACGTTCCCGCGGGCACCCTCAACGTTCAGTCCACGGATACGGTGTCTGCCTCGAACTCGACGGGTCTGATGTCTTCCGGGGATGCATCCAGTGGTGGCGCGTGGGGTTCATCATCGAATTCGACGCCGATCAATTCGCTTTCCGAGCTCACAACGATTCTGGGCGGCGGCGAGCCGCAGTTTCTTGAAGTCGACGAGGCATTCAAACTCAATCTGGTGGCGACCGGACCGGAAGCGCTGCTGGCCGATTTTGTGATTGCCGACGGCTACTATCTGTACCGCAATCAGATGGCGTTCGAAATCGATGCCGGTGAAGGGGCACTCGGCACGCCGGAGTATCCGACGGGCAAGGAAAAGGAAGACGAGTTTTTCGGCAAGACCGAGGTGTACTACAACAGCGTTGTGGCTCCCGTGTCCGTTGCGCGGCGCAGCGCCGACGCTCACAACATCACCGTCACCGCGAAGTATCAGGGTTGCGCCGAGGCCGGTATCTGCTATCCGCCGGTGACCAAGAAGTTTACGTTGCAACTTCCGCAACTGATCGGTCAGGCGGTTGCCTCCACCACCGATACGAATTCAGGTCTGGCGAAAGACGCCAGGACCGACGCTGACTCGACACAATCTACGGGCGGGCGCTTTGCTGACAAGGGCTTCTGGGGTCTGCTCGCCGCGGCGTTTGGAATTGGCGTCCTGTTGACGTTCACTCCCTGCGTGCTGCCGCTGATACCGATTCTCGCCAGTGTGATTGGTGGTCAGGGAGAAAACGTAACGCGTGCCCGTGGTGGCTTACTCGCGGCAATCTACGTTCTCGGTACCGCGGTGACCTACGCGGCCATCGGCTACGTTGCCGGTGCAACCGGCGAACAGCTGCAGGCGTACTTCCAGAACGCGTGGGCCGTGGGCACGCTGGTCGTCATTTTTGTCGTGATGTCGCTGTCCATGTTCGGGCTGTTTGAGTTGCAGATGCCGGGATTTGTTCAATCGCGACTTCAGTCGAGTACCCAGGACATCAAAGGCGGCGCGTTTGGTGGCGTGTTCGTGCTTGGTCTGGTTTCGGCGCTGATTGTGGGCGCCTGTGTTTCGCCCCTGCTGATTTCGGCGCTGTCAGTTGCGATCGCTCGCGGTGATGCGTGGCTTGGCGCGTCAATGATGTTTGCGATGGCCATGGGCATGGGTGTTTTTCTCATCGTCTTTGGATTCGGTGCGGGTCATCTGATGCCCAAAGCGGGTGCCTGGATGGACCGCGTGAAGCAGGGCTTCGGCGTGGTTCTGCTCGGCGTCGCCATCTACATGCTGAACATCTTCCCCGAGGTTCCGGTGCTGCTGCTGTGGGCCGCGTTGTTCATCGTGGTTGCCGTTTACCTTGGGGCCACCCAGTCGCTGCCCCAGGGCAGTTCGGGCTGGCGCTATCTCGGCAAGGGCGTCGGTACGGTACTGCTGGTATGGGGTATTGCGGCAATGCTTGGCGGGTTTACGGGCAACCGCGATCTGCTTAACCCGCTTCCGGGATTCGCCGGCCGGGTCGCAGGCTCCGGATCAGGCGTCGCCCAGGTGGGTGCGACCAAATCTCACGATGAGCTGTTTCAGCGCGTCAACAATGCTGACGAACTGGACGCCGCCCTGGCCACCGCGCAAAGCAATGGCAAGATGGTCCTTCTCGACTATTACGCTGACTGGTGTGTTGACTGTAAACGCATGGAAGCTTCGACGCTGGTCGATCCAGCCGTGACAAAGATTCTCGACAGTCGATTTACAATGCTTCAGGTTGATGTGACGGATCCCAACGATCCAGCGACCAGCGCGCTGAAAAAGCGCTACGGTGTGTTTGGTCCACCGGCCATACTGTTTTTTGACACATCAGGCAGGGAGCTCAAGGACAAGCGTCTGTACGGATTCCGAGACGCCAAAACGTTTGCCGCGATTCTTGACGGTGTCTGACGGGCAACCACCGGTTGCCGCGTGCCCGAAAAAGTTTTCCGGAACTTTAAAGGCGTCCACAACCTCGCAAAACCCACCCACAACAAGTTGACGCCGGGGTGGTAAAAAGGGATTGTCCCGAATGAAGCGAAACCGTTTCGCCACCTGCGCGATCGACGTAAACTTCCGAAGGTTGTTCTCTTCTTTTTTTGCCATCGCGAATTCTTCATGCCTTTGACTCGATCGACACAGCTGATCATTCTCGTCGTCGCCGGTATCGGTGCGCTTGCCACCGGCATACAGCTGTCGCGATCGATGCACGATGATCGGGTGGGTGCGGCACCACGCCCCGTCGCGGCAGTGCCCTCCAGTTTCGCCCCCCTGACCTTGCCCGACGTGAACGGCGTAAGCGTTGATTCAAGCGAATGGGCCGGCCAGACGCTGCTCATCAACTTCTGGGCGTCATGGTGTGCGCCGTGTCGCGAAGAAATTCCGGTCTTCGCCAGAATCGGTGCACAGTTTCAGGACCGAGGCCTGAAGGTGATCGGAATTGCACTGGATGATGCGCAGACGGCTCGTCGACTCGGCGATGAAATAGGCCTCGACTACCTGTCGCTGGTGGCGGAGCGAGATGCCGGGTACAGCCTGCTCGAGCAGTACAACCCGGGCGGCGCGCTGCCCTTTTCCCTGCTGGTCACGCCTGACGGCAAAATCATCGATCACAAGCTCGGTATCTGGCACGCGCAACCGCTGACCCAGGCCGTTGAGGCAGCCCTTCAAACGCAGTAGCCATCGCGCATCGACGGGTCGGTCGGTTCGGTTAATGGTCTGTGGCGTTGTCTAAATCGCCAATCATGAGTTTATCTTCGGCGAACTGGACAATATCGTTGCGCTAACACACACTCGCGCCCGGAGATTGCGCCAGCTCGGAGCCGTTGTGTACGGCTGACTGCCGGGTAGCGCCCTGGGCCGGTGTTTCGCCCCGGATCCTCCACGATGACGGGCTCGGGTCACTCCGGTCAGTCAAGATCTCATACAACTATCGAAACCCCGGCACACGGACACCGCGGACTGAATCATGGCAAAGCTGCTTCTCCTTAATGGCCCCAACCTGAATCTGCTGGGAACCCGCGAACCCGGTATCTACGGGGCGACCACCCTCCCCCAGATTGAGGCTCGATTTGCCGAGCTGGCAGCGGCCCGGGGTCATACGAGTAGCGCGCTGCAGAGCAATCGCGAGTACGAGATCGTAGAGGCGATTCATCAAGCCGCCCGTGACGGCGTCGATTTCATCGTCATCAACCCTGCGGCGTTCACCCACACGAGCGTGGCGATTCGTGATGCCTTTTCGGGAACGGGGATACCGTTCATTGAAGTGCACATATCAAACGTTCACGCGCGTGAGCCGTTTCGCCATCACTCCTATCTGTCGGATATTGCCCGGGGGACGATTGTCGGTCTTGGCACCCAGGGTTATGAACTCGCTCTGGACGCGCTGTCAGATATCCTTGGCGGCTGACGCCGGGAGTGCGTGGCCACGCAACTGCAACTGAATTCTCAAAGACACAGAGACTTAAGACATCAAGAAAATGGATCTTCGAAAAATCAAAAAGCTGATCGAACTCCTTGAGGAGTCCGATCTGGCCGAGATGGAAATTCGCGAAGGCGAAGAGTCAATCAGACTCTCACGCTCAACCAGCGTTGTTCAGGCGCCAGCCTATGCCCAGCCCATGCCAATGGCCGCAGCGCCCGCTCCCGCGCCGGTAGCCGCGGCTCCTGCTGTGGCCGAGCCGGCCGCGGATGAGCCAACGGGCCACACCATCACGTCACCGATGGTAGGGACGTTCTATGCGTCTCCGGATCCGGAGTCGCCAGCGTTCGCAAGCGTTGGATCAAACGTTAAAACAGGCGACACCCTGTGCATCATCGAAGCGATGAAAACCTTTAATCCAATCGAAGCTGATCGTGCCGGAGTAGTTAAAGCCGTACATAAACAGAACGGGGACCCCGTCGAGTTCGGCGAAGTGCTCTTTGTTATTGAATAACGACGAATTAAAGGCAGTTCCACGATCATGACCGGTTCCATAGAAAAACTTGCGATCGCCAACCGCGGTGAGATTGCGCTGCGCATCCTGCGCGCCTGTCAGGAGCTGAATATCCGAACGGTGGCGCTGTATTCCGAAGCGGATCGTGAAGCGATGTATGTTCGTCTCGCTGACGAGGCTGTCTGTATTGGTCCTGCCGCGGCGAGCGAGAGCTACCTGAACATTCCGTCCGTGATTGCCGCCGCCGAGGTCACCAACGCGAACGCGATTCATCCGGGTTACGGCTTCCTGTCGGAAAACGCGGATTTTGCCGAACGCGTTGTCGAAAGCGGGTTCACTTTCATTGGCCCACCGGCCTCGGCCATCCGCACCATGGGCGACAAGATCATGGCGAAACAGGCGATGGTCGAAAACAATGTGCCGTGTGTGCCTGGATCAACGGGCGCAGTCGGCGCCGATATCGACGCCGTGTCCGAGCTTGCGGCTGAAATCGGTTACCCCGTCATTATCAAGGCGGCTGGCGGTGGCGGCGGTCGCGGGATGCGAGTTGCCCACACCGAAGCGTCGCTTCGTGACGCGATTGCGCTGACTCAGTCCGAGGCGGAGGCCGCATTTGGTAACGCGACGGTGTATCTCGAAAAATTTCTTGAACGACCGCGTCATGTCGAATTTCAGGTCCTGGCAGACACCCATGGAAACGCGATTCACCTCGGCGATCGTGACTGTTCAATGCAGCGCAGACACCAGAAGGTCGTCGAAGAGGCACCTGCTCCGGGCATCAGCGACGAGTCCCGAGAGCGCGTTGGCAAACTCTGCGCCGACGCCTGCAAGCGGATAGGTTACGTCGGCGCCGGTACTTTCGAGTTTCTGTATCAGGACGGTGAGTTTTATTTTATCGAGATGAATACCCGAATCCAGGTTGAGCATCCGGTGACAGAACTGATCACAGGGATCGATCTGGTCAAGGAACAAATCAAGGTCGCCTCTGGCCAGCCTCTTGAATACACCCAGGATGACGTTGTGCTGCAGGGCCACGCAATCGAATGTCGAATCAACGCGGAAGACTCCAAGACATTCATGCCTTCGCCGGGCAAGGTCACCCAGTTTCATGCGCCGGGTGGTCCGGGAATCCGTGTGGACTCGCACCTCTTTGATGGCTACACGGTACCGCCACACTATGACTCGATGATCGCCAAACTGATTTCATCGGGGAGCACCCGTGACGAAGCGATCCGGCGAATGCGCCGGGCGCTCGGTGAAATTTTTATCGACGGCATCAAAACCAATATTCCGCTGCAGCTGCAGATCATGAACGATCCCTCCTTTGGCGAAGGCGAGCTCAGCATTCACTATCTTGAGAGCAAAATTTCCCAGACCGGGAGCTGACGTGAGCTGGCAGGAACTCCGCGTCAGCGTCAGTGGCGAACTCGAGGCTTCAACGGCCGAGCTGTTTGAAAGTCTTGGCGCGCTCGCCGTGACCACCGAGGGCAACAGCAGCGAGCCCTGGCTGGAGGCGGGGCTGCCTACCCCTCCCAAGTGGAGTGACGTCACTGTGATCGGGCTGTTCCCGTCCGATGCCGATGGCGATGCACTGATCGCCACCGCTTCCTCGCGCCTTGGCGGTGTGCCCGTCCTGCGCAGCCTGCTTGAGGACCGCGACTGGGAACGCGAACACCTGCAGCACTTCAAACCGATTCACATCGGGCGCGATTTCTGGGTGGTGCCCAGTTTCGCGGAAACCGAAATCGAGGCCCGTTTTCAGCTTCAGCTTGATCCTGGTCTCGCCTTTGGCACGGGTAGCCATGAGACCACCGCGATGTGTCTGGACTGGCTGACTCGCCAGAATCTTTGCGGCAAACGCATTATCGACTTTGGCTGTGGCTCGGGAATTCTTGCCATAGGCGCATTGATACTTGGCGCCGACCACGCCTGGGGTGTCGACATTGATCCTCGTGCGCTGCCGGCGGCCCGGGAGAACGCCCGGGTCAACAACGTGGATGAGCGCCTCGACCTTGCCATTACACCGGACTTCCCCGACGACGTGACCGGGGATATCGTTATTGCCAATATTCTTGCCGGCACCCTTGTTGATCTACAACCACAGCTGTCACGGCTCGTTCGTCCAGGTGGACGGTTGCTCCTGTCGGGTATTCTCGCGCAACAGACAGACTCGGTCACCGCCGCTTTCGCTGAACACGGTAAATTCTGCAGCTGGCGCCGCGGCGACTGGATGCTCCTGTATAACTCCAGCTGAAGCGCTTTCTCTGACTTGAACAGGCTTTATGTACGCACAGTGCCCAAGTTGTAATACGACATTCGCGATCACGGTTGCGCAGCTTGATGCTCGTGACGGTGTCGTGCGCTGTGGTCGATGTTTTGATGTGTTCAACGCTCGCTGGAATCTGGTCGATCGTCAGGATCACGAAAAACAGAAAACGACAGCTGCGCCTGAACCCGGACCTTCGGCGCCGCGTGAGAAAGTGAAGCGGCCGGCGGCGAAGAAAACCGACGCCACACCGTCGGTGCGTGTCAAAAAACCGGGCGCAGCACAACCGCCCCAAAACAAGGCATCAACCGGTCGTGCAGCAACAGAGTCGGCCGAGACCGCCAAACCTGCGCCTTCAACGCAGGAAAACACGCGAAGCTCCCTCGTCTCAATGCGAACAGGTGGTCACGGTCGCGCGGCTTCGCGATCGGCGCGAAATCTCGGCGATGCGTTTGGCAAGGGTGAAGTGCAACCCGGTCGGCGGATGAGCGCGCTGGACGCGGCAACCGAGGCACCACAGACTGACTCGCTTCAAAAAAATGTCGGACCCTCGCCCGGTCAGGAGTCCGGGAAGAAAATTGAGACAAAGCCCGCCAGGCAGCCGAAGCCGTCGTCCAGGAAAAGACCGCAGAACAAACCGACGGAACTCGCTCAACTGGGTGATACCGACGAAGGAACCGCCACAGCGTCACGAAATGCCGTCATTGATCGCAGTCAGTTCGAAGATCTGTCGGTTCCAACGCTGGGCGACGGGTCCAGCGAGCATGCAGACGGTCACAGCGGCCGCCGGATTCCTGCGGTTTTCTGGATTCTGGGCTCGTTAATGCTGCTCGGCCTGCTGGCGCTGCAGGCAAAGACGTTTTACCTGCATGACATTGCCCAGCGGCAGGCGCTGCGCCCGGCCGGCAAGATTTTATGTCTCGCAATGCGATGCGAATTGCCCGCACCGGTGAGGTTCGATGAATACCAGATCGAAAAAACTCGAATCGCTTTTCATCCGGATGCGCCAGCCGCAATTCGAATCAGTACTTCCGTGCGCAATCGCGCAGATGTAGAACAACCGTATCCGGATTTGCAGCTTACGTTGACTGACAAGACCGGCAAGATCGTCGGAAGACGTAACTTTCGCCCCGCACAATATCTTGGCCCCGAGTTTCGTGCTGAAAACAAACTGGCCGCTGAATCAGTAACGATCATCGATCTTGATCTGGCCGAGCCTGCGCAAAGTGCGATTGGATTCGAAGTTCAACTTGTCAAGCCGTTGGCTCAGTAAGTTTCGATCATCTAAAAAACCTGTTGTCAACGATTCTGCAAATTTTCTGTGGTGTTCTCTGACCCAATCTGAAAACGTTTTCGATTTCAAGGTGTCAACGCTATGTTTGAGAACTTACTTTCACAGATAAAAATAATCGCGCCGAAACTGGCCAAGAGTTTCCGACGAGTCGCAGTTCAAATTTGTGGATTGCCTTTGCCTGTCGCGTCGCGGCTCGTTAAAATCACCAGCCGCCCCGAGTGACTACAGGCCGATTCACCGTCGACTAAAAATTTATGAACATCGGCCCCTACCAACTTGAAAACAATCTGATCGTCGCGCCAATGGCCGGCGTTACAGATCGTCCTTTCAGAAAGTTGTGTCGACGTCTCGGCGCCGGGTTTGCGGTATCGGAAATGATTACGGCGAATTGTCAGCTCAACGGCGCCAAAGCAAGCGCCCGCAAAGCTGATCACACGGGTGAACCCGGACCTTCTTCCACTCAGATCGCTGGCGCCGACCCGCAGATGCTCGCGGACGCGGCTCGTTTTAATGTAGAGCTTGGTGCCGAGATCATCGACATTAATATGGGATGCCCGGCAAAAAAGGTCTGCAAGAAGCTGGCCGGCTCGGCGCTGCTCAAGGACGAAACCCTGGTGACCGATATTCTTGAGGCGGTTGTCGGCGCGGTTGACGTTCCTGTAACCCTGAAGATCAGAACCGGCTGGGACCTTGAAAATCGCAACGGTCCCAAAATCGCGCATATTGCTCAGGAGTCAGGCATTGCCGCGCTTGCAGTGCATGGCCGCACTCGCGCGTGCAAGTTCATGGGCGAGGCGGAATACGAAACTATCGCGGACATTAAATCCCGCGTATCGATCCCGGTCATCGCCAACGGCGACATCACTTCGCCCGAGCGCGCAAAACAGGTTATCGAACAGACCGGCGTTGACGCCGTGATGGTTGGACGTTCCGCCCAGGGGCGACCATGGATATTCAAACAGATCGACCACTATCTGAAAGCCGACGAGATTCTTGGTGATCCCGAGTTCGCGGTTCAGCGCGATCTGTTACTGGGCCACCTGGAAGAGCTGTATGACTTTTATGGTGAGTTTATTGGCGTTCGTACCGCTCGCAAACACATCGGGTGGTACGTCAAAGGTATTGAAGGAAATTCAGAATTTCGAGCACGGGTTAACGTTGTTGAAACTGCCGAAGAGCAGTCGCAGCTGACTCGTGATTATTTCGATTGGCTTATTGAGGAATACAACAAGCCGGGGGATTACGGAGTGCAAAAACTGGCAATTCACTGACACCCAGTCGACGTCGATTCGTCGTGCGAGACCAGGTCATGTGGCCTGTCCGTGTAGAACCGGTTAGCCGCTGCGCAAAGCAACAACACCAGCAAAGAGAGAACACTAAAGAATGAAAACAACAGGGAGCATGGAGGGGCCACTCAGTGATGTTGTCGCACGATCGTTGCGTCGATACCTGAGTGATTTGAACGGCGAGAGCCCAAGTGAGCTTTACGCTCTGGTGCTTAAAGAAGTTGAAGCACCGATGCTTGCCGTCATTATGGAGCACACGGCCCAGAATCAGTCTCGGGCTGCCGAGATGCTGGGAATCAATCGCAACACTCTTCGCAAGAAGCTCAAGGCCCACGGCCTCGATCGCGGTGCGATCGCCAGCCGTACTGTCGCGCAGACAATGAACGCCAACAATGTCGCAAACGCGGGCAGCGTCAGCCCTGCGGTTCCCGGCGCCCCCACCGGCGTTAGCGGTGACCATGTTCGCCGCGACAATTATGCGACGTCGGACAACAACGTTTCTGCCGTCAACGGCTCTGTGAATGGAGCCAATGGTACGACAATGCCGCGCGTCAACGCGCTCGGCGAAGTCGACGACCATCGCTAGCAGTCGTTAAGGTCCGCATCCGCGCGAGCAGGCTAAGCCTGATCGCGCGACGTGATCATGAGCGATATTCGCAAGATCCGACGCGCGCTCGTCAGCGTGTCGGACAAAACCGGCCTTACTGAACTCGCCCGCTGTCTGAAAGACGCGGGCGTCGCCGTGTTGTCGACCGGCGGAACCGCAAAGGCGTTGTCTGATGCCGGCGTCGGTGTGACGGAAGTCTCTGCGTACACCGAATTTCCCGAGATGATGGATGGCCGCGTCAAGACGCTGCACCCCAAGGTGCACGGCGGCATCCTGGGACGCCGCGGCACTGATGATGACGTCATGTCGTCGAACGACATAGACGCGATCGATCTGGTTGTGGTCAATCTTTATCCGTTCGACACCGCGACCAGTGATCCTGATTGTGATCTTGCAACGGCGATCGAGAACATCGATATCGGTGGGCCTGCAATGATTCGCTCGGCCGCAAAAAACCACAATGATGTTGCCGTGGTCGTCGATCCGGCTGACTATGATCAGATCGTTGCCGAAATCCAGGCCAGCGGCGGCATCTCGCGAGACACTCGCTTTGCGCTGGCGGCCAAGGCGTTTTCGCACACCGCCCGGTATGACGGTGCCATCAGTAACTGGCTGACCGCTCGAGATTCGGCGGGAGAGTCCAAAGCCACATATCCCGAGGTGCTGAACCTGCAGTATCACAAGGTGCAGGACATGCGATACGGCGAAAACCCTCATCAGGATGCGGCGTTTTACTCTGCCGCCTCTCCTGCGTCCGGAAGTCTCGCGGCCGCCACGGTCGTTCAGGGCAAGGCGCTGTCCTACAACAATGTCGCCGATGCCGATGCGGCGCTGGAATGCGTCGGAGCATTCAAGGACGATATTGCCTGCGTGATCGTGAAACACGCCAACCCCTGTGGCGTTGCTCTTGGTGCCACCTTGATGGAGGCGTACGACCGTGCTTTTAAAACCGACCCGACGTCTGCGTTCGGCGGGATTATCGCGTTCAATCGAGTTCTGGACGCCGAGACCGCGGCCGAGATCGTTGCGCGACAGTTTGTGGAAGTGGTGATCGCACCTGACTTTGAACCGGGCGCCCTCGAGGCGCTGGCGAGCAAAACCAATGTTCGGGTCCTGCGCACCGACCGGGTTACCGGTCCCGTGTCCGATCGCATTATCAAGCGCGTGTCGGGTGGTGTGCTGGTTCAGGACAATGATCTTGGCGCGATCACACAAGCCGACGTCAAGGTCGTTACCCGTCGTGCGCCGACAGAGCAGGAGATGGCCGATCTGTTGTTTGCCTGGAAGGTCGTAAAATTCGTCAAGTCCAACGCCATTGTCTATGTGCGTGATGCCATGACGATTGGGGTTGGCGCGGGTCAGATGAGTCGGGTGTATTCAGCCCGCATCGCCGGTATCAAGGCCGCAGACGAAAATCTTGAAGTTGCAGGTTCGGTCATGGCATCGGACGCATTTTTTCCGTTTCGCGATGGCATCGATTCAGCCCACGACGTCGGAATTACGGCTGTCATCGAACCCGGTGGCTCAATGCGGGACGATGAGGTTATTGCGGCGGCCGACGAGCATGGCATGGCGATGGTGTTTACCGGGATGCGTCATTTCAGACACTGATCGCGGCCCGGGTCAACGCGACCACCGTATAAACGGAGAACAATCACGATGAGAGTGCTGATCGTTGGAGGGGGCGGCCGTGAACACGCGCTGGCCTGGAAGTGTGCTCAGTCCGAGAAGGTTACCGAGGTTCTCGTAGCGCCGGGTAATGCCGGCACCGCGCGCGAGCCCGGGGTGAGCAACGTAGATGTTGGTGCCGAAGACATCGCCGGTCTGCTCGAGCTGGCGAAGTCCCGCAGCGTCGACTTGACGATTGTAGGACCGGAAGTTCCGCTCGTGAACGGCATTGTCGACCAGTTTCAGGCGGCCGAGCTTCGTTGTTTTGGTCCGATAGCAAGTGCAGCAAGACTCGAAGGGTCCAAGGCGTTCACCAAAGAGTTTCTTGAGCGACACAACATCCCCACAGCCGGTTACGAGAGTTTTACCGATTTTGATCTCGCGAAAACTTACATCGAGTCGCGAGGTGCGCCCATCGTCGTGAAAGCGGACGGACTTGCCGCGGGAAAAGGTGTCGTTGTCGCGAACACCGTCGAGGAAGCCGTCGACGCCGCTCAAAGCATGCTGGTCGGTGGTGAGTTTTCAAACGCGGGTGCGCAAATTGTCGTAGAAGATTTTCTTGAAGGCGAAGAGGCGAGCTTTATCTGTATCGTCGACGGGACCACCGTGTTGCCTCTGGCGACCTCCCAGGATCACAAGGCGCGGGACAATGGCGACAGTGGACCTAACACGGGTGGGATGGGTGCCTATTCGCCAGCACCTGTTGTCACGGATACTGTTCACGAACGGATCATGAACGAGATTATCGAGCCTACCGTGGCGGGACTTGCAGAAGATGGTGATCCGTACACGGGGTTTCTGTACGCCGGCGTGATGATCGATGCCGAGAACAATCCACGAGTGCTGGAGTACAACTGCCGCTTCGGGGACCCCGAAACGCAGCCGATCATGATGCGACTGGAATCAGATCTTGTTGAGCTGTGCGAAGCCGCAATCGATCACAAGCTGGGCGACGTGCGTGTCGAATGGGATTCCAGGCGCGCGCTGGGTGTGGTCATGGCTGCGGGTGGTTACCCCGCTGATTACCGCAAGGGCGACATTATTACCGGTCTTGATGCGGTGACGTCCGACGGCAGCACTGAGGACGTCAAAGTATTTCATGCGGGCACGGTTCTTGATGGCGACAACATCTGCACCAGTGGCGGCCGCGTACTCTGCGTGACGGCTTTGGGTGAGACGGTTGAAGCGGCGAGCGCCGCTGCCTATCAGTCGGTTGCGTCAATCAACTGGCCGGAGTGTTTTTGCCGTACTGATATTGGCTACCGGGCGGTTGCTCGGGAGCAAGAGGCTCCAACAGAAAAATCCTGAACCGCAAAGGGGTACAAGCGTCATCGACGAACCTGCCCCATAGTCCGTGCGCATGAACGACACACCAATACAGACTCCCGAAGATTCCCAGGCACAGGATCTACTTAAAGCGGCAGACGTTATTGCCCGTGGGGGCGTGGTCGCGTATCCAACTGAATTCTGCTTTGGGCTTGGCTGTGATCCGCGCCAACCGAAGGCGTTGGCCAAAGTGCTTCGTATCAAACGCCGGGATCGCGCGATGGGCATGATTCTGATCGCAGCAAACGTTGTTCAGCTGACGCCATTTTTGCATCCGGACATTTTTGCGGCCGATCGATCTCTGCTCGATGAAGCAGAGCAAACCTGGCCCGGGCCGGTCAGCTGGCTGTTGCCTGCCCATCCCGGCGTTCACCACATGGTACGAGGCGATCACGAAAAACTCGCCGTTCGAGTCACCGCCCATCATCTCGCGGCGCGTCTGTGTCTCGCGGCCGGAATGGCGCTGGTGTCCACCAGCGCCAATGCGCATGGTCAGCCTCCAGCGAGAACCGCGGCGCAGGTTGATCTGATCTTCGGGGACGCCGTGGACTATGTGCTATCGGGTCGGGTGGGATCCGCGGCCGGTCCGAGTGAACTGCGCGAGGCCGGAACCGGCCGAATCCTGCGCGCTGCACCTGACGACGCAGCATCCTGACATAATCGGGCAATGACCCGATCTCTCTACACCCTTGTCTGGAAAATCGTTCGTCCGCTGATACCGGTCCGACTGTGGTTGCGCAGTTTTCGTAACCGGGCCTACCTTGACCGCTGGGACGAACGTTTTGTAAAAGCGCTGCCACCCGCCGCCAGCCCCGGGACAAGACTCGCATGGCTGCACGCGGTTTCTGTTGGCGAAGTCAATGCGGCCGCTCCTTTTGTTCGAAAGCTGCTTGAAGTCGAAACAGATCTGGAAATTCTGCTCACTACCTCTACGCCCACAGGCTCAGATCAGCTTGCGCGGTTGTTTGCGCAGGATCTGGGTCAGAGAATCAAGCATGTGTACGCACCCTATGACGTGCCCGCGGACATAGCGCGGTTTCTCGATGCGTCGCGACCCGTTGCTGCGATGTTCATGGAGACCGAAATCTGGCCAAACTGGCTGCTGGCTTTGCGCGAACGCTCGATACCGTCAATGCTCATCAACGCAAGAATGAGCGAAAAATCCTTTCGCGGTTACTCGCGAATGAGAAGTCTCTGCTTACCCGCCGTTTCAAGTTTCGCCAGGATTGGCGCTCAAACCGAAGACGATGCCGATCGCCTCAATAACCTTGGCGCAACCGAAGGGGCGATAAGTGTGACCGGCAGCATCAAATACGATGTCGAGCTCGATGATGAGCAGGCAGAGCGCGCTCGGGAGCTGCGCACAGCTATCGGTGATCGACCGGTCTGGATCGCGGGCAGCACCCGCGAAGGCGAAGAGATTGCGGTGTTTCAGGCCCATGCCAAGATACGGATGGCGAATGACGACATTCTTCTGATCCTTGTGCCACGACATCCAGAGCGGTTCGAACTGGTGGCACGGATGTCGATGGTGCGCGGTAACGTCACCAACCGGCGCAGCGAGAACGAGCCCGAGGAGCTGCACAACGCGTCGGTCTATGTGTGCGACACGATGGGCGAACTCGGCATGCTCTACGCGGTTGCCGACGTGGCGTTCGTCGGAGGGTCTCTGGTTGAGACCGGTGGACAAAATGTTCTTGAGGCCGTCGCTGCAGGAGTGCCGCCGGTGTTTGGACCACACACGTGGAATTTCGCTGAAATCTGTCAAGAGGTTGCAGCATCCGGCGCCGGGTTTCGCATCGAGGACAATCTCGCCCTGGCGGACAAAATTATTGAACTGCTCAAAGATCCCGAAGCGCGAGGCGAAGCCAGGGTGGCGGGTGCACGATTGCTCGAAAAAAATCGTGGTGCAACGGAACGCCTGGTAGCCATGACCCGTGAACTGCTGTGACCCTTGCGATCTGAGCCCGAGGAACAATCAAAGAGGATCCTGAAACATGATTCACGAACTACGAATTTACACCTGCGTGCCCGGCAAACTGCCCGATCTCAACGCCCGGTTTAACAACATCACGTTGAAAATCTGGGAACGTCATGGCATCAGGCAGGCTGGTTTCTGGACCACACTTGTTGGAGACAACAACCAGAATCTGATTTATCTCCTTGAGTGGGAGAGTCTTGCCGAGCGTGAGCAGAAATGGGATGCCTTTCAGGCTGACCCCGAGTGGCAGGAAAAACGCGCCGAAACCGAAGCGGCTGGTCCCATCGTCGCCGCGATCAGCAATCAGTTTCTGATTCCGACACCTTACTCTTCGGTACAGTAAGTACACCCAGGCTGCTTTGTGGCCCCGGTTCGTGGCGCCAGGGCAGCTTGATTTCGCAACGCTTTCACTCATCAAGGAACGATTGAACATGAATGCAACAACGAAAAAATCTGGAACAGCGCTGTCACTGGCAGCCCTGGTGTTTCTGCTTGCCGCTTGCGGTGGCGGCAGTTCCAGCAGTGGCAGCGGATCGTCTTCAGGTGCCACAGGCGTGAACGGCGCGTTTGCGGGTGACTGGGTTTCTGCGTCAACCAACAACGGCGAGCTGGCTGGAAATTTCAACGCGTCGGGCAGTACCGTGACCGCGACCGTCACTCGCCACACGGTCTCGGCATGCCCCCTGTCGTCATTCAGGGGCACCTGGAACGAATCATCCTCGAGTCTTGACGGAACGTTTACCGGCAGCAACAGCACAGTTGCGTGGAATGCGAAGCTGGTCGGTGGTCGACTGAGTGGCCCTTACTCGGTGACGTCGGGAGGCTGCGCGGGCGACACGGGCACGATTACCCTGAACCGCGGTTGATCCGTCTAGTGCACCGCAGCCGGTTCGGGTTCGGACGGGTTGCTTGTGGGTTCCGTCGGCTTCGGTGACCCGTGATGCAGCGTCATGCGCCACTCGCCACCTTCCAGACGAAAGACGTTGGTGGCGAGTGTTTCACCTCGTACGTCACGCGATTTGATCAGGATGTGTTCGGTGACAACGAGGGTCGCTGATTCTGGCGTCGCCCAGGTCTGAATCGGCGTGCTCTGGATCTGCATGGACTCACCCTGTCCAAGAATCAGATCCCAGCTGTGGCGAACTGCGATGACACCAGCAAGAGCCGCATTACCGGGGTGGATGCAAATGATGTCATCGCGTTCAGACCACACCGACATCATCGCGTCCACGTCACCGGCGGAAAATGCCTGGTAGAACGCGATCTGGGCGTGTTCGGGAGTGGCGAGATTCATCGGGTCGAGCGGTCGCGTGTTTCCGGGAGCCGGCGTGCGCCGCGTTGTGCCCTGCAGGGGTTACTCGAGCCAGCCGTTGATTCTGGCCACGTCATCGTCGTCGAGCAGGCCAGCGGCCTGATCCAGATTGAGACTCGTGAGAACGTAGTCGTAGCGTGCGCCGAGGTAGTCACGCTGGGCCCGGAATAGATCGCGTTGCGCATCGAGCACGTCAATGTTGGTGTTAACACCAGCATCAAACCCTTCCTTTTTGGCGTCGACGGTAGCCTGACTGGCTTCCACGGCCTGGCGCAGCGCATCGACTCGTTCGATGGTGCTGGTGACATCCAGAAAAGCGTCGCGGACCGAGCGTTCGGTCAACCGAATCAGTGCATCAACGTTTTTAAGCGCCGCTCGATATCTGAACTCGGCCTCTTCGATGCGCGAACTCACGGCGCCACCCTGATAAAGGGGTACCGAAAACTGGATAGCCAGCGAGCGTGACTCCCGCTCACTGCCAAATCCTCCGAGGCCGCCGCTGGTGTCCGAGAGGTTTTCATTAAAGACAAGATCAACCGAAGGGTAACGACCGTCTCGCTGGCGCTCGATATCCTGACGCGTGATCGCCGCCTGCTGTCTGGACTGACGAATCGCCAGGCTGTTTTCCCGCGCGATCTCGAGCCAGGTTTGCAAATCGGTTGGTGTTGGAGGATTCATTGGCGCGTCATCGGACAGCGGCGCGAGCTCGGCCGGGGATGACCCGGTCAGTTCCTGCAGCGCTCGCAACGCGTCGTCGATCTCGTTGCGCGATTCGATTTCGCTCACCTGGGCGAGCTTGAATCGTGACTCGGCCTCAGTGAGATCCGTTCGTGTACCGAGCCCAACGTCGAGACGCTCGCGCGCGAGATCCAGCTGTCGGCCCACGGCGGCGACCTCGCGCTTGGCAACATTGAGATTGTCCATGGCACGAAGCGCGGCAAAATAACGCTGCGCGATAGCCAGAGCGAGGTCCTGGCGCGATGCGGTCAGGTCCAGTGAAGCCAGTCGTACCTGATCTTTGGCAATGGCGACACCGGTGCGCAGCGAGCGGTCGTAGAGATTCTGTCGCGCGCTGAGACCGATTGACCCGCTCGCGAAGTGGCTTTTGCCGCCACCCGTTTCGGCGTTTGTCCAGACCCTCTGATGCTGACGCCCATAGCTACCGGTCAGGGACACGTTTGGCCTCATCTGCGCTCGAGCCTGGACGATTTTCTGTTGCTCTGCCTGATACAGGTAGCGTTGGCGTGCGAAGGTCGGGTCGTTCTCGACGGCCTGCTCATACAGCGTCCAGAGATCGGCCGCCGAAGCAGACGTGGGCGCTCCGAGCATCGGTATCGCCAGCGCAGCGGCGGTTGCAAATGTTGCTACTGCACGCCCACCTGAAACCGCGATCAGAGACTTGCCAATCGATTTGCCGATAAATGAGATCAATGGATTCACTGGAGTTACTCGTTCCCTGACAGAGTTAATGGCCGCTTGGATCACCACTTTGACTTTGGGTTCTGTTGGCGAGTCGTTAAAGAAAGGCAGATTACGCGTCGTCCGCGCAGCGTGTTGCTGTGGTTCGCACGCGTGCGTCAGAACTCAAACGCAGGCTCGGCGCTGGCACCACCGAGTGCAGGCACTATCGTGTCAAACAACGACTGGCTTCTGAAGCTGCTTGGCCCGAGTCTTGTCACTACGGTCGCCTCCATGATCGGTTCTGAACCGACAACGGCGACAAGGCGGCCACCCTCCGCGAGAGACTGCTTGATGTTGTCGTCGATCGCGCCAACCGATCCTGTCAGCAGAATCGCATCCCATGGCGCTCCATCTTTCCAGCCACCCGATGCGTCCCCCTGGATCAGTCGTACGTTGTCAAAGCCCTGTTCGACCAGTTTCGCTTTCGCGAACTCAACCAGATCTGCTTTGAGCTCAACGGCCGTTACTTCGCCACCGAGTGCTGCCAGAAGCGCGGCGACGTGACCGCTGCCAACGCCAATCTGAAGCACTTTGTGACCCGCACGGATTTCGAGGGACTGGATCAGACGGGCTTCAACTTTCGGCTGCAGCATCGCTTCACCGGACGGTAGTGGCAGGCTCATGTCCGCGAACGCCAGCTCACGGTGTTCGGCGGGTACGAATTCTTCGCGACGCACCGTCTCCAGTGCACCGAGAACGGCGGGATCCAGCACCTCCCAGGGGCGGATCTGCTGCTCAATCATGTTGAAACGTGCTTGCTCGAAATCCATGGTCTTTTCAAGTGCCTGAAACGGGAGCAAAGGGTAAGAGTTTGCGGGAACTGGCGCAAGTCAGGAGCACCCGACGTGTCGATAAAACCGCTTCGGACCAGCGGGTTGTTTCGAATATCTGATGCTAAAGGTGATCAAGGCCGTCGCCGGGGTCTCAGGCGTGAACCGGACGGTGGGTCCGTGACCGAGCAGCCGTGAACAAACGATATTAGCCAAAGTCCGGCTGACCCGGAGATTACCCCGAACGGGTGGATGCAGCGTGGACCGGGACCGGCCCGGATGAGGCGAAGATCACCGGCGGACCGGTGACTCAGTGAACCGCGTTTTGCAGAGGCTCATACATTCCGTCAGCAAGGCCGCCGAACAGCTCTTCGACTGCCGGATGCTCGACCGGTTCACCCGTCTGGTCGACCAGAAGATTCTGTTCCGAAACATAGGCAACGTAGGTCGTCTCTTCGTTCTCGGCGAGCAGATGATAGAACGGCTGATTTTTCTCGGGCCGAATATTTTCGGGAATGGATTCGTACCACTCGTCCGTGTTGTTGAACTCGGGGTCAACGTCAAAGATGACGCCACGAAACGGGAACGTCTTGTGGCGAACAACCTGGCCAATGTGAAACTTCGCGATTCGATCGTCCGAAGGCGATTGAGGTTGTTGCATGCTTTCAGTTTCCGTCATAGACATAAGGTTTTCTTCCGCGCTCTCAACTGCGCGCCGTCTGGCGCATGATCCGACTGATGTAATCCAAATCTAACCGACTTTGTCTCTTTCAGTAGTAGGCCGCGAAAGCACTAATTTCAATGCATACGTCTCGCCATGCGTCGATTCCTGATCAACATCGGAACTGACTGGACAGACAACTATCTGATGCTAAAGCAGCGAGCCTTCGAATCCTTGAACGCATTGCATCGCTGGTAGTTCTCGGCCGATCAGGGCACCTGCGCTGTTTTTACTGCCGTTTTCCACATCGCCTGCTGTGAGTCGTCGCACATTTTCGGTCACGCATGACGTCGGAGAAAGATCCTACCGCCTGGTATTGAACAAGTTGTCACAACCCGAAATCGGGACAAACACCTGTGTTCGCAATGCGCTGCGGTAGACTTATTGCGACACAACGTGTGTGTTTAACCTCGTTACGCTTTCGTCCCTCGCTGCAATTCCTGGACGCTTGAGTCCGGTGTCTTACCTCCGCCTGTCCATGACCCAATCTGTCACCACTGTTTTCTATATCACAGATCCCATGTGTGCCTGGTGCTGGGCCTTCAGTGCGCCATGGTCTGCGTTGAAGGCTTCTTTGCGCAACCATGAAGGCATCAACACAAGACTGATCATGGGAGGACTGGCTCCAGACAGCGACGAGCCTATGGACGACCAGATGAAATCCACAATGCGTGAGAGCTGGGAACGTATTCACGTAATGTCGGGCGCGCGGTTCAACATGAACTACTGGGATCAGAACGTGCCGCGACGTTCAACGTATCCAGCCTGCCGAGCCGTTCTTGCCGCCGGGATTCAGCGGGAAAACGGCGGCATCGCCATGTTTGAAGCGATTCAGCAGGCGCACTACCTTGATGCGCAAAACACAGCGGACGACAAGGTGCTTGCTGAGGTGGCGACTTCAGTGGATCTGAATGCCGATCAGCTGATCGCAGACATGCAGTCGGAACCTGTTCACGCACGACTCACCAGTGACTTCATGATTCGGGATCAATTCAAGGTAACCGGATTTCCAAGCGTCGTGGTAACGACGCAGGCTCATGCCTGGACGCTGTCGGCCGGCTACACCGATGAGGCAACGCTGCTCAATCGCTGGGATCAGCTGCGAGAAAAACTGCCGGCGTCATCAGGCTTTACTGTGCAGTAACTGGCGCATTGCCGCATCGAGCCCCTCGATAGTGAGCGGGAACATCCTGTCCTGCATGATCTGCGTGGTGATTTCGATCGAGGGTGTGTAGTGCCAGGTCGTCTGGGCGCGCGGGTTTAACCAGACGCAATGTGGAAAAACTTCCAGCAGCCTCGACATCCACACGGCCCCCGGTTCTTCGTTCATGTGTTCGACGCTGCCACCGGGATAGGTAATCTCGTAAGGACTCATCGTGGCGTCTCCAACAAAGATGACCCGATAATCCTTGCCATAGGTTCGCAGTACTTCTGCGGTCGAGATACGTTCGGTGTGTCGTCGCCGATTGTTTTTCCACACACGTTCGTAAAGAAAGTTGTGAAAGTAGTAGTACTCGAGATATTTGAATTCAGTTCGCGCTGCAGAAAAAAGTTCTTCGCAAACGCGTACGTGATCGTCCATGGAACCACCGACGTCAAGAAACAGCAGTACCTTAATCGCATTACGCTTTTCAGCGACCATCTTGATGTCAAGATAACCCGCGTTTCGCGCGGTTGAGCTTATGGTGCTGTCCAGATCAAGCTGGTCGGCTGCACCCTCTCGCGCAAACTTGCGCAGTCGTCTCAGCGCAACCTTCATGTTGCGGGTGCCAATTTCCCGCGTGTCGTCGAGGTTTCGGTACTCGCGCTTGTCCCAGACCTTGACCGCCCGTCGATGGCGCGATTCATCCTGCCCGATGCGCACACCTTCGGGGTTGTAGCCGTAGGCGCCAAAGGGAGATCGTCCCGCGGTTCCGATCATCTTGTTGCCGCCCTGATGACGCTTTTCCTGATTCTTCAGTCTTTCCTTGAGTGTCTCCATCAGTTTTTCGAAACCGCCGAGTGACTCAATCTGGGCCTTTTCCTCGTCTGTCAGGAGCAGCTCTGCCTGCTTGCGAAGCCATTCTTCGGGGATCTCGCCGACAACGGCCTCAAACGCGTTCTGCTGTCCTTCGTACCAGGAAGAAAAGGCCTGATCGAAACGATCGTAGTGACGTTCGTCTTTGACGAGCGCGGAGCGCGAAAGAAAATAGAAGTCGTCTACAGAAAAATCACAGACGCCAGCTTCCATCGCACCCAGCAGCGTCAGCAGCTCGGTGATGGAAACCGGGACCTGATGCGTGCGCAGTCGAAAAAAGAAATCAACGAGCATTGCGCCGATTCATGAATACAAGCTTTTCGAAAAGATGGACGTCCTGCTCGTTTTTGAGCAAGGCGCCGTGCAACGGCGGGATCAGCTTGGACGGGTCATCGCTGTTCAGGGCCTCGGGTGGAATATCTTCGGCAACCAGCAGCTTGATCCAGTCGAGCAGCTCCGAGGTCGACGGCTTTTTCTTTAAGCCTGGAACCTCGCGGAGATCAAAAAACGACTCAAGTGCAGCAGACAGCAGTTCTTTTTTCAGTGTCGGAAAGTGCACGTCCACAATGCTTGTCATCGTTTCGCGATCGGGAAACTGGATGTAGTGGAAGAAGCATCGCCGCAAAAAGGCGTCCGGCAGCTCTTTTTCGTTGTTACTGGTGATAATGATAATCGGTCGGTGTTTTGCCTTTACCGTGGTTTGGGTTTCGTAAACGAAAAACTCCATCCGGTCGAGTTCGAGCAGCAGATCGTTAGGAAATTCGATATCGGCTTTGTCGATTTCATCGATCAGCAGAACCGGTTGTTGCTCGCTGTCAAAAGCTTCCCAGAGTTTGCCCTTGACGATGTAGTTGCCAATGTCGTGCACCCGGTCATTGCCAAGCTGGGAGTCACGCAGTCTGGCGACGGCGTCATACTCGTACAGACCCTGCTGTGCCTTGGTGGTTGATTTGATATGCCACTGAATAAAATCACGCCCGAGGGCCGCGGCTACCTCTTCGGCGAGCATGGTCTTGCCTGTTCCGGGCTCCCCTTTGATCAACAGCGGGCGCCCGAGCGTGACGGCCGCGTTCACGGCCATCATGAGGTCTTCTGTGGCGACGTATTTGTCGGTACCGGTAAATCGTGTATCAGACATTGTTTGCTCTTGAAATATGGGTTCACAGCGTATGCATGCAATCATAAACTGTCGATGCGTCTTACTCCATGAACCTGGGCCGACCGAGGCCGGGTGACGAGATCCGGGCGGAGAATCGGCTATGTGTGGACGAATGAACATCAGTGATCATCCAGGCATTGAAACGCTGCTCGACGAGGTTGGGTTGAGCCTTGGCGATCGTTCTTTCAACCCGCGCTTCAATGTGGCGCCGACGGCCAGTCTGCTGTGTATTGCTCAGCAGGATGAAATGACTCTGGTAGACATGCACTGGGGGCTTATTCCGCCCTGGGCAAAACCTGGCAAGTTTTCAGGTCCGATTATCAACGCCCGCTCGGAGTCGGTTCGGGAAAAGCCGTCGTTTCGAAAACCGATTGTCGAATCACGGATCGTGATACCCGCGAACGGATTTTATGAATGGCGCCGTGAAGGCAAGGATCGCGAGGCCTGGTATATCGCGCCGCGAGCGGCGAGCGGCTTTTACCTTGCAGGGCTGTCATCGATCTCAAAGGAAGGAGAGCCCCAGGCTTGTGTCCTGACCACCGAAGCAAACAGCGCGATGGCAAAAGTGCATCATCGAATGCCGGTGATTCTTGATTCCACCGATGTCGAGACCTGGCTGCAGTCCGATGACACCACTCGGATTGATGCGTTGATGCAGCCGGCTGGTGACGTACTTGAACTGACCCCCGTGACGAATTTTGTAAACAACGCACGCAACGACGGCCCGCGCTGTATCGCCCCCGCCTGAGAGTCAGGCTTTCTTTTCTCGAGCGAGATATTCCCTGGACTGCATCTCGATGAGTCGACTTGTGGTTCGTTCGAACGGTTTCTCGAGGCGACGCCCTGTGTAAAGCGACACGGGATCGGCATCGGCGGAGACAACAAGATTGATGTTGCGGTCGTAAAACTCATCGATCATTTCGATAAACCGGCGTGCTTCATCATCACGAGTTCTGTCAAAAACCGGGATACCGGAAATAAGGACCGTGTGAAATTCCTGAGCAATCTCGATGTAATCGTGACTTGATCGCGGTCCGCCACAGATACGTGCAAAGTCGAACCAGACAATGCCGTCACCGCGTGCACGGTACTCGATCTCCCGACCAAGGATGGAAATGGCCCCAGCCATTTCGGTTCGACTGTCGGCGACGGCTCTGAACGTCTCCATCAGCTGTTCGTCGGCGTCAGTCCCGGCCGGCACGTGATAAATCGCGTCGGTATCCAGCGCGCGAAGGCGATAGTCGTCACCGTCAGGTATGCGCATCACTTCGGTGTGCTCATTGATCAGCGCAATCGCCGGCTTGAAACGTGCCCGCTGCAGTCCGTCCTTGTACAGATCATCTGGCGCTGTGTTGGAGGTTGCGACAAGCGTGACGCCCCGTTCAAATAGCGCAGTCAAAAGTCCGGACAGAATCATCGCGTCGCCAATGTCCTCGACCACGAATTCATCGAAGCACAGGACGCGAAACTGACTCGCCTGTTGTTCGCCTACGGCGTCCAGCGGGTCCGTGGTGCCGCTCAGTTTCTTCAGCGATTCGTGGACGCTCTGCATGTAGCGGTGAAAGTGAACGCGACGTTTGTCCTCAAACGGCAGTCCTTCAAAGAACACGTCCATCATCCAGGTTTTGCCGCGCCCGACTCCGCCCCAGAGATAAAGACCCCTGGCAGGTGCAATGGGCTTCTTCGAGCCAAAGAATCGGGTCAGCAATCCGGCTTTCGGTTCTTCCCGACCGACCAGTGCGTGATGAACACGATCAAGTTCAGCAACCGCCGCCGCCTGGGAAGGGTCTTTGTGAAACTCGCCTGATTCGATCAGCCTGGTGTAGGCCTCGATTGGGCTCATCTGGCAATACTGCTCATAGGCGCAAGGAACAAAACTTAAGTTCGCTGAATGACGAGATCGTCGAAGTGCGCGATGGTATCAAATTCGTGATCGGTCACAGCCGGTCTCTGACTGTCTGGCCTGGCCGGAGCGAGCAGATGGCCGATTTTGCTGCGTCTTGCCGAACGCAGCACGGCAACACTGTCGTCGATCAGCAAGGTTGACGCTGGATCAAAGTCGATATGCTGATGCAGCGTGTCCCAGAAACTCGCGTGTTCCTTCGGAAAACCAAAGTCGTGGGACGAGAAAATTTGCGAAAACTGTTCGTCGATCCCGGTCAGGCCGAATTTCAGACCCATGACATGACGATCAGCGTTGGTCACCATGACGGGTTTGTAGTTCTCGGCAATCAGTCGTTGCAGCAGCGCTCTTGCGCCCGGCCGCAGTCCGACACGGCTGCTTGTCTCGGACTTCAGCTGCATGACGTTTACACCCAGGTGCGCCGACCAGTAGTCGGTGCAGTACCAGTCAAGCGTTCCTTCGCGTTCGCGCATGTGCGCCAGCAACACGCTGTCGATCTCCTGGGCCGAAAGGTCGCGTAGTTGCGCAACCCGATTCGGGAGATGCTGCAACCAGAAATGAGTATCAAAGTGCAGGTCAAGCAGTGTGCCGTCCATGTCCAGCAGCACGGTTTCGACCGGTTTGATTGTGATCATGGGTTAAGATTACGTCTTTGTACGAGCCACCGACAGTCAGCATGCGAACACCTCCTGAAATCACTGAAGTTCGACAGGTCGCAAAAACGCGACTGTTCGAGATTGAACAGGTGGAGCTGAAATTCTCCAACGGCGTCGAGACTGACTACGAACGACTCGCCGGAGCGGGCGGGGCCGTGATGGTTATTGGTCTTGCTGGCGCTGACGATGATCGTCAAATCGTATTGATTCGTGAATACGCAGTCGGGCTGGAACAATATGAACTTGGGTTTCCCAAGGGTCGGATAGATCCAGGCGAAAAACCCGAGACGGCCGCGAACCGCGAGCTTACCGAGGAAGCAGGTTTTGCCGCGGGTCGACTCGAGGCTTGGGGTGAGGTGACCGTGGCGCCGGCGTACGCCAGTTTCCGTACACATGTTTTTCTTGCAACAGATCTTCACGCCGCGACTGCACAAGGTGATGAACCGGAGCCGCCGGAAGTTGTATTCTGGCCGCTTGAGGACGCACGCGCCCTGCTCGAGCGCGACGACTTCAGCGAGTCGCGTGCCCGTCTTGGTGTGTACATGCTTCTCGACAGATTTACACACTCCAGATGACATTCACGAACAAAGCGGGGACCGCTTCCTTTGACTGACCAACTGCTACTCGACGTGCTCGAGATTTCCCGGCGCGCCGGCAACGAAATTCTCGATGTCTATAACGGCGCCTTCGACGTCGAAACCAAGGGAGATGGCTCACCGCTGACGATGGCGGACCAGCGGGCGCACAATCTTATCGTCAGGGAACTTGCGGAACTGACGCCGGATATTCCAATTCTTTCTGAAGAGTCCGCCGGCAACGAACAGATTGATCGCTTCAACTGGCCGAGGTTCTGGCTTGTTGACCCTCTCGACGGGACCAAGGAATTTGTGAAACGCAACGGCGAGTTCACGGTCAACATTGCGCTGATCGACAACCGCCTTCCGGTGATGGGTGTTGTTCACGTGCCGGTGACAAACGAAAGCTATGTCGGCGAAGTGGGTAAAGGCGCCAGTTTCTTTGCCGGTGACGGCAGCAGTCGTGCGATCAACACACTGGCGTACGACGGCGGAACACCGATTGTTGTTGCGAGTCGATCCCACGCCGGCGGTTCTACCGGCACCTACCTTGAAAACCTCCAGCGCGATATCGGCGAACCCGATGTCCAGTCCATGGGCAGTTCGCTGAAAATCTGTCTGGTTGCTTCAGGCGACGCCCACGTGTACCCGAGACTCGGGCCAACGTCGGAGTGGGACACGGCGGCTGCGCATGCTGTTCTCGCCGCGGCGGGTGGCAACATCCTCGCGCCTTCAGGCGACGAGCTTGCCTATAACAAGGAGTCGGTACTGAACCCCTGGTTTTTTGCAACCGGCGGAGGCGCCCACGACTGGCTCAAATATCTCGACAACATCGAGGTCCCTGAAAAGAGCGCGTGACGGGGCGATGCGGGCCTCAACGGATCGACTGAGCCGTGTTCAGCTCTTGCCGACTGGATGCGCGGCGTGGTGACTGATCTGCAACTTTCGGCCAGGTTTTTATTTTCTCGATCGAAACTTCTGACCAATTCGGCGGATCCAGTCCCAGCGACTCTTTTTGTACTCGGTCGCTAACCCTTTAAACCACCGCTTCATCGCGGCGGTCGCGCGACGCGCCCAGGCATAGTCGACGGACAGAATCGCAAGCCCGAGCGGAATCATCCAGAAGCCAAGTATCGGCAGCGCACCAAGTACGCCGCCGACAATCAGCAGAACGCCGACGCTGACGCGAACGCCTTTGTTCGGCATGCGTTTGATGCGTTCTACATAGTTTTGGATTCGGGCTTTCATGTACCATAGGCGCTGCGAGGGGTATCGGTCGTATGCAGCTTCAATTCACAAAAATGCAGTCACTCGGAAACGACTTTGTCGTTCTTGATGCGGTGACACAGTCTATCGTTCTCGATGAGACAAGCGCGCAACAAATTGCCGATAGACACAAAGGTATTGGTTGTGACCAGATTCTGGTCGCTGAGCCCGCGACCGACCAGACCAGCGACTTTCGATTCCGGATTTATAACGCTGACGGCAGCGAAGTCGGTCAGTGTGGCAATGGCGCCCGGTGTTTTCTGAAGTTTGTTATCGATCAGGGTCTCACCGATCGCGACGAGATCACGGTGCAAACGAGCACCGCGACGATGCAGCTGCGCCAGAGCACGGACGGTCGGGTCACCGTGGACATGGGTGAGCCCGTGTTTGAGCCATCCAGAGTGCCGTTTAAAGCCGACGAACAGGCGCTGGAGTACCCGCTGGAGATTGAATCCGGTACGATTCAGATAGGCGCAGTTTCCGTCGGTAACCCGCACGCGGTTCAGATTGTCGACGCGTTGTCAGATGATCTGGTGTCGATCCAGGGACCGCAGGTGGAAAACCATAGCCGCTTTCCGGAGCGCACCAACGCCGGGTTCATGCAGATTGTCAGTCCCGAGCACGTTCTTCTTCGCGTTTTCGAACGTGGCGTTGGCGAAACTCAGGCCTGTGGCAGTGGAGCATGTGCAGCGGTAGCCGTCGGTCGAAATCAGGGACGTCTGGGCGAGGACGTCACGGTGGAGTTACCCGGTGGCGTGCTGGGGATTCGCTGGCCGGGTCCCGGGAGTTCGCTATTGATGACCGGCCCTGCCGAAACAGTTTTTCAGGGACACATAAACATTGATCAGAATGATTAGCAGTGGTTAGCAGCGCTATGAGCGACGACAACATCACCCGAATCAACCTCGATGAATCGATGATCGTGCAGTGGATTGAGAACAATCCCGATCTGCTTGAGCGCAATCCACAACTGCTCGCAACGCTTCACGTGTCCGACCAGAATTCCGGCGGCGCCGTGTCCTTGATCGAACGACAGGTTCAGGTACTGCGTCAGCAACTCGACACGATGCAGGAACGGTTCGATCAGATGGTATCGACCGCTCGCGAGAACGAAGCACTGCAGGAGCGCCTTCACAGCATCTCTCTGGTTGTTGCGCGTGCTGCAAGCTTTGAGGCGGCACTGTCGACGCTGTCAGAACTTCTGAAAAAAGAATTTGAAATCGAACACGTGTGCATCGAGTTCGCGGCAGATCACGGCGCCGGGAAAGACTCCGCTGAAGGATGGGGACTGCTCCATGATCGTGTGAGCCATGGCAAGAGCGTTTGCGATGATCGTCTGCCCGGTCGCGCGCTTGAGGTTCTGTTCCGGGAAAACGCATCTGAAGCCGCGTCCTGCGCGGTGATTCCGCTGCCCGACGACAGTGGCGGTGTTCTTGGTGTTATCGGACTCGGCTCGACCGATCGTTCACGGTTCAACCACGCGATGGGCACGATCTATCTCGACAGGCTCGGCGAATTGATCAGCACCGGCCTGCAACGTCTGAAAGCCAGCGCGCGCGCCGCTTAAGAAAGCCTCGGACCATCGAGGCAACCGCCTTGAGTTCACGATCCCGCAAGGCGGGTAAATCCGACAAGCCCGGTCCTGCCAAACACAGCTCGGGTAAAGCTGATCCAACTCTGGAACAGTTTCTGGCTCACCTTGTCAACGAACGAAGACTGTCTGCGCACACCGTCGACGCCTACCGTCGCGATCTTGGTCGACTCAACGACTGGCGAGCAACGCGCTATGCGGGTTCATGGAAACGTCTCAAGGCCGGTGATGCACGGGCGTTCGCGTCGTCGCTGCATTCATCAGGATTGTCCGGCCGTTCCATCGCGAGAGCGCTGTCGGCCGCGAGAAGTTTTTACGTCTGGATGCGGCGAGAAAAACTCGCGGCGAGTGATCCCTTTGCCGGAATCAGTGCGCCGAAGTCATCGAAGCGACTGCCCCGGACGCTGAGCGCCGAACAGGCGACCTCGCTGGTGTCCATCGACGGCGATGATTTCATAAGCGTGCGCGATCGCGCGATTATCGAACTGATGTATTCGTCAGGATTGCGTCTGTCAGAGCTTACGGATCTTGATATCGACAGCGTCGATGACGCCGACGCCACCGTGCGTGTCATTGGCAAAGGATCGAAAACGCGAATCGTTCCGGTTGGCCAGCACGCCCGCAGGGCGATCAGCGCCTGGTTGCCGATACGACGCGGTGCTCTGATCGACGCTGGTCAGTCGACACCTCAGGAAAAGGCCTTATTCATCAGCGCCCGTGGCACGCGCCTCGGGCCTCGGGCCATCCAGCAGCGTCTTCGCCAGTGGGCCGTGCGCTGCGGGCTTCCCGAGGATGTTCACCCACATATGCTGCGCCACTCATTTGCCAGCCATATGCTTGAATCGAGCGGTGATCTGCGGGCCGTGCAGGAGCTGCTGGGGCACGCCAATATCACCACCACCGAGGTCTACACACACCTCGACTTCCAGCACCTGTCCAAGGTCTACGACAAAGCCCATCCGCGAGCGCGAAAACGCAGGGGTTCCGCCCCTGATTCGGACCCAGAAAGCGCCGAATAGCACCCGCAAGGGAAAACTGCCGCTTCACCGGCGGCACAAACGCCTTTAGATGCGGCAGGTTGGACCCTACGTT
>CALHMG010000028.1 GCA_938034705.1 uncultured Gammaproteobacteria bacterium
ATTGACAGCATTATCGGTGTGACCGTTCCGAATCTGTCTGGTGGCGTCAGTGCGATGATGCCCAATCACCACATCACAAAGCCGGTACTCATTGGTGAAATCCAGGACGACGGTCAGTTTTCGATTGTCAGTCAGACACCAGGTCTTGTCGCAGGTGATGCATGGTCTGACTACCTCGAAGGCTCAAAGGACGTCATTTCTGACTGGCGCGCACCGCTTGCCTGCGGAAATTTCAATCCCAAAACCGGCAAGTGTTCGGGACAGGTGTACTAGGTCAGCGAATCGCTGAACCCATAAAAACAAAGAAGTCAGTCTCAGTCAAACCTCCTCGTGACTGAGTTGCTAGCGGGACTGGCGGCATGGTTTGGTGAAGCCATGCCGCCAGTTTTCTCCGAACCCGCACTTCTAACTCAGACCTTCCACAGCAGGATTTTTGATAATGCAGCGCATGTTTGCAGTAGGGTTGTGCCTGATCGCCACGCTGTCGAGCACCAGCATATGCGCCTCGAGCATTGAAACTGGTGATGAAGCGCTTGATGCTGCGTTTGATCTGTTGCTCAACAAGAACTTCAACATCAAGAAGCAGGGACTCGAAGCGCTTGTCGAGTCTGGACACCCGAAGACCGTGGAACTTCTGGAAGGCGTAGTCAATGGAACGCTGCGTTACCTGCGAACAGAGAAGAAGCTGGTATGGCAACGACAGTCCTCGGAAGGGCTGATCGCTATCGATGCTCTCGCCGACGATGAACTCGGTTTATTTTCCAAGCGCAAATTCAAACGAATCACGGTTAACAACAAGCTGCGTTCAGACATCAGATCACGTCTAGCTGGTCTACAGCTCGACAATCCCGATCCCCAGGTTCGCCTCAATGCTGTTCAGAAGCTCATGGCTGATGATGAAATCAGCGACGTCCAACTGGAATCAATTGCAACCCGCATTGATTCGGAATCAGACCAGCCGACCAAAGACGCCATGGCGCTGGTGCTGTCCCTGGCAAAACTTCGAGATCCGCAGGAGGATGTTCGGCTAGCGGCCCTCGATAGCGTTAAGAACAGTATGACGCCACAGGTGAGGCAGCGCGTTGCTGCGCTTGCGTCATCAGATGAATCCGCAAGGGTTAGAGAGGTCGCAACGTCGATTCAGACCCGTATCGAACGAAGGATCTCGAACTGGTCCAAGGTTGAGACTATCTTCTTTGGGCTCAGTCTTGGATCTGTGATGGTGCTGGCCGCTATTGGACTCGCAATCACCTTTGGGGTGATGGGTGTCATCAATATGGCCCACGGCGAGCTGATCATGCTCGGGGCCTATACGACTTATCTCATGCAGCAGCTAATGCCCGGTCAACCGGGCTACGCGTTGTTACTTTCGATTCCGGCCGCGTTTGTGTTGACGGGGCTGGTCGGCATAGTCATTGAACGAAGTGTAATTCGTTTTCTTTATGGGCGCCCGCTTGAGACCTTGCTCGCAACGTTTGGCATCAGTCTTATCCTCCAGCAGTTTGTCCGCACGACGATTTCCGCCCAGAACGTTGCTGTCGTAACCCCTGAATTTCTTTCCGGCGTCTGGCAGCTCAACGAAGCGCTGTCGCTGACACTCAACCGCGTCTACATTTTCGGATTCTGTCTGGTTGTCTTCGCTGTGCTGTTGATGGTTGTTCGCTTTACGTCTCTCGGTCTTCACGTACGCGCGGTATCCCAGAACAGGGACATGGCACGAGCAATCGGAATTCGTTCCGGTCGGGTCGATGCGCTGACCTTCGGTCTCGGAGCTGGCATCGCGGGTCTTGCCGGGGTCGCGTTATCCCAGCTCTCGAACGTCGGCCCGAATATGGGCCAGGCGTACATCGTTGACAGCTTTCTGGTTGTCGTCTTCGGCGGTGTCGGCAATCTCTGGGGCACTCTTATCAGTGGCCTGAGCCTGGGCGTCATCAACAAATTGATTGAGCCCTGGGCCGGTGCCGTGCTCGCCAAGATCCTGCTGCTCGTTTTCATAATTCTCTTCATCCAGAAGCGGCCCCGTGGTTTGTTTCCACAAAAAGGCAGGGCGGCGGAACAATGACGGCGCGAAGCTTCCTGAACACACAGGACAAGTTTGTGCTGGCCGCTCTGGTGCTTATCGCGGTCGCGGTTGTCGTGTTCAACAGTCTTCCCGAGGGACACGTTCTGCATCTGCCAACCTATTCCGTAACGTTGTTTGGCAAATACCTGACGTTCGCTCTGCTCGCGCTGTCCGTAGACCTCGTCTGGGGATATCTCGGGATACTCAGCCTCGGGCATGGCGCTTTCTTTGCGCTCGGCGGGTACGTCATGGGTATGCACCTGACGCGAGAGATCGGCGACCGGGGCGTGTACGCAAACCCGGTGCTCCCAGATTTCATGGTCTTTTTGAACTGGAATGAACTTCCATGGTTCTGGCTTGGGTTTGATCAATTCTGGTTTACGGTACTGATGGTCGTGCTTGTGCCGGGTCTTGCAGCTTTTATTTTTGGCTGGTTTGCCTTTCGATCACGCGTGACCGGAGTATATCTGTCGATCATCACCCAGGCGTTTACCTATGCTCTGATGCTCGCATTTTTCAGGAATGAGATGGGTTTCGGTGGTAACAACGGCCTGACAGACTTTAAAGATGTGCTGGGTTTCAGCTTGCGCTCAGATGCAACGCGGCGCGGCCTTTTTGTCGCGAGTGCCGTGGCTCTTTTCATTGCCTATGTGATCTGTCGACGTATCGTGACATCGAGACTGGGTCTCGTTTCGATTGCGATCAGAGACCAGGAAGACCGAGTAAGATTTCTGGGTCACCATGTCGACTACATAAAGATATCCCTGTTTGCTTTTTCTGCCGTGCTTGCGGGCATTGCCGGTGCGCTTTATGTGCCTCAGGTAGGGATTATCAATCCGGGAGAGTTTTCGCCGCTAAATTCAATCGAAATAGTGGTCTGGGTTGCTATCGGAGGCAGAGCGACTCTGTACGGGGCGGTGCTTGGGGCGATTGGCGTTAACTATGCCAAGACCTGGCTAACGGGCGCCGCACCGGAACTGTGGCTGTTTGCTCTGGGCGGCATCTTCCTGTTGGTCACCTTGTTCTTTCCGAAGGGTGTAGCGGGTGTGTCGTGGCCCTCAAAAAGGACAACACGATGAGAGACATTCGATCCCCCTCTCCAGTCGCCGATCTTGATATCCGAAACGGAACCGTTCTGTACATGGAGGGGGTTAGCGTCAGCTTTGATGGATACAAGGCGATCGATGAGCTGAACTTCTATGTCAATCACAATGAACTGCGATGCGTGATCGGCCCTAACGGTGCCGGCAAAACCACGATGATGGACATTATTACGGGGAAAACACGACCAGATGAAGGTCAGTGCTGGTTCGGCTCGCGACTGAATTTACTCCGGATGAAGGAAGACGAAATTGCGCGCTCTGGCATTGGCAGAAAATTCCAGAAACCAACGGTTTTCGACAATCACAGCGTGTTCGAAAACATGGAAGTGTCTGCCGATGGTGTGCGCTCGGTTTACGGCCTTTTCACCGCGCGTCTTTCGGGGGAAGTTCGCGCGCAAATTGAAAGCACTTTGGAGTTGATCGGTCTCG
The DNA here is from genome assembly GCA_938034705.1 of uncultured Gammaproteobacteria bacterium. GTDB lineage: Bacteria > Pseudomonadota > Gammaproteobacteria > Arenicellales > CALHMG01 > CALHMG01. The sequence goes on from CALHMG010000028.1 coordinate 3,595, forward strand.
CAGATGAAAGCCGTACACCCGTTGCGAGACTGTCTCATGGGCAGAAGCAGTGGCTGGAACTCGGCATGCTCCTTATGCAGAACCCGATGCTGCTGTTGATTGACGAGCCCGCTGCCGGGATGACCCACGACGAGATGGATCGCACGATCGAACTGCTCACGCAACTCAAACTCACGCACTCTGTCGTCGTTGTTGAACACGATATGGATTTTGTGCGCAATCTGGAGTCACCGATAACGGTGCTGCATCAGGGCAGTGTTCTTGCCGAAGGCAAGATGCAGGACATTCAGGAAGATCCGAAAGTGATCGAGGTTTACCTTGGTAGCTGAAGCGCTTGAATCGACGGTTGTGAAGAAGAATGAATCGACACGATCCGCGTCGTCGGTGCGAGATGAGCTTTTGGCTCAGCACATCAACCAGTACTACGGGCTGTCCCATACGATTCGCGACATGTCTGTCAGCGTGTCACCGGGAGAGTGCGTCGTGCTGATGGGGCGCAACGGCGTTGGCAAAACCACCTTTTTGAAATCGTTGATGGGTCTTGTTCCTGTGGCTTCTGGAGAAATGATTTTTGCAGGAGAGCAGTTCATCGAAAAACCGGTGGAGATCCGTGCTCAGAATGGCATCGGTTATGTGCCCCAGGGGCGTCAGATTTTTCCATTGCTGACTGTCGAAGAAAATCTGAAAACAGGTCTTGCTGTACGCCGGGGGCAGACTCGTGAAATACCTTCAAAAATCTTTGACCTGTTTCCTGTGCTGCATGAAATGCGCTCTCGTCGTGGCGGAGATCTTTCTGGGGGCCAACAGCAGCAGCTCGCCATCGGTCGCGCCCTCGTAATTGAACCGCGAATGCTGTTGTTGGACGAGCCGAGTGAGGGCATTCAGCCAAATATCGTGTCGCAGATTGGAGAGGTAATTCAGTTGCTGACCAAGGAGCAGGGGCTCGGCGTACTGCTGGTGGAGCAGAAGCTGCCTTTTGCTCGCCGGTTTGGTGATCGATTCATTCTCATGGATCGTGGAAGTTCCGTGGCACGCGGAAGTATGGGCGAACTCACCGAAGACCTGGTGAGCGAGCACCTGTCAGTTTGACGAACAAGCAAACAAAAAAATTCAACTCATCTTGTGGAGGACATCAAAACAATGAAACCAGTATCAATTGCAACCGTCGCGACAATCCTCGCAGCTGGCGAAGCCGCGGCCCATCACGAACCTGCGTCGAAAAGTGCGCCAGGCCTTGTCGTTATCGTCGCGCTGGCGGTAGTGATCCTGGCCGGGATCTGGGCGGTAAGGAGTCTTAGTCGTGAGTGCCGTGCTGATCTCCGCTGAAAACCGTTTTGCGCCTCGGGTAGCCCCGGGTTGGGAAGCGCGGCTTGAGTTGGGTTTTCGTTCGGGGGCAAACCGAACCGAGCTGCATCATCGAAAACGGTTTGGGCCGCTGACGGTCCAGCGTCCGTTTTACCCTGAGCGAGACGTTTGTCACATCTATGTGCTTCATCCGCCGGCGGGTGTGGTCGGGGGTGACTCGCTTGAAATTGACGTGAGTCTCGACGACGCAGCGCAGGCGTTGATTACTGCGCCAGGCGCCGGCAAATTTTATCGCTCGGCTGGCGATATCGCGACATTGGCTCAACGCTTTCGGTGTCGAGGAGCTTCGAGCCTGGAATGGTTGCCGCAGGAAAACATCTTTTTTCAGGGCGCTCAGGTGCAGATGCGAACCCAGATTGAGCTAGATCAGGACTCCAAGCTGGCGTTCCGTGAAATCAACTGCCTCGGCCGCCCGGTTGTCAAAGAAGGGTTTGAATACGGCCATGTAGACACGGAACTTGACCTGTCTATCGATGGCTCGATTCACCTCAAGGATCGCTTGCAGCTGGACGCGCAGTCGTTGGCTGGCGCAGCCGTCCTCAGGGGCTACAGCGTATCCGCCATGGCGTTGTTTTATCCGGCCGACGAGTCGCTGCGAGAGCAGGCACGGAGTGTCAAAAGTTCGCATGACCACGAATCTATAAACGGCATCACGCTACTCGACAACGTTCTTGTTGTACGAGTGTTGTGTCACAGCGCTGGCGTTGCGCGCGAACGCCTTGACGGGCTATGGCGTGCGATACGCCCCCTTGTGGCGGGTCATCGCGCGATTACACCGCGCATCTGGAGTACCTAGGAGAACAGACTATGCACCTCACCCCACGAGAGAAGGACAAACTGCTGTTGTTTACGGCTGCAATGCTTGCCGAGCGAAGAAAGGAGCGGGGGCTCAAACTGAACTACCCGGAATCGGTGGCCTATATCAGCGCGGCTATTGTCGAGGGTGCTCGCGACGGCCTTACGGTTGCCCAGTTGATGGATCACGGCCGCACGATGCTTACCCGAGAGGACGTCATGGAAGGTGTCCCGGAGATGATTCATGACGTGCAGGTAGAAGCAACGTTTCCGGACGGCACCAAGCTTGTGACCGTCCACGACCCGATCATCTGATCGAGTGGCTTCGCGACTAGCGCAAACGATCGAGGAAAAAAAATGATACCAGGTGAAATCAAGCCGCGCGGCGACGCGATTGAGCTCAACGAGGGGCGGGCGGTGATGTCAATTTCGGTTGCCAATCATGGCGACCGTCCAATTCAGATCGGATCGCATTATCACTTTTTTGAGGTGAACCCTGCGTTGAAATTCGATCGCGATTCAACACGAGGCTTTCGGCTCAATATCCCGGCAGGTACGGCGGTTCGCTTTGAGCCCGGGCAGGCGCGGGAAGTTGAGCTTGTGGCCTATGCCGGAAAGCGACGTGTATTCGGATTTCGAGGTGACGTGATGGGCGCCGTTGATGGTGAGGCGACATCATGAGCAAAATGGAGCGACGAGCCTATGTCGAGATGTTTGGTCCGACTACCGGCGACCGTGTGCGGCTTGCAGACACAGATCTTTTTGTCGAAGTTGAGAGCGATTTCACCGTCTACGGCGATGAAGTCAAGTTTGGTGGTGGCAAGGTCATTCGTGATGGCATGGGGCAAGGCCAGAGAACCTCTAACGACGTTGTCGATCTCGTGATTACCAACGCGTTGATCATAGATTATTGGGGTGTAGTCAAAGCCGACATAGGGATTAAGGACGGTCGCATCAGCGCTATCGGCAAGGCCGGCAATGACGACGTGCAGGCCGGAGTCACCATTCATGTTGGCGCGGGCACCGAAGTCATAGCCGGAGAGGGCAAGATCGTTACCGCAGGCGGTATCGATGCTCATATTCACTGGATATGTCCGCAGCAGGCCGAAGACGCGCTGTGTTCGGGAATTACCACAATGCTTGGCGGCGGGACCGGGCCGGCGACGGGGACGGCTGCGACGACATCCACGCCGGGTCCGTGGAACATTTCCCGCATGCTGCAGGCGTGTGATGGCATTGGTGTGAATATAGGGCTGCTGGGCAAAGGTAACGCGTCTCAGCCCGGCCCGCTCGACGAGCAGGTTGAGGCCGGCGTAATCGGGTTGAAGCTTCACGAGGATTGGGGAACAACGCCAGCGGCGATCAACAATTGTCTCGAGGTCGCAGACAGGTTCGATATTCAGGTAGCGATTCATACCGACACACTCAACGAATCGGGTTTCGTAGAAGACACGATAGAGGCGATCGCAGGCCGAAGCATTCACACCTACCACACCGAGGGGGCCGGTGGCGGTCACGCTCCGGACATCATCAAGGCGGCGGGGCTAGCCAACGTGCTGCCGTCGTCTACCAATCCCACGCGTCCATACACAACGAACACGATCGATGAACACCTTGACATGCTCATGGTGTGTCATCACCTCTCGCCATCGATCGCGGAAGATGTTGCATTCGCTGAATCTCGTATTCGTCGCGAGACGATTGCGGCGGAAGATATTCTGCATGACCTCGGCGCATTTTCCATGATCGCCTCGGATTCTCAGGCCATGGGTCGAGTTGGCGAGGTCATAAGTCGAACCTGGCAAACCGCACACAAGATGAAAGTTCAGCGCGGCGCTCTGGAGCAGGACACGAGTGAGAACGATAACTTTCGGGTACGACGCTACATCGCCAAATACACAATCAATCCGGCGATCACTCACGGTATTGCCGATGAGGTTGGTTCACTTGAGGTAGGCAAGCTCGCTGATCTGGTGCTCTGGGATCCGGCATTTTTCGGTGTGAAGCCGGCGCTGGTGATCAAGGGTGGGCTGATTTCCATGGCACCCATGGGTGATCCCAACGCGTCCATCCCGACGCCTCAGCCAGTGCACTATCGGCCCATGTTCGCCAGTTTTGGCGGCGCGATGGCCACGACCCGGTTCACTTTCCTCTCATCCGTTGCTCTGGAACGTGATGTGGCAGGTCAGCTGGGGCTCTCGTCATCCGTGCTGCCGGTAAGTCGCTGTCGCGAAATAACCAAAGCCGACATGAAACTCAACGACTGGCAGCCGGAGATTGAGGTGGATCCGCAAACCTATGTAGTGCGCGCGAACGGCGAGAAACTGCAATGTGAGCCAGCGAGTGTTTTACCAATGGCTCAGCGCTACTTTTTATTCTGATCGAGGATTTTTGAAATGTTGCAACTTATCGAACGAGTGAATACAGGAAGTTCCGATTCGACATGCACTCTGGCTCTTGAGCAGCGCGTTAAGGGCAGACTCAGGGTTCAGCTCGATGACGGACGTGACGCAGGAATTTTTCTCGACCGTGGTCAGGTTATTCGCGGAGGAGATCTTCTTGCGACAGGAGACGGCGTTGTTGTTGAGATTATTGCGGCGGATGAACTGTTGTCGGAGGTCTGTGTCGACGATCCTACATTGATGGCACGGCTTTGTTATCACCTTGGCAACCGACATGTGTCGCTTGATATATCGCCTGGACGCATACGTTACGCACATGACCATGTGCTTGATGACATGGTCCGAGGGCTAGGCGCTGATCCCGTTACGGTTACGGCACCTTTTGAGCCAGAGTCAGGTGCCTACCATGAACACAGTCACGATCATGAACACTGATGGCATCTACAACCCTGGGCCGTTGCTCAGGTTGCTACAGCTTTGCAGTTCAAATCTTCCGGTTGGATCTTTTGCGTGGTCGCAGGGGTTGGAGTCCGCGGTTGAGCAGGGGTTCATTACCAAGGAACTCGAAGTGATCGCGTGGGCAGAAAGTTTACTTTACGGCTCTCAAGCGCGACTGGATTTACCCGTGCTGCTGCGGCTGTATAACGCGGCGGACAGGAGTGACCTCGAGAGCTTCAGACATTGGGGTGCATATCTGTACGCATCGAGGGAAACATCGGAGTTGCGACTGGAAGAATCTACACGCGCTCGTGCACTCACCACGTTGTTGAGCGATCTCAACATGGAGGGAGTGGATGCGTGGAGAAGTTCCCTCGAACAGTCACACGCCAGCGTTTACGCCTTTGCGGCGAGTCAATGGGGCGTTAGCTGTCGCGACAGTCTTGCCGGATATGCCTTTGGTTGGTTGGAAAATCTGATTGTTGCAGCGATCAAGCTGGTGCCGCTTGGACAGACTGCCGGCCAGCGGCTGCAGCTGGCCCTCACTCCAGCCATTGATAGAGCAATCTCAACAGCTATGGAGCTTGGCGATACACAAATCGGCGCGTCGGCTCCGGCTCTTGCTATCGCAAGTTCAAATCATGAAACCCAGTATTCCAGACTGTTCCGGTCATAGCCGGACGCAATAACACAATGGAGGCCATAAAAATGATTCAACGAAGTTCACAGGTATTGAGGGTCGGTGTTGGTGGGCCAGTGGGTTCAGGTAAAACCGCGCTGCTTGAGGCTCTCTGCAAAGCCATGCGCGACAGCTATGATATCGCCGTCGTCACCAACGACATATATACCCAGGAGGACGCCAGAATTCTGACCGACGCCAAGGCTCTTGAGGCTGAGCGTATCGTGGGTGTAGAAACGGGCGGTTGTCCGCACACGGCGATTCGTGAAGACGCGTCGATGAATCTTGCCGCAATTGAAGATATGCAGGCAAAGTTTCCGTCACTGGATGTCGTCTTCGTCGAAAGTGGTGGAGACAATCTTTCAGCCACCTTCAGTCCCGAGCTCGCCGATCTGACGATCTACGTGATAGACGTTGCGGAAGGGGAGAAGATCCCGCGCAAGGGTGGGCCGGGCATCACACGCTCTGACTTTCTCGTCATCAACAAAATCGATCTCGCGCCACACGTTGGTGCGTCACTCGACGTCATGAAACGGGATACGGAGCGTATGCGTGGAGAGAAACCCTGGGGCTTCAGCAATCTGAAAACCGGTGAGGGTCTCGAACGTATCATCGACTTCATAAAGACCGATGGCATGCTCGCGGCAAACGCAGCCTAGCGATTCAGCGAGCGTGGCAAATTTCTTGCCCGCTTCGACTCGTCGAAATTTCGGTATCAATACATTCTGCGCATGAGTATGGGGTTGTCGAGAGCCAGGTTCTTTGACCACATGAGTTTGGCGTCTCGTTCCCTGCGCATCAAAAAGGTCGACGAAGTTCATGTAGGCGGGCTTGTTGCTGGCGCCAACATCCGGGACGCGCTCGTTTACATACAGCAGAAAATTGTGACGTTAAGGGCGACAGCTGGAATCCGGCCCGCACGATTCATTTGACACCTCGCGCAGACGCCAAAAAAATTGCAGACACTGCAGCAAAGAAGCCGATCGCCCCGTAAGCCAGTTCATAACCCGACACCAAAACCAGCAAGCCAAACAGCGTCGGCAGCACCATTACGCCCGCAAGCTGCGCAAACGCACCCAGGCCGGCCGCCTCGGCAGCTCGATCGACTCCCCCCAGACGGCCAAACTCGGCAAATGCCAAGCCCGTATAACCACTTGCCGTGGCACCAGCAACAATCGCAACCATGAGTATCGACAGGTGCGACCACTCGGGCGAGAACATTCCCGCCATTACAGCCATTGTTGCCATGACAAAACCCATCGCTATCAGCATCGTACGCGCCGCGATCCATCGGTCAGCGATAACGCCCCATATCGGCCGGGATATGACGCCCGATATCTGGTACGCCGCCAGCATTTGCCCGGCTGCAACCAGGCCAAAGTCGGCGCGGCTGGTCAGATGAACACTCATGTACGCAATGAAGCATAGCTGCGCTCCGGCATAAAAGAAGCACACCGCGGCGAGTACTCGCAATGCCGGATTTGTCTTGATCAGTCTCAATGGGCCGATAACACCTGCACTGCGCATTTCGAAAGCGGGGTTGCGATCAGCGTCGTAAGTCGGACGTAGCCACTGCAAAATTGCCAGCATCAGGAGAACAGGAATCAGCTGCGCCCCAATCGCGGTTTGCCAGCTGAACGCCAGGACAAGGGGAGGCACAATCAGTCCACTCAGAACACCGCCGAGTGGTACTCCAATCTGACGAATTGAAAAAACCAGATTGCGAACGGGTGCCGGCGTGCGTTTCATCAAAAGATGCGAGCTTGTCGGTGCCGTGGCGCCGTAGCCTGCGCCCAGCAGTACAGCCCCAGCACCCAGCGCTACTACTGTCCCACCCAGCGACGACGCAAGAATCATCGCTACCCCGGCGAGCAGAATAAACTGACTGACGCGGACCGCGCCGTAACGATGAATGAAGCTGGGCGACATCACCGCAGAAAACATGCCGACGCCGTAGACAATCGCGATAAAGATGCCGACCCATTCGCCCGCAATCTTCAGCTCGCTCGCAATCGCCGGCGCAGCTGCCGGAATCGAGTAGGCGGCCATGGTGACCAGGGTCTGCACGATCAGCCCGATCAGCAGTGCAACAACGGGAATGCCTCTCATGTCATGACCTGGCCAGATGTACCGATGCAACTGCAACTACAGCGTGAGCAACTATGATTGGCGCATCCCCAGATTATGACGAAACTGCACTCGCCAGTTTTGCGCACGACGGATTGCAATCCAGATTGCGTCGAACGCTGGCGAAGCTTTTCCAGCGTGATCAATGCGACGAAATCCGATTTTGAAGACCACCGATGATTCCGATCGCGCTACCTCCTCGATCGAATCGAATTCGGTATGACTCCAGTCGGGGTCGCTACGCACGATAACCTCCCAAGGTAACGGGCTGTCGACCCCGCAGCTCGCGGCGTCTTCAACGGTAAACGCCACACCGTTATAGTTTTGGTACGTGAACGGAAACGCCATGCTGTCTCGATAGGCGTCCAGATCACGGTGATTTATCGCCGTCGCATGGCGTTCGACGGCTGCTTTGGCATCCATTGGGGGACTCCCATGAAACTCACCGAGGCCTTCAATATAGATCGTGACTAGGCAGCGAGAGACCGGATGAATCGCCACTCGGTTTTGCCACGCTGCTTCTTGCCCGTTGTGCAAAGGGGACGCGTGATCCGAATACTGTGTCGGACCGATTCTGCGCGCTGACCGTCGGGTCGGCTCTATCGCAGACTTTCAATCGGGTCTCGACACTTTGCCCGAGGCTTCCAATACGGTGCAGTTGAGGGGTATCCGGTGATTGATGGTGCATCTGAAGTTGCTGGTGGCGTCACCGTGCGCGCCTGGGTTGCGATTCCCGTCCGAACCCCGGCGCCATTCACGGATTTCTGGCCGACTTTTCTGACTCGCAACGATACTCCACACTGCGGTCCGCTTGCCACTGAAGTGTGAAAGCCTATGATTGCCGCGGTCTTCGCGCTGAGGCATGCTCGACATAGTTGATCAAATAATCATGAAAAGCGCGTAGCGATCAAAATGCGGTGCGAAAAAAATCGGTCAACGAACAACAAATTAAGGAGGCACATCCCCATGGCATACCCCACACACCGATACCTGTCGGTCGCACTACTCGGCGCCACACTGGCCACAAGCGCCGTCGTGACAACCGCTCAGGCTGAGACGTTGCGCTGGGCGCGCGCCGGAGACTCACTGACTCTGGACCCCCACGCTCAGAACGAAGGTCCTACGCATGCGCTCGCGCACCAGATGTACGAGCCGCTGCTGTATCGCGATATGGCTGGAAAAATTCAGCCGGCCCTTGCCACCGAGTGGGGTCCAACCGACGATCCTAAAGTGTGGCGATTCAAGCTGCGTTCGGGCGTGAAATTTCATGACGGGTCGGATTTCACGGCTGATGACGTTGTGTTTTCAATGAAGCGGGCGATGAAGCCGACATCGGCAATGAAAGAACTGCTGGCATCGGTCACCGACGTCAAAAAAGTCGATGACATGACGGTAGATCTGGTGACTGAAGGTCCTAACCCTCTCGTGCCCAACAACCTCACCAACCTGTTCATCATGGATTCGGACTGGACCACGAAGAACGGCGCGGAAGAGCCCCAGGACATCGCCAACGGCGGTGACAACCATGCTGTTCGCAACGTCAACGGCACTGGTGCGTACACACTGGTCTCGCGAGTGGTCGACGAAAAGACCGTGCTCAAGGCCAACCCCAACTACTGGGGAAAGGGCACTTACCCACTTCAGGTGAGTGAAATCATCTACACGCCTATTTCGGCAGCCGCGACCCGTGTCGCTGCGTTACTGTCGGGTGAAGTGGACTTCATTCAGGATGTTCCTGTTCAGGACCTGGCGCGAGTTGACCAGGATGAAAAGCTGAAGGTGATCAAGGCGCCGCAGAACCGAACGATTTTCTTCGGCATGAACGTTGGCGATGCTGATCTGAAGACCGACAACGTCGATGGCAAAAATCCGTTCGCCGACAAGCGCGTACGCGAGGCCATGAACATGGCGATCGATCGCGAGGCGATTCAGAAAGTCGTGATGCGAGGTCAGTCCCAGCCAACGGGTGTAATCATGCCTCCGTTTGTGAACGGCTGGACCGAGCAGCTCGACGCGTACCCGCCTGCCGATATCGGCAAGGCCAAGGCGATGATGAGCGATGCCGGATACGCTGATGGATTCACGGTTGCCCTGAACTGTCCCAATGATCGCTACATCAACGACGAAGCAATCTGTCAGGCCGCGGTCGGCATGTTCGGTCGTATTGGCATCAAGGTCAGCCTGGACGCCAAGCCCAAAGCGCAGCATTTCCCGCTGATCAAGAAGAAGGAAACCGACTTCTACATGCTGGGATGGGGCGTACCGACTTACGACTCCGAGTATATTTTCAACTTCCTCGCCCATACGACGACTGACAAGTTGGGAAGCTGGAACGGCACGCGTTACAGCGACGCTGACCTCGACGCAAAGATCCAGTCGCTGGCTTCGGAAACCAATCTCGACAAGCGTAATGCCACGATCGGTGAGATCTGGAACACGGTGCAGGCCGAGACGATCTACCTGCCGATTCATCACCAGATTCTTAACTGGGGCATGAAGAACAAGGTAGATTTTCCGGTATCGCCGTCAGATCAGCCGCACTTCAAATACATGAAGCTCAACTAGAAACGAGCAATCGTTCTCCAATCACACCCGGTCGCCATAGACCGGGTGTGTTGTTGTTGAGCCGCTGATGCTTGCCTACGTTATAAGAAGAGTCGCCCAGGGCGCGCTCGTTCTCGCCATTGTCGGGTTCGTGTCCTTCAGCATGTTCAGGTTCATGGGGGACCCCCTGGAGAACATTCTCGGGCAGGAGGCAACGGTCCTTGATCGCCAGGAGCTTGAAGATCGTCTGGGTATCAACAAGCCGGTGCTGGTGCAGTATTTCAAGTTCATGGCCGGCGCTCTTCAGGGCGAATTCGGCGTGTCTTATCGAAACGCTATCCCGGTCGCTGAAGTCATTGCCGAAAGGCTGCCGGCGACGCTTGAGCTGGCGCTCGTCTCCGGGATATTTGCCGCACTGTTCGGTATCGCGTTAGGCGTCTACACGGCGATTCGGCGCGACGGATTTTTGGCCAATTTCATTATGACGACGTCGCTGATTGGTGTTTCGCTGCCGACGTTTTTGATTGGCATTCTGTTGATCTGGGTTTTTGCCGTGGAGCTCGGGTGGCTGCCGTCTTTCGGACGTGGTGAAACCGGTACGATGTTTGGCCGGCCGTCGAGTTTGACATCCTGGTCCGGCATTCGCGCCCTGATCCTGCCATCGGTAACCCTTGGTCTTTATCAGATGACGCTGATCATGAGACTGGTGCGTTCGGAAATGCTCGAGGTGTTGCGCACCGATTACATCCGGTTTGCCCATGCGCGTGGGCTGTCCAGCCGCGCGATTCACTTTCGTCATGCGTTGACCAATACGCTGATTCCGGTGATTACGATTATTGGCCTGCAGGTCGGACAGATTATTGCTTTCGCCGTTGTGACAGAGACCGTGTTTCAGTGGCCTGGTGTTGGGTCGTTGTTTATTCAGGCGGTGCAGTTTGTCGATATTCCTGTGATGGCCGCGTACCTGCTGCTTGTGGGATCGCTGTTCGTTGTCATTAACCTCATTGTTGATCTGCTTTATCTGGTTATTGACCCCAGACTGCGGGTGGAACGCGGAGCGGGCGCACACTGAATGAACTCTCAATCCACATCATCCGAGGCCCAGGCAGAAGCCGCCGCACCCAAAGGTTTCCTGAGGCGCGCGTGGGAATCTGATATCGCCTGGTCTTTCCGGCATTCGCCGGTGGCCATTGTGTCCGCGGTGGTTTTCCTGGTGCTTGTACTTGGGGCCGTGTTTGCGCCGCTGCTTGCACCGTACAACCCGTTTGATCCTTCAACGCTGAATCTCATGGATGGTTTCACCGTTCCGATGGGGCAGGGACTCGGTTCAGGAGAGCTTTACTGGCTCGGAACCGATGATCAGGGGCGGGATATTTTTTCAACGATTCTGTACGGGCTGAGAATTTCATTGTTTATCGGCCTCATGGCTGTGCTATTCGCAGCCGTGCTTGGCGTGACGCTGGGTCTGATTGCCGGTTACTTTGGTGGGTGGATCGAAGCCGTGATCATGCGGGTCGCGGATGTTCAGATCACATTCCCGTCGATTCTCATCGCGATGCTCATTTTTGGAATCGCCCGCGGGCTGACACCACCCGAACTGCGTGATCAGATGGCGATCTGGGTACTGATCGTGTCCATAGGTCTGTCGGACTGGGTTTATTTCGCGCGTACGGTCCGAAGCTCGACCATCGTTGAGGCTCAGAAAGAATATGTTCATGCCGCAAGGTTGATTGGCCGCAAGCCTGGTGCAATTTTGCGTAAGCACCTGTTGCCCAATGTGATGGGGCCGGTGCTGGTCATTGCCACGATCTATCTGGCTCTTGCGATCATCGCCGAAGCCACGCTGTCATTTCTTGGTGTCGGTGCGCCGCCCACCAAGCCGTCACTGGGAACCTTGATACGCATCGGTCAGGACTACCTGTTTTCCGGTGAGTGGTGGATATTGCTGTTTCCGTCGCTGACTCTGCTTGCGCTCGCGCTATCGGTAAACCTGCTGGGTGACTGGTTGCGTGACGTACTCAATCCGAAGTTGCGCTAACGTTATGTCGGACAACACCGCTCAACCTCTGTTACGCGTTCGCGATCTTGTGGTCGAAATACCCACGCGTCGTGGTCTGCTGCGACCGGTCAATGGTGTGAGCTTCGATGTGGAGCGTGGCGAGATTCTTGGCGTGGTGGGCGAGTCCGGTGCGGGTAAGTCTATTACCGGCGCGGCGATCATCGGACTGCTGGATTCACCTTCGCGCATTGCGTCTGGCGAGGTTTGGCTCGACGGCGAACGTATCGATAATCTCGACAATGAAGGCCTGAGAAAGGTACGCGGGCGACAGATCGGGACTATCTTTCAGGACCCGTTGACCAGTCTGAATCCGCTTTTGCCAATCGGCGACCAGCTTGCCGAGACGGCGATGGTGCACCTGTCCATTTCGCGGGCCGAAGCCCGGGAGCGAGCGCTCGCGGCATTGGTGGAGGTGGGTATTCCGGCTGCCGCCCAGCGAATCGACGCGTACGCCCACGAATTTTCTGGCGGAATGCGCCAGCGTGTTGTCATCGCGCTGGCCCTGATCGCCGAACCTCGTTTTGTAATCGCCGACGAGCCAACGACCGCACTCGACGTGTCTGTTCAGGCGCAGATCCTGTCGCTGCTGCGCAGCTTATGCGTTAAGCGCAACACCGGCGTAATGCTGATCACTCACGATATGGGCGTGATTGCGGAAACCACGGATCGTGTGGCGGTGCTCTACGCGGGTCGCCTGGCCGAGATCGGGCCGACACGCGACGTGGTTGAATCACCAGGTCATCCGTATTCGCGTGGACTGATGGCGGCAACACCCAGTCCCTCTGAACTGGCGGATAAGGATTTGCGTCTCAATCAGATTCCTGGATCAATGCCGGGTTTGCTCGATGTTCCTGCGGGTTGTGCCTTTCATCCACGCTGCGAATTTGTCAAAGACCGTTGTCGAAACGCCGTGCCGACGTCGTACCCCAGTGGCAACAGTCATTCCGCCTGCTTTTTGCATGATGCCGAGGCGCTGTCATGAGTAACGGTGCGTTGGTTCAGATATCGGATCTGACCAAGACTTTTGATATATCCAGTCCGTGGCTGGAGCGAGTCATTGAGCGCAAACCGCGTCAGTATCTGACAGCGGTTGAAGAGGTCAGTTTCGACATCGAGCGCGGTACAACCTATGCGCTTGTGGGTGAGTCCGGCTCTGGCAAATCGACTATCGCGAGGATGCTGGTGGGCTTGATGAAGCCGACCCGTGGATCCGTTCACGTTGACGGAGTCAATCCTGACAGCGCTTCCGCCGAGGATGTCCTGAAGTTTCGTCGACAGATTCAAATGATCTTTCAGGATCCGTACGCAAGCATGAATCCGAGGTGGCGGGTCAGCGAAATTGTCGCAGAGCCGATTGTCACTCTGGGGCTGCTCTCGGGGCGTGACGCGGTAGTGCGCCGCGTTGGTGAACTTCTGGAACAGGTTGGGCTGTCTGCGCGCGATGCGGGTCGGTTCCCCCATGAATTTTCAGGCGGTCAGCGACAGCGAATCTGTATCGCACGCGCGTTAGCGTCCAACCCCGAGTTCATTGTCTGTGACGAACCCACGTCGGCACTTGATGTTTCCGTTCAGGCACAGGTGCTCAATTTAATGCGAGATCTGCAGCGCGACCTGAAGCTGACTTATCTCTTCATCACACATGATCTTGCTGTGGTTCGATATATGGCTGATCAGATTGGTGTGCTTTATCTGGGGCGACTGGTTGAGTCTGCGGCGCGCGATCGTCTTTTTTCAGCACCGTCCCATCCCTACACGCAAATGCTGCTCGATGCCGCGCCAAGGCTCGACGGATTTGGTCGCCAGCACCAGAGTGACAGCAGCGAGATTCCTGATCCAATCAATCGACCGAGCGGCTGTCATTTTCACCCGCGGTGTTCCAGGGCCAAAAGCAATTGTGCCGTGGAGAGTCCGCAGACCCAGACCGCTGGCGCGAGTCGCGTGGCCTGTTTTTATCCATCTTGACAGTTGATCGTTTGATCGCACGGTCTTTGGCCGTCCACATTGTTGCGAACAAATCTGTTCCCCGCCTGTGACGCCACGCATGCCTTGAGTAGATCAAGACGTCGCGAAAGAGCATCAGACGAGGGCAGGGCGATCTGGAATCCGTCACCACGGGCAATACAGCAGCTGCCGGAAAAACGGGCGAGGATCTGAAATTCGCTCGCCACGCTTCCTGTCGCCTCCGGCATGTGGTGGTTATGCGAACGTGAGATTCACGTATCCATCGGTACCGGCTGAGCCAGCAGCGCCATCGGTAAAGGTCGCATCACCGCTGGTCGCACCACCGGCACCACCACTACCGCCTGCCGCGCCGCCGCCGGATCCGCCGTCGCTACCGGGTTGTCCAGGTTCGTTGTTCATTGGCGTGCCGCCAGCACCGGCCGGGCCCCCGCTGGTTCCCGCACCGGCGGTGCCGGGCACCGGCGCGATGCCTCCACCGAGGCTGCTTGCACCTCCGCCACCACCGCCACCACTCGCGACATTAGAGCCAACCGTTGTCGCACCACCACCGCTACCGCCAGCACCTTCCCAGATACCGCCAAAGGTTTCGCGATCACCGCCAGTACCGCCAGCACCCCCGGCGCCGATCGATATAGCCAGGACCTGGCCGGGCGTGACCGGTTGCGTAATCGTCACAACTTCGCCAGCGCCTCCCGCTCCGCCGGCTGCACCCGCAACCGCATTCTCGCCGTTGCTTCCGCCACCGCCGCCGCCGCCGCCACCGGACATGACGATGGTTACTTCGGAAGTGCCTTCCAGAATCGTGACATTCTGAGTACCAGCGGCGGTAAACGACAGTGGGGCCATCACACCTGCTGGCGCTCCTGTTGTCTGGGCGTGAGCCGGAAGGACCACGGACTCCAACAAAGGGCGACGCCATTGATTTGGGACAACTACAAACCCACCCAGCAAGGAAGCGAGACTGCCGTGGACAACGAGTCGCCGCCGATCATGATCAGTGATTCTGTTTGCTTCGAAGTGGTCCTGATTAGACGTTGAACCCGGGTCTTCGTGATCCAGGTCATCCTTTCGGTCGTCGCGCATACTCACATTCCTTGTGATGTTGATTAACTTTTTTCACCGTAGTCAGCGGTAGGCCGGAACTTCAAGGCGGTTAATCAATTTCAAGAAATAGTATGAGAACGAGTCAGCTGCACCCGGTTTGAGTTTCGTTCGATACTCGTAGAAACATGGGTCGACCTCTACGACGAATACTGTGCTCTTCGTCCAGTAGTACAGTCACCAGGTGCGGGAAGTCCCGAATCCAGTAAAAACGACCGAACAAACTGAGTGAAGACAACAAACGATATCCACGTGAACGCAATCTGCACGATAAGCGTGGTCGAAGAGCGGCTATCAAGCCCGTGTCTGCGAGGGGGCGAGAACAGTGATGTCTAAAAGGGCGCGTGAGGCTACTTGGAGTGGGCCGCTTTCGCTCCAAACGGCAGTTTCTCAATCACGAACACAACGATCGTACCGAGAATCAATCCCACAATCGCTGACAGTACGGTATTCGCAAGCCAGGGCATCAGGCCACCAAGACTGACAACGCTGCGCACGGCTTCTTCAATGTGATGAACAATATCGTAGGGTGTCGGCCACCCGAGTTCACCGGCGCCCACCAGGAGAATATGTCCGCCAACCCAGAGCATTGCGGCGGTGCCGACGACGGTGAGCACCGTCAGGATTTTTGGCATACCTGCCACAAGCATCCGGCCAAGTCTTTGGGAACTGGCGTTGTCGCGTTTGGCGAGAGTCAGACCCAGGTCGTCCATTCTGACGATCAGGGCAACAGCGCCATAGACGACGACTGTGATCATCACACCCACAACGACGAGAATGATCGAACGCTGCAGGAGGCCCTGGTCGAGGACTTCCTTAAGTGCGATGACCATGATCTCGGCGGACAGGATAAAGTCTGTTCGAATCGCACTAGACACGGCTTCCTTCTCCGCATCTGGTCCTTTCATGGCGACCGGTACATCGTGATGATCGCCTTTGAAGTAGTGGATGACCTTGTGCGCTCCTTCATAACAAAGGAACAGTCCACCAGCCATCAGAATAATTTCAACGAGCTTTGGAGCGAATGCACTCAGAATGAGCGCCACTGGAAGAATGAATATCAGCTTGTTGCGAAGTGAACCGATCGCGATCTTTTTGATAATGGGTAGTTCGCGCTCGGCAGCGAGACCCTGGACATACTGAGGTGTCACGGCCGCATCGTCGATCACGACCCCGGCAGCTTTCAGGCTGGCGCGACTCGCGGCAGCGGCAACATCATCGATCGACGCCGCGGCAAGTCTCGCCAGCGCGGCAACGTCATCCAGTAATCCAACCAGGCCTGCAGCCATGTTCTGTATCCGTATCCAGAGTCTGTCCGGCGTGAGGATATCGGATTCGGGGCGTGGGTTATAGCAATAAAGACGCGTCGATCTGATGCATCAGCAGAATTCACAAATTCGTCGAATTTATCTTCAGCGGGTGTTTTCAGTTTGGTGAACGCGAAAAATTCCGGTGGCCGAATGAGCGGGAGACTGTGTTGATTACTGTGTCAGCGCCCAGGACGGTGTTTACAGATAGTCGGTGATGCGATCCGCGATCTTGGTGCTGGGCCGGTTCAGCGCTTGTTTCTGTTCCGGACCGGGTGTCGTTCGATTCCAGACCGATGCGCAGATGATCACGGAAACGACCCCCGAAAACCGGGTTTCACTCCTCGTGAATAGAGATTCGCCACCTCACAACAGGTAACTTCCTTTCATTCGAAGCGCCGCTGTTCCTCCAACTTTCACTTCTTCGATTCCATCGCGGCCGACTCGCAATAACGTCCTGATCATACTCGGGCGTCCCATTTCAACGCCCTGGCGCCCGTTTGCGATGATCAACCCGTTTTTGTCCTGGGGAAGTCGATGTGAGTTCCAAAGATGACAGGCTAAAGCACCGTTGGTTGTGCCGCTTGCTGCTTCCTCAGGGTCCCCGACTCCGTGACATAAGTCTCTCAACTGGTACTCAGCAAGCCCGTCGCCGAGTGAGATAACGCTCCAGACGCCGACGGTATCAACGCCACTGCCGGCGCAAAAATTGCGTATCGCGTCATCGTGAGGTTTAAGCTTCGCCAACGTCCCAACGTCAGCTAATTCGACAAACAGATGTCGCAATGCTGTTCCTGCCGCCGCAACTTCAGTCACGTCACACGTTTGAACACCGAGAAGGTTGGCGATTTCGCTAGCCTCAATCGGTGAGCTTCGAAATACAGGCATCGGTTGAAACATATACACCTGACCATTTTTCTCGATTTTGATCTCGAGATCGCCCGCAGGTGTTCGTTGCATATACGTTCCGACGTCGATCAACTCGTCAGAATAAAGCGATGCGAAGCCTGCAACGGTGGCGTGGCCACACATTGCCATTTCAGAGCGACTGGAGTGAAATCGTACATCAAAAGTTCTGTTGCCAAGGTCTCTGATAAATGCGGTGGTTGATACCGCAAGGTCACTCGCGATGCGCTGACGCTCTGCTTTTTCAAGCAGGTAATCTTCGTACACAACGCCACCGATGTTGCCGCCTGATGCATCGGCAGCAAATGCGGCGAGAAGTCGAGTTGGAAGCTGTCGCATAGGTTTACCTTCTGTTGCGTGCCTGCGTAGCGTGCTAGGCACCTGGTTCTGAAGAAGCGCTAGTCGACTGTGTTCAACAACCGAAATCCAGCGTTCGACCGCGCGATAAGTTTGTCATCGGCGTAGATATGACACTCGGCAACCGCCAACACGGATCCTCGGCGCAGAACAACGGGGCGAAACTCCAGCCATTGACCGGGTTTTCCCGAGCTAAGAAAGTCCATCGCGATATTTGTGGTGATGGTGCTGTATTTGGTGGTCCGGGTTGAATTCGTCGATTCCTGAACCGAATAACCCATTGCGATATCGGCAAGAGAGCAGATGATTCCACCATGGGCAAAGCCACGACTGTTGCAGTGTGACTGCGACAGATGGAGGCCGAGTGAGAATGTGCCCGATGCAACGTGTGCATATATTGGCATCCAGGGCTGGATCACCGGACTCACTCGAAGCAGAAGTTCATAGCCAGCTGGAGGGGTTCGCATTGGTGGTGCCTCAGTTGTCTGCGATCGGTAAAACCAGAACATAGCTCGGTGGGACCGGGGGAAATTAGAGCCGAGTGATCAGCGCGACTTTCTTTCCGGCTTTCATGCCGCAGGACTCGTAAAAATCCTGGATACCCGCATCCCGCCCTGTCATCAGCATTACTTTGTAACACTCCCGGTTCATCGCCCACGTAATCGCTGCTTTGACCAACGATCGACCGATCCCTTTATGTCGGTGCGTTTCGTCGACGACTACGTTTTCGATTATTGCGTAGGGTGCTGCAGACCTGGTCAGGTTGGGGATCACGTTCAGATAACATGTACCCTGAATTGATCTTCGACTTTCGGCTACCAAAATTTCAAAATAGTGCGAAACAAGAATCTCCTCGAAAATCTTGAGAGACTGAGCGTTCTCGACTTTCCTGTCTCCCGGGTGCAACTGGTCCAGTAAACGGCATACCGAAACATAGTCGGTGAGCCTTGCGGCTCGAACGCAGGCGGTGTCACTCATCAGGCAGGCTTCAGTTGAACCAATCTATCGACCCTGTTTCAGGGTTTGACGAAGCTAATTTTTGGCGCATCGCGCGTTTGCTTACTCATGTTCCAGAGGTATCTATTGTCGGAATCGGACGGTTGCTGCAGAAAATTCTGTCGGGCCATGGGGCCTCAAAGTAGATATAAACGTGCCGATTCGATGGAACCAAAAGATCAATCCGGCATTCACTTCTCGACCTGCCAAAAACGGGCCGCAATCGTAGTGCGATCGCCAGCAGTTTATGAGGAGTTCACAGGCGCCCGGTCTGGCAAAGTTAACGAAAACTGGTTCTATTGGTTTTTTGTGAACGGATCTGGCCAAACGTCCCAGTCCATTGGACACTGAAAAAGGGGACACCGAACCCCAGGACACAGAGATTGGGGCCTGGTGGTGGCCGCTCAAATGGTTGCCCTGAGCGGGCTTTTCGAACGGGTGTCTGGCAGCGGTCGTGCGCCGTATTGGAAACACCGGTTCACCGACGATTGACTGAGTGCACAAAATGGCGATTCTGAATTTTTCTTATGCAGAAATAAAAGACAGCGACAAATTCATGGAATATGTCAAAGCGGCGGGATGTCTCATAGAAGAAGCGGGGATCGAAGTAGTCGTTCGCGCAAACTATTCCAATACGATGCGTGGTGACAAACGCGCGCCACATGTCGCTGCGGTTTTTCGTTATCCGGATCAGGCTGCGGTTGAAAAATTCTACACTTGCGACAAATACAGGGCATTGATTCCTCTGCGCGACGAAGCCTGTGAGATGACAATTCAGCTCTACGAGGAGTGAACGCTCAGATCGGTAGAGATTTACCGCTACAATTTGCTCACTAAAGACTCCATTTTGGAAAATCATGCCGACGCGCCGATTCATACAATGCGACGTATTTACATCCAATCCAACTCGAGGTAACGGTCTCGCGGTCGTGATTGACGGCGAGGGGCTGGCCCGCGAAGAAATGCAGGCTTTCGCCGCGTGGACCAACCTCGCAGAGACGACATTTATTTGTCCGCCAACGAATGACGATGCGGACTACCGATTGCGAATTTTCTCGGCGAACGAGGAGATGCTGTTTGCCGGGCACCCGACACTCGGGAGCTGCAAAGCCTGGCTGCATGCAGGTGGTGCCCCGGCGCTACCCGGTGTTGTCCGCCAGGAGTGCGGGGTCGGCATCGTCCGCATCGACATAGCTTCACCGATTCCTGCCTTCGGCGCACCCAAAACGACTGTCGAGCCGCTCGAAACTCATAAGACCATGGCAATCGTCGATGCGCTCGGTTTACCTCCAGACCGTGTCCTGAGGTCTGCACGACTTTGCAATGGCCCCACCTGGCAGATCATCGAACTGAAAACAGCCGGGGATGTTTTGGCTGTACAACCATTCAAAGAAAAACGGCCCGAGTTCAGAGGGGTTGGTCTGATAGGCGCGCACCCGAATCACAACGAATGCCAGTTTGAAGTTCGCAATCTCGGTCCCGCAAGTACGATGTCAGAAGATCCGATTACCGGTTCTATGAATGCTGCGATCGCTTGCTGGATGTATGGCGCAGGACATTGGAAGAGTGATGTCACCATCGCGCAAGGAACCTGCCTGGAACGTGAGGGTCGCGTGCATGTGCGAAGAGCCAGTGATCAGGTCTGGATTGGTGGAGAGACTCAAATTCTGATCGAAGGCACGCTCAACTTGTGATTTCTGCTCGACGTATTATGTTTGGCGACTTCGAGAGCGAGGTGGTTCACGGTCGTGCAAGCAGCGACTAAATGTATCTTTGCACCGCATGCAGACAACGTTCGACGGTTTCGTCTTTCTCACCGACGGGCGCAACGTAGTGCAGAGCAGATTTGGCAGCGTCGACGCCTGCGAGTTTCAGTATCACCCAGCACGCTAGATACTGTGAGGACAGGCAGCCACCCGCTGTTGCGATGTTCTTCTCTGCAATGAATGGCTGGTCCACGACTTCAATTCCAGCTTCGATGACCCAAGGCTTCGATTTCAGGTCTGTACAGGCCGGCAGAGAATCCAGCAGCCCAAGCTTCGCCAGCAGCAGTGTGCCCGAACACTGGGCCCCAACCAGCTGGCGAGTCGAATTCAGTACCAGTTGACTCATCGTCTCGCGATGAACAGAGATTTCGCGGGTATAGATTCCACTTCCAAACAGCACGACGTCAGCGTTCTGGACAAACTCAAGTTGCTGTTGCGATTGGATGACAACGCCATTCATCGACGTGACTTCTGGAGTCGGAGAAGTGATCTGAATGTTCCAGCCTTGGCCTTTCATTCGATTCAAAATGCCTAACGCAATAAACGAGTCGAGTTCGTTAAATCCGTCGAATGTCAGAATGGCTATGTTCATATCGCGCTTCGTCGTTGCAGATCGCTTTTGAAAAGACTATCGAAGCCCAGTCGCCGAAATATAGAACCAAACTCGAACATTCGAACAACCAATCGTTGGCTGGCGGTCAGCTAGATGTGCGTCGCAAGCATCTCCTTCGCGTCAAGCAGCGCGTAACCTTTAGAGGTGACGGAATCCACCGAGGACGGATTCGAACGCACTTTTCCACGTACGAGGTTGATTGACCTGGTAGGCCGTTGGTTATCCGTATTGGCGGGAATGCTTCGCAAATTCAACGCCATAGCCGGTTTTAGCGCACCGTTTTCATCCTATGAAGATCCAATGCGCTGGGTCCCGGGGTGAGGTTTTTGGCGAACGGTTGACGAACGGAGGGGAATCTAAGGTTTGAGCTCAACAGTAACTACCTCTCTACGGAGCTTACCTATGGAATCCATCCCAAATCGTAAATCCCCGGCGCAAGCCTTGGTCGTGAGTCTGATGTCATCGTTGATTTCGACAACAGCGTTTGGTTTCAACGCCGAAACCGCTGACCAGAAAGTACTGAGTCAGTTGATTACGAGTGAATACACGAGAGCGATCAACGCCGAGAACGCGGACGAGTTCGCGGACCTGTTCACGGACGATGCGGTACGGGCATCTCCGGGGCGCCTGCCTGAGGCAACGAAGTCCGAAATCAGGTCTGGTATGGCCAAGGTATTTGGCGTGTTTGATTTCGACGTCGCTGTTGAGCTCTTCAGCATGGAGATCGACGGCGATTTCGCGTTGGTTCACGGGATAGGGCGTGGGTCTCGCAGCAAGACTTCTGAAGGCAAAGAGACAAAGTTTGCGGCTCGCGCTATCTGGCTGTGTAAACGTATTGATGGCAACTGGCGCATCTGGCGCCAGGTTTGGTACCCGATCAAGAAAGCGAAATAGCGGCTCGGGTTTCGTTAGTACGGGTTTCAAAGAGTTGGGCGTTTTAACGCTTTGAGACCCTGATCGATAAATCAAACGCGGCATCGATCTTTTTGGGATCTTCGCAAATTCGATGCCGCGCGAGACCAAGGCAGCGGTACTGTTCTGCCAGAAATAACCTGGTCTTGTTGGCGCCGTTTACGGCAATTAGAAAGGAGCGAAATTGTCAGGCGATCCCGATGGCTCATTCCACCGATCACGTGCGTCCACGAGTGTTCCAGTCGATCCTGCTGCAGGCACTTCGCCTTTGTCGCCGTAGAGCCAGAGAACGAAGTTCGATCGCTCACCTTGTCTAATCGGTTGCGATGCATGAGGCACATGCCCTCGATGAATTACGGCCATTCCTGGCGTGAAGAGAAGATCACTTGGCGCGCCGGTCTCGGTATCGAAAAACGTCACTGCTGACCCTGCAAACTTCTCATTCGGCAGGTTCAGGTTGATATTCAGCGTCACGGATGACGCATCCGAATGAGGGCGCAACGACGTATCCTTGCCTTCCTGCCACTGGATAGAAAACCCGAAGGTCTGAGTGTCATAACCAAATACTTCAGGAAACAACAGTCTCGATATTGGCCGCATGTAGGTATCCATCAAATCGCGATAAAACGACTGAAAGCCAGGCGCGGCGAGATAGCCTTCTGATCGCGCATCGAGCATCGCGCCCCCTCGATTCAGTACCAGCCCATAAGGGGGGCGTAACGGGATATTCGCGTCGGACACCTGCGCCAGGTAGTTTCGAAGAAATGACAGGCGCGCCGGGTCGAAGAATTGCGCTTTGTACACGCCCGGCACCACGGGTTCCCACAACTTGGCTACCGATGACTCCGTGCCCGGATCTTGCCAGGCCTGCTCGACTCCACGACCTAAATCCGCATCGTAAAGCGATGCATCCAGAGAAGGGGTGGTCGTCAGCCCGTGTTCCCATTCGTGCCAGGCGTTCTCAAACAGTTCTCGGTGTTGCCGCCAGAATTGTTGCACTGACGGGGCACGTTGAAGCATGGCTTCACGTGTTGGTCGTTCGACACGGCGGGCGCGTTCAAGTTGATCAAGGGGCATTAGTTCGAACTCACTATTTCGGCGGTTGAGAGTTGTGACCAGAGATCGCCTGGCCATTACAGCAGATTTATCGCAAGGATTCCGCCGTTTGTTTCGGCTGTGAATGTCTTGAAGACTTAGGATCTCTGCTGCTGTTCCTCTAAATCTGATTGAGTGATGTCGGGCTATTTGAGCAGCTTAAGAATCAGTTCTTCGATGACAGCTACAAGTTGCTCATTTTTTGCCGCATCGTGTGCGTCTGGATGTGCGTTCGCGAACTGGCCGCGATCATTGTCAAAGTACATTCCTGTTGCGCTCGA
>CALHMG010000029.1 GCA_938034705.1 uncultured Gammaproteobacteria bacterium
GTGCCCTGGATCGGCGTGCCATCAAGACTCATGGCGAACGGTTCCAACGAGAACGCGGAAAAACTGCCCTTGATACCTGCTTCGATATCGATCGATGAAAGCGCGGTGGCATCAGCTGGCGCAAAATCAATATCTGCAAGGTCCAGAAGCTTGCGTCCATTGAGCCCCTGACTTTTGATCGATCCGTCGAGCTTGGGGTCTTTGATAATGTCGGTTGCATTCACGACGAGCTCAATACGACCGGCGTCTCCGTTGAAGGCGAGTCCTTCGGTGGTGAGCGTTTCAGACGTCAAATCAACTTTAAGGGAATCTGCCGTAATCTGGCCAAGCGGTCCTTTAGCAAGGACGTTGGCGGTCAGTCCATTTACCGCAAATGCATTGCGAGCAAGATTTCCGGTGAGCTGGCCAATCGCCAGATCGCTGACGTACTGGGCGTACTTGCCGCGTCCCGTCACGTCTTTAACGCTAAGTGCGTTGTTTGCAGTATCTACACTAAGCGAAGGAATCTTCAGATCGGCTTCGATGTCGGTATAACGCAGACTCGCAGTGAGATCGTTCAGATTGATCGGACCGGACCCGGGCACGGTAAGCGAGGGAGTTGAAATACTTCCTTTGAGCGTCTCACCGTCAACTTTTACATCGACGCTGGAAAGCTTGATCGCATTCGGATCCCGAAGGTCCACACTCGCAGAGGCATCCAGCTGCGCTGGCTCAGGCAGCGAATCTCCACTCAGTCGACCCTTGAACTCGATCGGGACCTGGTTGCTGCCTTTGGTTGCAACAGATCGTACAAACAGGTCGTCGATAACGATGCCCGCTGACTCAAGTTTAAGTTGCTGCATTCTGATATCGGAATCGATGTTCAGCGAACCCAGGGCAACCGGGGCTCCAGCCGCAACAGCAGCCGCGTCCGTGCTGGCTGGCGTCTGGACAGCCGGTGCATTCGAAGCCGCCGGCAAATATCGATCCAGAACCAGATTACCGCCGGCAAGGCTGACCCGATAGGTCTGATCGGCGAGGTTAATATCCGCCGTACCGGCGAGAGCCGTGTCGTCCACGCGACCTTTCAGGGCAGAGACAATAATGTGTTCAGGTGTTCCGCTGAACATCACATCAAGATCAACCAGACCGAGCGCATTCGCGTCGCTTGCGACAAAGCCACCGGCCTTTTTGGCGGCGGCTCTCAAGTCAGCGCCTTTGAGAACAGCACGTCCGTCAAACCTCGGTGTTTTGTCGAGATCGTTAGCGTTGATGTCGACGACCGCTTCAAGTCCTTCGGCCTTCAGAACGACACCACGCGCATTCACGGCCATGATCGCAGTGTCGATTGAGATATCCGGCACGTCGACGCGTGCGGCAAGATCATTGATTTTCGCGTCTACACCAATGTTCTTCAGTCTGAACTGTTTTGCGCCAAGGCTTGTCGAAATCTGCGGTACGGATAGCCGCGCACTGATGTCGCCCGAAACCGCGTCACCCGTGATCGCGCCCAGACTGACTCGGCTTTGATTGAGATCGAAGTTGAGTGAATTCGCTGCGATATTGGCGATTGCGTCGCCCGCTTTGGCCGAGGCCTGCAGGCCCGCTGACTCTATGATTCCAGCCGCCAGATCAAGATTGAGACCGGGTACATTTAGCGTGATGTCGTTTTCGCCGATTTTCGCGGTACCGTCGATGGTGCTGGCCGTGAACCTGCTGGCCGCCATGTCGTACAAGGCAGATGGGATCGATACGGTCGTATCAATCGTCTGACCCTTGACGGTCAAGTTGACCGCATCCAGGGCGATGTTGTTCAGTGTTGTCTCTGCGGTCGCGTTCAGATCGGCATTTATCGTCAACGCTTCAGGCAAGCCGTCGCCGATAACGTCCGCCGCGAGCTCTACAGGGATGGAGCGCCCGGGGATAATAGGTCCGGTGTTCAGATCAAGATTGGTAACGGTGTATTTGGCCGGGCTTTTGCGATCATCCCACAGGACGCTTCCGCCCTCGACCCGAATCCCCTGAATCGCCAGTGCCGCGATCGCGGCGTCCTGACCCGCATCAGGTTCCGGTTGCGTGGTGTCCGGTTCCGCTGAGCCAGCCAGGTCTTGCCAGTTAGTTCGGCCGTCTTCGAGAGTGACGAGACGCACGACCGGGTTTACCAGTTTGACTTCACCGGCTTCCACCTTCTTTGACAAAAGCGGCATCAGACTGACGTCGATGTTGGCTCCGTCGATTTCGGCCATCGGACGGTCGCCAAATTCGGGTGGATTCGAGAACGTGAGTCGACCGGTGTTTATTGCGATGTTTGGAAAAACTGAAAGCTTGAGGTCACCTTCAATGTTCAGATCACGACCCGTCTTGTCGCGCACGATTTCGGTGATCTTGTCTTTATACTGGTTGGGATCGAAGACCTGCGGGATGATGATGATCGCTGCGATGACCGCAACGATGATGATTCCTGCGAGCCATCCCAGCAGCTTTAAAATTCCTTTCATTCACGCACTCTCCAATCACTGGCCCAGTCACTCGTCCATACCAGTGACTCATAGCCCAAGCTCACTCTTTCGGACGCTGTCGCGACAGGCCGACACACGCCTCGTCTCAACCCATATTGTGCCACTGCTGGCTTAACGTGGCATGAACCTCAACGCAACGATTGTGGCGTACGACCACCGGACCAAAAGTGTTATCGGGAAGTGATTCCGAGCTGACTGCGGATCAGCAGCAGCTCTTCTTCCAGCATCTCAACGCGATCACGCAGCCGAAGTACCTCGCGAGCAAGATATCCGTCACTTTTGGCGGCCTGCCGGGGAGCACCTGTTGCGTTTTTACGCCCGGGAGGCAATGGCAGAACCCGCGAACGTGGCTGACCTCCCTGCGCAAAGACAGCAGAGCCATCGTCCGAATCCGCAACCTGCTCTTCATCTCGTGCCTGAGGCTCCACATGGGTGAAGTAGGCGGACGGTGAGCGTCTGTTACCCACCTGGACCGACACCCCGGTTCGCCCTGTCGGCACAGAGAAAACGCTGATACGAGTAGCTGATGCACCCATGATGGCAGTGTCCTGAACCGGAACACCGTTCTCGAACACCTTTACCTTGGCGGCGTCGCCGGTAAATCCTCTGCCGACGATGACATAGCCTCGCGGAGTCGATCTTACCGATTCGATTTCAGGGTCTGCGTCGACCCCAAGATCGCCACGGTGAACCTGGATCGCTTTTGACGGAGTGATTGTCTGTGCGACCGCGGTACTGACAC
>CALHMG010000030.1 GCA_938034705.1 uncultured Gammaproteobacteria bacterium
GATGATGCAGATCGGAATGTGCTTGAGCTCGTCCGTATCACGCACCTGACGGGTCAGCTCGAAGCCGTCCATTCGTGGCATCTCGATGTCGACGAGCATCATGTCGGGCTTTACGTCCTCAAGAAGTTCGAGTGCGTTCAGTCCATCGCGCGCAAGCACAATTTCAAAACCATACTTGCCAAGGGTTCTCTCGGTTACCTTTCGCACCGTCAGCGAGTCATCGACGACCATCACAATCGGTGGATCCAGGTCATCGTCAAGCTCCGGCTCAACGGGCGCAGGAGGTGCGACTACAGGAGGCACCGGCGTCTGCGCAACCGGCGCAGGTTCAGAGACCGTTTCGCGCTCCAGCAGTTCATCGATGCTCGGCAGTTCGTCAACCTGCTGATCGGCCACGAGGTCATGCGTTTCTTCACGCGCACCGTCATCGGTCTCGACGGCACCGGAATCGGCGGTCGGTGCCGGCACCGGTTCGTCGGAGCTTTCAAGACTGGCCGCTACCGAGTCAGTGTTCTCGCTCTCGCGCTCCAGCTGTTCCTGAATCTGTTTCAGCGTGGCGGCGTCGAGGGTAGACGATTCGGTCGGTGCACTCGTCGAAGATGATCCGAGATTTGGAACCGGCAGCGTTGGCACGGGCACAGAAGGTGCCGGCTCAGCTGCGGTATCAACCAGCGTTGCCGCGCGGCTGCCGCTGAACAGATCAGCCATTTCCAGAACCAGCACAACGCTGCCGTCACCGAGGACGGTGGCGCTCTGAATGCCCTGAACTGACTCGAGCTGCTTACCCAGAGGTTTTACAACCACCTCTTCGGTACTGATCGCTTCATCAACCTGCACAGCCACGTCGCTGGCACCAAGTCTCAGCAGCAGAATGGGAATCTTGTCGAGGTTGGTCGCCCGATCCGCGATCGCAAGACTGTCGGCCAGACGTAGCAGCGGGTAGCTCTGCCCCTGATACTCGAAGACGTTGTCATCGCCGTCGACCAGCCGATCGATATCGGCAGCAGCGACTTTGACAATATTCTTGATAATGCGCAGCGGTACGGCGAATCGCTGTTGTCCCACGCGGATAACCAGAGCGTGGGTAATCGCGAGCGTCATTGGCATACGCAGCGTAAACGTCGTTCCCTGTCCACTCTGGGAGCGGGCCACTACGGCGCCACCAAGCTGACGAACCGAGTCATGCACGACATCCATGCCAACGCCACGCCCTGATACCTGGGTCAGCTTTGATGCGGTTGAAAAACCTTTCTTGAACAGCAGCTGGAACAACTCTTCATCAGGAAGCTCAGCGTCGGGATCAATCAGATCCTGAGAAATTGCCTTTTTTCGGATCGCCTCGGTGTTCAGACCGGCGCCATCGTCGCCAAGCTCGATCAGAATTTCGCCACCTTCCTGTCGACAACCGAAGCGAATGGTTCCGGTTTCGGACTTGCCCGCGGCAGCACGTTCTGCCGGTGTCTCAAGTCCATGATCGATCGCGTTACGCAACATGTGCTCCAGCGGTCCGACCAGTCGATTGATGATGTTGCGATCGATCTCAACATCGGCGCCGGTTGTTTCCAGACGAGCCTGTTTGCCAACGTCGCGAGCCGTCTGCCGCACAATGTGGCGCAGTCGAGGCACGATCTCGTTGACACTCACCATGCGCGTACGCATGAGTCCATCCTGGAGGTCGGTGTGAATGTGCGACTGTTGCTGCAGTACGTCTTCAGTGCGCTCGGCAAACTTGGTCAGCTCACCGCGGATCATGAAAAGATCTTCAAGATTCTCGGTCAGCGTACGCGCAAGCGTCTGCATTCGTGAGAACCGGTCAAATTCCAGCGGATCAAAATTCTCGTCATCTTCGTCCGAAATGAATTCGCGACGCGCCAGCATCTGGGTTTCAGCCTGAATATCAAGCTCGCGCAGCTGCTCACGAAATCGTTCGACGTTACCGCCAAGTTCACGAATGTGATCGTGGATCTCGCTGAATTGCTGCGTCACGCGCGCACGCGAAACACTCGCTTCGCCAGCGTAGTTCACCAGGTTATCGAGATGACGGGTTGAGACCCGAACGTGTTGATCCTTGTTTTCGTCTTCTTCTTCGTCTTTTTCAGGCTCGGAAGTCGTGTCCTGGGGGACCACCTCCGGCGTCGCCTGGGCAACCTCGACGGCCGGTTCCTCGGCCTGGGCTGTGGTTTCAACCTGAGCGAAAGGCTCCGGATCATCATCCGGCTGCGCGCTGGGTTCTATCTGGGGTGAGGCCGAGATCGCAAGACCGGCCGCGCCCATCGCGATGCCGGCAGCCGCAGCCTCGACGTGACCACCGCTCGGGCCGTCCCCGGATCCGCGCTGAGGGCCAGGTGTTGACTCGGACGCAGGCTGCGCTGACGCCGGCGTCGACGCTTCGGAAGTCGCGGCTTCCGGCTTGCCGAGAATTCGGTTGTTCAACGCAAGGATCTCGTCCTTGACGCTGTCAGACTTGGGGTCCTGAACGAGAGCCGCAAGCGCATCGTGCACCTCTTCAAGCGTTGCCACGATGTCGGCGTTGGCGGCAAGCGTCTCGATCGTTTCATGTTCGATCAGCGACTCCGTGTTGTGCGCAAGATCGGCGACTTCGTTAAACCCTGACGTGCGCGCACTGCCTTTTACCGTATGCAGTTCGCGAAGAATTTCTCCGTGCTCTTTGTCTGTGAGGCCGGTTGATCGCCATCCTTCCAGAGCTTCGTTGAAGCGAATCAGAATCTCCTGCGCCTCTTCGATAAAGATTTCTGACAGATCGAAATCATCAAAATTGAAAGCGTCTTCAGCCTGGGCCGACGCCTGCTCAAGAGAAACTATTTCCTGATCAACTGACGACTCAACGACGTCTGTCGATTCATCATCGAGATTGTCGTCGCGAATCGCATCAAGTCGTGCCCTGACCTCTGATCCGACCAGACCGAGTTCTCGATCGACGTCATCATTGACCAGTCGGCCTTCAGCGAGCGCGGCAATAGCGGACTCGGCGAGCTTGTGGCTGCGAGCGATAAAGGCGGTGTCGATGCCTTCAATGTTGCGGTGCTGACTTTCGATACTGGTGAGCAGATTGTCGAGGGGCTCGAAAACATCCGCGATTGAATTCAGATCCATTGCACGGCTGGTTCCGCGCAATGTGTGCACGGCACGAACCAGTTCGTCGTCAACGGGACGTGGATCACCAGACTCACCGCCCTGCTCAATCCATTGACCAATGTACGCAAGATGCGCGGTCGCCTCACCGGTGAAAATTTCCAGTATGTCCAGGTCGCCTTCGTCGATCGCACCCGGCTCATCCGAATCAGGCGCGGACACAGCAGCGACCGCCTCGGCAGATTCGGCTTCGTCACTCGCCACGTCTTCAGGATCGCGCGTATCGGCGATGATCTCGTCGACGCTTGGCAGAGGATCTGCGGCATCGACGGTGGGCTGTGCCGCGGCATCGTGCCCGGACTCAGCCAGATCTTCGGCCGGCGTCGCATCCGCCGCAACGTTCGCGACGGCAGCACTCATTGCTCCGAGCGCCAGCGCGCCACCGAACGCGGCCGTTGGTGCGACACCATTGGCGGCTACCGCGCCATCTACCGGCGCGTCGTCAATTTCACCATCGGTTTCAACATCGGTCTGCGGGTCCGGCTCGGCGTCCGCCGCGGGAGCAGCTTCAGTCACTGATTCAACATCAGTGGCTGGAGCCGCTTGCGTCGTAGCCGGGGACTGCGCGCTCGCTTCGATCAACGCGGGAAGCGGGTCATCGCCGCGGCGTGCGTGGGCCGCCGCCGTTTCCCAGGCCGCAAGATCCACGTGCGCCTCGGCTGGAGCGGGGCCCTGAATAATTTCACCAACGTGCTGGCGCGCGGCGCCAATGAGCGTTGTCACGGCAGGCGACATCAACGCCGTGCCCTCGATAATCTGGTTGAGCAGCTCTTCGACAGTCCAGCCGAGTTCGCCGAGTCCGTTAACGCCAGCGATTCGTCCACTGCCCTTGAGGGTGTGAAAGCTGCGGCGTATTTCCTTTAACGCCTCGTTGTCGTTCGGATTGGATTCGAGTCGTTCATGGTAGGTGTCGATGTCCTGAACAACTTCTCCCGCTTCCTCGAGAAAAATATCGAGGATTTCGTCACCCATGAAGTCAAAATCGTCGCCCTCTACCTCAGGCTCGGCAGCTGCGACCGGCGCCGGACTTGCGTCCGCCTCGTCATCTGCGTCGCTCGCAGACTCGTCTTCAGTACCTGCTTCGTGTGCAAGCGCCTTCAGCTTCAGACACGAGTCGCGCAGCGTTCCGTCGACCTCTTCAGACATGATCTCCGGATTTACGGCGACAATGTCCAGCAGGTTCGTCACTTCCGTTGCCAGCTGACGCATGCGCATGTCGTCCTGGGTATCGGCCAGAGACGAAACGCCTGCAAGGGATGTGCGAAGCGCCTCGTATTGCGGCGACTCGCCACTGACTTCAGTGCCATCAGCAAGCCACACGTCCAGATTCGCAATCAATGCATCACAGACGTCGGTATCAGCTGCGGCGTCAGGCTGCGCCGGCGCGTCAGGCTCCTGTTCTAGCGGCTCAGATTCCGCAACCGATTCTTCGGATGCGTTGGCGTCCAGAACGTCGACATCTTCAGCTGTCGCTGACTCTTGCGTGGTGGTCTCGCTCCCCGCATCGGGGGCTTCATCATCCGGGGCGCTGTCCGCCATAGCGGCACCCGCCGCGGCGAGTCCGAGCGCGCCGGCACCCGCCACCGCGGCGGCGACGCCAGCGTTGTTGGCGTTCGTGTCAGCGTTGCTGTCTGCGTCTTGCGCGTCACTGTCGTTCGCGTCATCGGCGACAACCGCTTCAGGCGCTGTCGTGGCGGAATCGTCCGCCACAGCGGCGTCGGCCGGCTCGTTGTCGACCGGCTCTTGCTCAGGGTTCTCCTGCGGCGCCTCGGTTTCGACGGCAGGCCTGGAACTCTCTGCGGCAACCGCCTCGATGTCATCCATCGCGCGGTCGAGTATTCGATTCAGACCCGGTCGGTCTCGTTCAATGCCGTCGACATAGGCTTCGACACCACCGATTGCGAACGCAAGCGAATCCATGACGTCACCCGTCGGTGGCAGATAGCCCTCCGAGAGATCCCGAAAGACGCCGTCGGTTGCGGACACGAGCTCGCTGGCTCGCGTTTGACCGAGCATCTCGAGTGCACCCTGGGCCTGACCCAGTTTGTCGTGGACGCCATCGAGCTTGGTCACGTCATCAGGAGTCGCGGCGTAAGCCTCAAGAGACTCCTCCACGTCACGCAGGGAAGAATGAATTTCGTTGGCGACAACACCAAGCAGCTGCTTCAGCTCGGCGCCGGTCAATGCGCGATCCGCGACGGCCGCATCGGACTGGTCTTCAGAGCCGTCTGCCGCACCTTCTCGCACGGCCTTCAGGCCTTCGATACCGGCATTGGACTGCTCGACAAGATCCCGAGCCTCGGTCTGTCCTTTGAGCGTGTTTTCAACAAAAAGCAAACTGCCCGCGAGCTGCAGCGAGAGTCGTTCGCTGACGGCGACCGTACCGTCTTTGACACCGGCGACGGTGTTGGACATTTCGTGAATGAGTTCGCCGAATGCCCCGAGTTCGTGCTGTTTTGAATGCTCGGCGAGTTCGCCCATACGTCCGACCAGCCGATCGAGCTGCGCGGAATCAGGCTCAGTCGCGTCAAAGTACGCCGTCATGGCGTCACGCGCCTGGGCGATCTCGGCCATGGCCTCGTCGCTGAAGGTCTCGGCAGCGCGAAGCATCTCAACGCCTGCACCTTCGGTGTCTTCGCCAAGCAGATCGGCGAGATCAAACTCACGATGTATCAGCGTCGCGCGGTTGCCGCGGTTTTCTGCCAACGCGATCTCGTAGAGCATTCGACCCACGAGATCTTCAGCTCGATCGCCAACCAGTGCGGACTCGCCTTCGTCAGCGAACAGGCGGATACGTTGGTCAATGCGGCCCAGCAGCATTTTTGCTTCGCCGTCTACATCCTTGTCGGATAGCGCGAAGGTTTCAATGAGACCCGCGCCGATCCACCACGCCTGGGCGGCGGACGACATTCGGGTACCGGCCCAGAGCTGATCCAGAACCGATTCCATTTCGTCGAGAGATGCTTTTTGCGCCGGGCTCTTCAACCACTGCAACAGGTGCGCCATGTAATCGCGGCGGGCGTCGCTCGCGAACTCGGCCATTGCGTCATCGGCAATCTCAACCGGATTGTCATGCGCGGGCGCCGAGATGGAAAGATCAGGTGTGAACAGCTCCAGCGGATCGACCGGATCCGCGCCACGCCCGGCGCGAAGTTCGTTGATCGTAGGCAGCAGTTTAAGCGGGACGTGGTAACCACCGAGACGCAGGTCGTCGAGGTGTTTGCCGAGTGTTGTGAGTCCGCCGCGGACAAGGTCGAGTACCGCCTCGTCGCCTTCGACGTCATTCTTGATGATCGCGTCGAGAAGTTGCTCGGTTTCAGTGGCCAGTCGCGCGCCACCGTCGAGTTCCACCATCTGCAGCGTGCCGCCGACCTGGTGTACCTGATTTCCGGTTAAGCGAAGCGGGGTCGGGTCTGACGGGTTGGCAGCAAACGCATCCAGGGCCTGTGTTGCCTGGGAGATCGTTTGCTCAATCTCGTCCTGAACCCAACCGAGCGTTCCGGGGTCAATTCTCTCTGCCACAGTCATCCCTTACTGCATCTGACGGACCGACCAGATTAACCGATCGGCCGTACGTAAACCAATTAAATTGAACACAATTCTGCGTTATTCCGGCAATCTGAAGCCGGAAACGGACTCCTGCAGCTGGCGGGCCATTTCGGCCACCCTGCTGATGGATTCCGTCGTTTCCTTGTTTCCGCGTGCAGAAGCTTCCGTGCTTTTGCGAATTGCGCCCATGCGATTTGATACCTTGGTGGCGATTTCCGAGTGCTTTTGGGTAGCCGCCGCCATGTTGTTGATGAGCTCGGAGAGCTCAATCGATACTGTCTCAATTTCGTTCAGTGCCTGACCAGCGGCATCGGCAACCTGGGTGCCCTCGACCACTTCCCGGGTCGCGTTCTCCATGGACGCTACCGCCTCGTTGGTGTCTGCCTGAATGGTCTTAACCAGCGAATCGATCTGCCGGGTCGCCGCTGCGGATCGTTCAGCCAGACGCTGAACTTCTTCGGCCACCACCGCGAAGCCGCGACCCGCGTCGCCGGCTGCCGCCGCCTGGATAGACGCGTTCAGTGAGAGAATGTTCGTCTGGTCCGCGATGTCATCGATGATCCCGACAACCTCGGCGATTTGCTGCGAGCTCTCACCAAGTCGCTTGATTCGTTTCGCTGTCGCCTGAATCTGCTCACGCATGTCGTCCATGCCGCGAATGGTGCGGCGAACCGACTCGGCGCCACGCTTGGCCACGTCGGTAGAGCCACGTGCCACTTCCGAGGACTCACGCGCTTTCATCGACATTGCGCGCATCTCTTTAGCCATCTTTTCAACACCGCCGGCCGTCTGCGCGATGGTGTTCACCTGCTGCTCGGTTGCCAGCATCAGCTCGTCCGCGGTTCTTCGGGACACTTCTGATTCCTTGCCGACCAGCGTTGACGAGTGTTTGATTCGACTGACCATGTCGCGCATTTCGCGAATCGCAAAGTTGATCGAATCAGCGATGGCGCCCGTCATCTGATCCGTTACCTTGGCCTCCACGGTCAGATCACCGTCAGCCACCGAACCAATGTCGTCCAGCAGGTTGAGAATCGCTTCCTGGTTTTCACGGTTCTCGGCGTCGCTGCGACGCAGTCGAATTTTTGTATCGATTATCTGGGCCCGAATGAACAGCAGCAGAAAAACCGCGGCCAGACCGCCCAGAATCCACGGCAGAAATCGAAGAATTCCGCTGCGGTTCTCGGTCACGGAAACCACCTGCTCGAGGCGGTTTACCTTGTTGTTCAGATCAGTCGTGCGATCACCCAGCGACGCGATTGACTGCTGCGCACCAATCCACGAAGCCGACTGCGATACCGTTGTATCGATTGCCGACCGAAGTTCGCCGAAAATGCTGTCGACCTGGTCAAGTCGCTGTACAACTCGCGGGGAGGCAACACCGCGAATGCGCGACGCGTTACGCGCAAAGCTGTCGGTGTCACGCTGCAGTTCGGTGGCCGCGACCTGTCCGCCGCTGCCGCCACTGGTCAATCGATGAAAATTCTTCGCGATACGCTGGGTCAGCATTCGCTGAGAACTCGCCAGGTCGATCAGTGTGCCGTCGGCGCTTTCAGAAACAAGCACTTTGACAACATCATCAGACCGCGCAAGCAGCAGCCCCTCGAGTCTGTCCAGCGCCGAGCGTGAAGAAGCAACGTCAACGACGCCAGCTTCGGACTCAAGCAGCTGGTTTACGATCGTGCTGGTCGGTCGCCAGACCTGCTCCACCGCGATCGCGTTGCTGGCGGTCTCTGCACCCTTGAAACTGAGCAGGCCGCTCTCGCTCTTGGTGAGCGTTTCCAGCTCCTCGGCAAAAGCGTCTCGCGATCGCTTAAGCGTATCGAAGGCTGCCTGGTCACCGGTTACCGCAAGTCGCGCCTGGGCCATGATGCTCTGCAGGTTGCCGCGCATTTCGGTGACGGTACTGACCTTCTGGTTCTGGCTGCGGGCTCGTACGGAGTCCATGATCTGGGTCGCGGCAAGCGCCAGCAGAGACAGCGCCAGACCGGTGATAAGAAAGGGAACGTTGGTCAGCAAACGACCGAGAAAACTCGTGCGATCAGACCCTGGCGCTTCGCCAGGCGTAACGTCACTGTCCGACTCGAGCATCATGTCGCTCGAGGGGGAATCATTGATGTCGTCGACGACCTCATTCAGATCGATATCGGTATCTGTATTAAACAGATTCTGATCGTCGGCGCTCTCCATCAGGAGGTCCTTTGCCGCG
>CALHMG010000031.1 GCA_938034705.1 uncultured Gammaproteobacteria bacterium
GCAAACCGTCGCTTCTCCTCTGTCACGGCCGGGTTAACCCGGCTCTTTGTGTGCCCTAGCATAACACCAGTGCTGATCAGGCTGGATTTGAGCCGGCTGGCGGGGCCGCGAATCGACGTTCGGTCGGCAATTTCCAGCTGGGGAAACTGCAGCGCGATTCAGGTCGGGGCCTCGCGCCGGGAAGGGTCACCGTAGTCGGTGACTGCGCTGGTCTGGCGCAGGTTGACCCGGTTTGGCACAAGCGTGCACTGATAATTGGCTACACTTGAATTCTGCACGATCTGTAGGCAGGTATTAGAGAATAGAGCGCGGAAGGTGGGGGCAATGACGGGATGAAGCATTTTGACGGTGAAGCGCTGCGCGGTTTGATCACCGTGGTGGCAACGGCTGGCGTGTTTGCTTATGCGTTTCTCGTCAACCGATTCGCCAGGCCGTTCAACCCTTCGACGAACGTTCAGGCAGGCGACGGGCTGCGCGAGGCAAGAGTCACTTTTGCAAAAAAGCACAAGGGCCTGCGCGAGGCGCTCACGTCGGCGGGTCTGACCGAAGGGATAGCCCAGCTAGATGCGTTCGACAAAAAGCGCGCCACCCTGATCGATGTTCTCGACACCAGGTTTGCCCCCGATGACCTTAACAAGGATCGCTATATGGCGATTGCAGAAAGTGTGCGGGCGGGTTTGCTTTCCAATCTCGACAGTCAACTCAGGCAGCATCGGTCAATTGCCGGCATCGACAAAGACGAGTTAAAGCGACGCATCGCATCGGCCGAATCCGCCACGGACTACGAACACCTGGCGCTGCTCTCGCTCAGGCAACAGCTGCAGCACGTTGAACAGGTTCACCGGAACATCGGTCTGCTTGGGGTCGCAAATGAGGAGGCCCTGACGTCGCTGGATACAGGAATTGTCGAACTGTCGCTGCTGGACCTCGGCGCGCAGGACAGTTTTAGCGTTCTCGAAGGCGCAATAGCGAAGCTCGAAAAGCTCATTGCACAAGCTCATCACGCGTCGGTGCAGCCGCGTGTGCTGCCGGAATCAGGCGAGTTCCAGCGACCGTCGGAGTCGGGCTGACCATGCTGCTCGGAATCACACTGCTCGTTGCTTTCTGCGCGTTCGTGCTTGTCGCTGAATCTGGCGTTGAAGAGAAATTCAGGCTGAAAGAGCGTACGTCAGATGCACTGCGAGAGGAGCAGAGGGAGCGCAAGGTCAGCACAAAGTGGCGCCGTGTGCTGTCTGATCTCGCAATGCTCGATCAGAAGGAGAGTCTCGACCAGCTCGAAGCGCTGCTTGCCAAGTGCGAGCGATTCGACACGATGCTTAAGTCGCGGTTCTCGAGCCACGAACTGACGTCGGGTCGATATCGGGTGGTTGTCGACGAAGTACGACTTGGGGTGTTGAACAATCTTGATCGCCAGGTTGAGCTGCTCAAGGCGGTACAGCATCTTGATCGAGCGGCTATTGAGGCGCGAATTCGAGCGATTGAGCCCGGGGCGCCTGCTTCGGTGCAGCTGGAAAAGGCGTTGTATGAGCGCCTGTCTCTGGTCGAAGATGTGGGTAGTCGCGTGGCCCGAATGATCGCGTCAAACGAGCTTGCGTTAAACGCCCTCGACAAGGCAATCGTCAGTCTTGCCGATCTCGATACTCGTCAGGAGCATGACACGTCAAAACTCGAAGCCGCGGTCGCCGACCTTGAGCTGATGATAGGGAACGCACACGCGTTCGCGGCAGGGACAGAAGATCTTGAGCTGTATGGTTCCAAAGCGCGCGATGGTAAAGACAAAAAAACCATCGAGCTCGCCGGTGGATCTGGCGAGTAGACTGCCGATTCCCCTGGGCTTTGAACGGTTCGATTCAGAGTCCGACTCACCGTCGGTATGAGTCAGCCGCAGTAGAAACCGATTACTGCTTGAGTGCGGTCAGAACCTTTTTCTGAAAATCATGCACCGCGTGTTCGCTGAAGTAGCTGCGGTCCTTGTTTGCCATGAATCGACCCTGGGTATAGCCGAGGCTGTGCAGTCCCTTCTGGACTGTTTCGCAAAGAGGGATGTCCTCTTCGCGCACGCTGTCGACAAATTCAACAACCGCCTGCTGTTCCGGGGATGGTTCAGGGGTTTCGAAATACCACTCGCATACCTGTAACGTTTTCTCGGGACCGGCCGGGATGTGGTGAAACACGTTAAGAAAGCCGCCGGGATAAACCTCGATAACCCAGTTGGGCCACAGCAGCCAGCTGCCGAATTCCCGTTCCCCGTCCGATGGGGCGTCTGATCGTGCATACACCGTCCTGTCACCGACGCCGCGGCTGGCGTGACTGTGAAACTTGTCATGCACTGTGATCTGGTACGACCCAAGATCGAGAGAGCCTTCGGAAAGCCCCGGGTGCTGGTTGGGACAGTGATAGCACTCGGAGTAGTTCTCGACAGAATTTTTCCAGTTTGCATCAAGCTCGATTTCGCGCGTGCTGGCCAGTCGTAACTGTCCAATCGATGGCGACATATCGAGAACCTCGGCTTCGAATGATTCCAGACCGTCCATCAGCGGCGCGGCATCGGCGTCCAGATTAACGAACACGAACCCGCAGAACAGCTCGAGGCGCACTGCCGCGAGACAGACGTCGCCTTTGTCGAAGTCCACAACCTCGTCGCTGTGGCGCGCCGCCAATAGCTCACCCGAAAGGGAATAGGTCCATGTGTGATACGGGCAGACGATGCTTGATCCGACTCGCCCGGAACCTTCAAGCAGTCGGTGAGCGCGGTGCTGGCAAACGTTGTGAAAGGCCCGAAGCCCACCTTTGCGATCACGAACCACGATGACGCTCTGGTCGCCAATGTCACGAACCCAGTAGCTACCCGGTTTTTCAATCGAGGTGACGTGGCAAACGTATTGCCACGATCTGTGGAAAATTTTCGTCTGCTCCATCGCGTAGATGTCGGCATCGAAGTAGAACTTGCCGGGGAGCGTAAAGGATTGATTCGCGTCGTCGTCGAATCGGCCGGTGTCCGGAAGAGGTACGTTGACTTTGGTGTTCATGGCGTAAATGTTAGCATCGCTTTTTCCGCAAAAAACATATCCGAGGATCAGTATTTATGGACTGGAACATCTACCTGTCTGGAGAAATTCACACAGACTGGCGCGACCAGATTGAACAGGGCGCTCGCGGCGCCAATCTGCCAGTGTCGTTTTCTTCGGCTGTGACCGACCACGCAGCGAGCGATGCAGCCGGTGATCTGCTCGGCAACGAGGACAATAATTTCTGGCGAGATCACAAATCCTCGAAGGTCAACGGAATTCGAACCAAATCGATGATCGAGCGGTGTGACGTTGCCGTGGTTCGTTTTGGTGACAAGTACAAACAGTGGAATGCGGCTTTTGATGCCGGATATTGTGCAGCGCTTGGCAAGCCTTACATTACGCTGCATGACGAGGACATCATTCACGCACTCAAGGAGGTGGACTCGGCAGCTATGGCGTGGGCCAGAACTCCGGAGCAGGTTGTCGAAATTTTGACCTACGTCACGACAAAGAAGTGATTAAAAAGCTTCATCACAACGCGTATCGATGCCGGGATTCTGAAGAGACCCGGCAGTTTTACGAGGATTTTCTTGGTCTTACGCTGGCCGAGACTTTGCTGATTGAGACCAGTAAAACCGGTCGTCACACCAACGTACTGCATACCTTCTATCGTATGCAGGACGGCTCTTATCTTGCGTTCTTCGAGGCGCCGGATCGGGAGTTCGAATTCAAGAAGCAGCACGACTACGATCTGCACATTGCGCTGGAGGTTGAGCCTGACGTGCTGACCGAGATGTTTGAGAAGGGGCGGTCCGCCGGAATTAAGACGCGCGGAATTTCCAATCACGGCATGATCGATTCAATCTATTTCCGCGACCCCAATGGTTATGTCATTGAGCTTTGCGCCAGAAAAGACGGGCACGACGAGATGATGAATCCGCAGAGCAACGGTGCGCGGGACCGACTTGACGACTGGACGGCGACCAAAATCGCGAACTGACAGCACGGGGTAAGGCCGCTCGGGGATCTAAATTCGGGGGTCTAAAGATGTTGCGCGCAGCACCAGGCTGACGCCCAGGCCCACTGGAAATTGTAGCCGCCGAGCCACCCGGTGACATCGAGCGCTTCGCCAATCACATACACGCCTGGCACTTTCTTCAGTTCGAAGGTTTTGGAAGAAACTTCGTCTGTGTCGATGCCGCCCAGCGTGACTTCGGCGGTACGGTAACCCTCGCTGCCGCC
The DNA here is from genome assembly GCA_938034705.1 of uncultured Gammaproteobacteria bacterium. Taxonomy (GTDB): domain Bacteria; phylum Pseudomonadota; class Gammaproteobacteria; order Arenicellales; family CALHMG01; genus CALHMG01. The sequence continues at coordinate 4,254 of CALHMG010000031.1, forward strand.
CGCTTTGAATTCCCAGGCGTTAAGTCGATTGCCGAGATCCACTATGCTTTGTGGCGAATAGGTGCCGAGTTTGGTGTCCTCAAAGAGGTCACCGGTCATTGCATCGACAACACGGTTGGGAAGCCTGGATTTCAGTGTCGTGACAATCTTGGCTTGAGGATTGGCTTCGCGTGCTTCGGTTAACCAGTTTGCCGCGTCGAGTTCGGGCAAGAGATCAACACTCACAACGTCACCTTCTCGCCAGTACGATGAAATCTGCAGGATTGCCGGTCCGCTCAATCCTCGATGGGTAAAAAGAATATTTTCGCGAAAGCTCATGCCGTTGCAGGAGACGCTGGCATCGACAGAGATGCCGCTCAGTTTCTCGTACCTCGGTTTGTCGCCTGAATTCCAGGTCAGGGGAACCAGTGCGGGGCGCGGCGGTACGACGTTGATATCAAATCCGTCGGCAAAGCGAAATGCGAGATCGGTGGCAATTTTGGGCAACGACAGCCCCCCGGAGGCGACGACAACTTTGGACCCGGTGAAGCTGCCGTTGGTGCAGGTGGCGCGAAATCCGCCTTCGTCGAGAGCTTCGATACCGGTCACTTCCTGATTGACGCGGATCGTAACGCCAGCATCGCGGCAGTGATCGAGCAGCATGGCAACGATTTCTTTGGCGGAGTTGTCACAGAAAAGCTGACCGAGCTTTTTTTCGTGATAGGCGATGTTGTGCCCGTTAACCAGGTCTATGAAGTGCGATGGTTCATAGCGACGCATTGCCGAAATGCAGAAGTGCGGGTTTTGCGAAAGATACTGCTTGCGTGGATCAGCCCAGACGTTGGTGAAGTTGCACCGTCCGCCGCCGGATACAAGAATCTTCAGTCCAACCTTGGAGCCGCGCTCGAGAACCAGTACATCCATGCCGCGTCGTCCGGCCTCGATCGCACACAGCAGGCCGCTGGCTCCACCACCCGTTACGATGACATCGTGCATGGTTCTGCGTCTTTATCTGAAGCGATGAGTCGCCGGTGCCGGGGATCAACCCAGGCCCAGCTTTGACCTCGGTGACTTCTTTGCGCCCTTGTTGCCGCTCGTCGAAGCGAGGCGGTCAGTTTTTTTCAGTGACGACAGCTTTCGCTTGACCGATTTCTTGCGCTTGGATTTCTTGTCCAGCGGGCTCGATATTTTGTCGATTTCCCGTGACTTTCGTTTGTCGGCAAACTGTCGCGTGCCCGAGTCTTCCCGGGATCGTGATCTGCCGCCGGCACCGCCGGCGCGTGCGGGTCGGGGTTTGTGGGCACGTTCGCCACCACCGCTTTTGTCGTTGCGACGTGGTCGACCCGCCGGTGGCAGATCCGGTTCGTCTGATGCCTTGGTGATGCGCAGCTGCTGGCCCGATACCCAGACCTTTTTGAGATCTTTGAAGATATCTTTGGGCATTCCCTCTGGAAGATCGAGTTCGCTGTGAGAATCAAAAATCTCGATGCGACCGATGTGCTTGCTCTCAAGGCCGGCTTCATTCGCGATTGCACCGACAATGTTGCCGGGCTTGACGCTGTGTTCATGCCCAACCTCGATGCGAAATCGCTCCATGCCTTCTTCCTGGGGCTTGTTGCGTCGGGGGGCGGGCTTTCGTTCGCTGCGCGCGGCGGCTGGCCTGGCGCCTCGGTCCCGCAGTCGATCGCCACCTCGCTCGGGACGATCCTTAAATCGATCTCCCCGGTTACTGAAGCTCTCCCGGCGCTCGTTGCGACCGCCACGGTCGCCCCGATCGCGGCCGCGTGAACGATCCCGATCGCCGCCGCGGGCGGGTCGATCTTCGCGCTGTCCGCGGCTGCTGGCCTGGTGCTGGAGCTGCTTGTCGAGTAGCAGCGGTGTGTCGCCCTGAACAAGCTTCGCAAGTGCGCCTGCGACATCTTCCGGAGACGCGCTGGTCTCTTCGATGTAAGCCGCCATCACTTTGCTGAAAAACTTGTGGTCGCCTGCCTCGATTGTCTCGGTAATACGGCTTTTGAATTTCTCAATTCGCTTTTCGTTGATTTTTTCGACCGAAGGCAGTTCGATCTCGGAAATTTTCGAACGGGTTGCCTTTTCGATGGTCTGCAGCATCCGTTTTTCGCGTGGCGTGATGAAGAGTATGGCTTCTCCACTGCGTCCCGCTCGCCCGGTGCGTCCAATTCGGTGAACGTACGCTTCAGTGTCGTGGGGAATGTCATAGTTCACCACGTGACTGATACGTTCGACGTCCAGTCCTCTGGCGGCAACATCGGTTGCGACCAGAATGTCGAGCTTGCCGGCTTTGAGTCGATCGACGGTACGCTCGCGAATGTTCTGGGGCACGTCGCCGCTCAATACAGCAACGGAGTAACCGCGCGCCGCGAGTTTTTCTGTGACGTCCACGGTCGCCGATTTGGTTCTTACAAATACAAGAACACCATCGAACGTTTCGGCTTCAAGCAGCCGTGCGAGCGCGTCCAGCTTTTGCGCACCGTGCACCATCCAGTAGCGCTGGCGAATCGTCGTCGCGGTGGTGGTTTTTTCCTTGATCGTGACCTGCGCCGGATTGTTCAGATAGGTTGTCGCGATGCGTCGAATCTGGGAAGGCATGGTTGCCGAGAACAGCGCGATCTGACGGTCTTCCGGGGTTTGTTCAAGAACCCACTCAACGTCGTCGATAAATCCCATGCGCAGCATCTCGTCGGCTTCATCCAGCACCAGCGTCGTCAGCGTCGAGACGTTGAGAGTTCCCTTGCGCATGTGGTCCATCACACGTCCGGGGGTGCCGACCACGATGTGTGCGCCGCGTTTGAGTGCCCGAATCTGGCTTCCGTATTCTGATCCACCATAGATTGGCAGAACGTGAAGGCCTTTCAGATGTGTCCCGTACTTCTGGAAAGCGTCGGCAACCTGAATCGCCAGTTCCCGTGTTGGTGCGAGCACCAGGACCTGGGTGGTGTGGTTGTGAACGTCGATGTTGCTGAGAATTGGCAGAGCAAACGCGGCCGTTTTTCCGGTACCGGTCTGGGCTTGTCCCAGAACGTCCTGGGACTCGAGCAGCAGTGGGATTGTCTGCGCCTGAATCGGCGTGGGTGTTTCGTAACCCGCGTCATCGAGTGCTTTTAATATGGGGGCATCAAGCTCTAGTTGCTTGAATGCGGTTACCGCATCAGTAGTCATTTTATTCCCGGCGGCGGACGAGTCGCCCGCAATAGCTCGCGCGGACTCGTGATGAATATCCCGGGTCGCGCAAGTTTGGACAGACGCACCGGCTTGCGCTGGTCGGCTTCGATCAGCTCAAGATCCGTTGACGAGGCGTCTTCACGTAGCCTCGTGTTGTCTGGTCCAGTGTTTAAGTAGCCCCGCTAAATTAAAGAGTTGGGCTCGCAATATTTATTGTCGGGCCCGCAGTGCTTCTTAAGTGGCCGCAAATAACATCCAAAATCGGACTCGACAGCCGGTGAACGCGTAGCGTCGGCCAACCGTCGAGGCGGAGTCTATAGGTTACGGGCGTAAAGCGCGAATAATCTCTCGTAGTGCCTTTCAGCGGCGGGTTTGTCATAGCAGTGGCGCTGGGGGAAGGCAAAACCGTGGTGAACGCCCGGATGTATTTCCAGTTCTCCCCGGGCACCGGATTGCTCAAAGTGCTGTTTCAGTTCCACCACCATCTCCGGGGGCGCAAGGTCATCAAATTCGGCGCACGAGATGTAGAGTTCTCCGGTCGAGTCGGCGAACGTCAGGTGCGGACTCTGCTCGGCATCGCTGACCAGCCAGGTACCGTAAAACGACGCCGCGGCGGCAATTCGGTCGGGAAAAGCAGCTGCGGCGGCGAGTGAGTAGGGCCCACTCATGCAGTAGCCGTGGGTGCCGACGGGTGCGCCGGCGCGGGTGCCCTCGCGTGCATCGGCGAATTTAATCATGGCCGCGACATCACGCATCACTGGCGGGATTGTCATTTTCGTTCGGATGGCGCGCATCGCACGGTGATCTTCGCTGCCGTCCGTCAGTACCTTGTCCCCGAAAACCGGATTGCCGCCGGCGCGGTAGTACAGATTCGGCAACAGTACGCAATAGCCCACTGACGCGACGCGCCGTGCCATATCGCGTAACTCTTCGCGGATGCCCGGGGCGTCCATCAGCATCAGCACGACTGGGGCATCGGTGCGTTCTGGCTGGCAGACGAACGTCGGCATGTGGCCATCGGCCGTTTCAATATCAAGTTGCTCTTCGATCACAATCTGTCCCTCGGGTGCGCCATGAGCCGCGAAGTAGCGGCATAATACGGTGCATCAAGAATGCACGACCAGGCAACCGCACCGGGACAGTGGCGGAACGGTTGTCACCGCAGCAAAGGCCTTCTGGGCAATGAGACCGTGATCGGAGAGTCCTCGGGCTTGCCGATTGAGTGCGTAGACGCAGCTCAGACAGACACTAACGTTGATTTGAAAAAGGATTTCCATGGCAAGCCAATATCCGAACCTGACCGCTGAGCTTGATCTCGGGTTCACCAGACTCAAAAACCGGATGATGATGGGCTCGATGCATACGGGCCTTGAAGAGGCGCCGAACGGCCATGCGCGCCAGGCCGCCTTTTATCGAGAGCGGGCCAAAGGCGACATCGCGCTGATTGTGACCGGCGGAATCTCACCCAACGCGGCAGGCAAGCTCGGACTGGGTAAGCACGAAAAAACTTTCGTCGAGTCGGCCGAAGAGCATCGCGTGATAACCCAGGCGGTTCATGACGAAGGTGGAAAAATTCTGGTCCAGCTGCTCCACGCGGGCCGATATTCCCACCACCCGGATCTGGTAGCGCCATCGCCGATTCAGTCACCTATCAACAAGTTCGCACCACGTGAGCTGAGCGATGATGAGATCAGGCAAACGATCGCAGACTTTGCCGAGGCGGCAAAACTGGCGCGCGAGGTGGGTTACGACGGCGTCGAGATCATGGGGTCTGAAGGCTATCTGCTGGCGCAGTTTCTTGCGACACGAACCAACCATCGCACTGACGACTGGGGCGGTTCCTGGGAAAACCGAAAACGACTTGCCGTTGAAATCACAAAGGCAGTTTGCGAGGAGGTGGGTGAAGACTGGATAGTTATGTTCAGGCTTTCGGTGCTGGATCTTGTCGAGGGCGGCCTCACCGGTGAGCAGAGTATCGATCTTGCGAGGGACCTTGTTGCCGCTGGCGCGAACATGCTCAACAGCGGCGTTGGCTGGCATGAAGCGCGCATTCCCACGATCATGCACACGGTGCCCCATGGCGCCTTCGCGTGGGCCAGCAAGAGAGTTGCCGACGCTGTCGATGTGCCGGTGGTAACGACTAACCGACTGAACTCGCCCGAGAACGCGGAAGCGGTCATTGCACAGGGCTCGGCGGACGTTGTTTCCATGGCGCGCCCGCTTTTGGCGGATCCGTTGTTTGCGGCCAAGGCGATCGCCGAAAAGCCGGACGAGATCAATACCTGCATTGCCTGCAATCAGGCCTGTCTGGATCACATATTCGGCGGCAAGCTTTCTTCATGTCTGGTCAATCCGCTGGCGTGCATCGAATATGACGTTTCGATCACACCGGCCGCGGCCGCGCGAAAAATCGCAGTGGTGGGCTCAGGGCCAGGCGGGATGGCGGCAGCCGCGACGCTTGCCGAGCGCGGACACGACGTAACGCTGTTTGAAGCCGAGGATCGGCTCGGCGGGCAGTTCAACATGGCGATGGCGATCCCGGGTAAGGATGACTACGGCGAGACTATTCGGTACTACGCCGAGATGTTGCGCAAGCATGGCGCTACAGTGCATACATCGACGCGCGTCGACGCTGCGAATCTGCAGAGCGCAGGCTTCGACAGCGTGATTGTATCGACGGGCGTAAACCCGAGAGTTCCGGCGATCCCGGGCATCGATCATTCTTCGGTGCTCAGCTACGTTGACGTGCTCTGGCACAAAAAGCCGGTCGGCAAGCGCGTGGCCATTATCGGCGCTGGTGGTATCGGCTTTGATGTCGCGGAGTTTCTGTCACATGCGGAACACGAAGGTGATGAGATCGAGCACTTTCTCACGAGCTGGGGCATCGACCAGACCATCGCGACGCCAGGAGGATTAAGCGCTGACGGCCCGGCAATGTCGTCGCCCCGGGAGATTACGGTCTGCCAGCGTTCGTCGGGCCGCCCGGGCAAGTCTCTGGGTGCGACTACTGGCTGGGCCATTCGTGCGGCACTGCAGCTCAAGGGCGTTAACTTCCTCGGTGACCTGACTTATGACTTGATCGACGACGAAGGGCTTCATCTTACGGTCGCGGGCAAGACGCAGGTTTTGAACGTCGATAATGTGATCGTGTGTGCCGGGCAGGAATCCGAAAACACGCTGGTCGCGCCGCTGGAACAGGCGGGTCTTGATACACATGTCATCGGCGGTGCGAAGAAGGCGGCAGAACTTGACGCCAAGAGCGCTATTGCCGAGGCGGTACAGCTTGCCATGCAGCTATAACAATTTGATTCGAGAGTAGATTTATATGAGTACTAAAGCCCAGATCGCCGTTATCCGCGGCGACGGCATCGGTGTTGACGTTACCAATGCCACGATTGACGTGATGGAAGCGACCAAAAAGAAAGTGGGTGGCTTCGAGCTTGGTTACAACGACATTGTTGCAGGCGCCGGGTACTACCAGGAAACAGGTACAGATATTGAGCCCGAAGGCGAAACCGCGGCGGGGAACGCCGACGCGATTCTGCTTGGCGCGATCGGGCTTCCCGCCGTGCGCCATCCCGATGGCACCGAGATTGCGCCGCATCTGAGGCTGCGCGATATCTACGGTCTGTATGCCGGTGTTCGTCCGGTACGCGCGTATCCCAACGGACCACAAAAGCTGAGTGATCCCAAAGCAGCCGAACTGGACATGATCATCCTTCGTGAATCCACCGAGGGGCTTTTTTATTCCGCCGCCGTTCACAATCGCGACGAGATCTGTAACAACGACGAAGTTCGCGACACGATGCGAATTACCCGAGCGACGACCGAGCGGCTGCATCACTTTGCGTTCAAACTTGCACGAAAGCGTAAAGAACGCGGTGGACTTGGCAGGGTGACCTGCGTCGACAAGTCGAACGTGTTCAGGTCGATGGCATTTTTCAGGCAGATCTTTGACGAGATTCGTCCGGAGTATCCGGACATCGACATCGGCTACAACTATGTAGACGCCCAGGCGCTGGATATGATCCGGCAGCCCTGGGAATTTGATGTGCTGGTGATGGAAAACATGTTCGGCGATATTCTTTCCGATCTCGGCGGCGGGCTTGTTGGCGGTATGGGCATGGCTTCATGCGCCGAAATTGGCGACACGATCGGACTGTTTCAACCGGCTCACGGGACCGCGCCCGACATCATGGGGCAGGATAAGGCGAACCCGCTTGCCGCTGTGCTCAGTGGCGCATTGATGCTCGACTACTGCGGCGAAAAGCTCGGGTGCCAGGCGATGTCAGATGCCGGGCGCCTTATTGACGATGCGGTCTACAGCGGGTTTGAGCAAAAACGTCTGCGACCGATGGAGTTTGGCGGCGATATGAGTACATCGGCAATGGTCAAGGAGCTGGTTGAACTTGTCGGAGAACAGTCGTGACGTCTGAACTCATTGACTATGGAGCGGCCACAACTGTCAGCCGCGCGGTTGAAACCCGACGTTCGCTGCGCGCGTTTCTGCCAACGGATGTTCCCATGGAGACCGTTCGCGAAATCATCGCCAGGTCGGCGCGCGCGCCCAGCGGCACCAACACGCAACCCTGGCAGGTGTATGTGGTCAAGGGCGAGACGCGCACCAGGCTGGTTGATGCGGTGTGTCACGCGTTTGAAAACGAACAGGGCGAGCACACGGCCGAGCACAAGTATTACCCGGCGAAATGGTTTGAGCCGTACCAGGCACGTCGACGCAAAGTCGGCTGGGACCTTTACGGTCTGCTCGGAATCAAAAAAGGCGAGCATGACAAAACGTTCAGGCAGCATCGGCGTAACTTTACGTTCTTTGATGCACCGGTCGGGCTGATGTTTACCACGCACCGCGATCTCGAGATCGGGAGCTGGCTTGACTACGGTATGTTTATCCAGAACGTCATGCTGCTGGCGCGCGAGGCCGGGCTGCATACCTGTCCGCAGGTTGCGTGGGCCGACTATCACAAGGTGATTCGAACGGTTCTGCCTCTGACCGATGAAGAGCAGATTGTTTGCGGCATGTCGCTCGGTTTTGCCGATCCTGAGCCAATCGAGAACACGCTGGTGACGGAGCGTGCGGACGTCGACGACTACACGACCTTTCTTGAGTGAGTTGTAGTTAGCTCACCGGGCACCCGGCATGTGCGGCGGGCGCCCGTGAGGTCGGCAGGTCTAGATAATGGCTCTTTCCAGAAACGGCCGGTTTTGCGCGATGCGCTCGTAGCCGAGTTCCGACATGTCCAGTTCTCTGAACTCGCCATATGCGACGAGTTCTGACGCGCCGCGGCCCATCGCCGCCGACTGCTGAAAGCCGTGTCCCGAGAAGCCGTTGACGAAGATGAAGTTGTCGACTTCGGTATGGGGGCCGATGATTGCGTTTTGATCCAGCGTATTGAATGCGTAGTGGCCGGCCCATGAATTGACGACTTTGATAGCTTCGAACGCCGGTATTCGGTTAGCGAGAACCGGCCAGAGTTTTTCTTCCCAGACCGCGTGGTCAAGATAAAAGTCGTCGAAATCCGGTGGCGTGTCGTCGTCCGGTGGGCAACCGCACAGGTAGTACTGGCCGTCACTGCGCACGTGTACGCCTGACGGATCGATGGTCAGCGGCAGATCCCGGTCGAGTTTTTGTTCAGCGTCAAAAATAAACGTATAGCGGCGGCGTGGTTCAACAGGGATGTCGAGCCCGGCCATCTGTGCGGTGCGGGCCGCACGAGGGCCGGAGCAGTTGATGATTTTGCCGGCGTTGATGACCTCGCCTGAGGCGAGCGTGACGCTTTCTACGCGGTTGCCGTTTCGGCCAATATCGACGACTTCGTTGGTAACGTACTCGACGCCATTGTGACGTGCCTTGCGTCGCCACCAGTCAAACATGGTCGCGCCGTCAAAATAGCCTTCGTCTACAAGGTTGTGACTGCCGCAAACGATGCCGTCGAGGTTATAAAAGGGATAGGCTTCGGCGATTCGTTCCGGCGACCAGATTTCGGTGCCTGCACCACAGGCTGCCTGGATCTGCTGAACTTCGGAAAGCGTTTGCGCGAATTCTTCGTTTCCGGCGAAGTACATGTAGCCGTAACTCTGAAGCGTGATCTCTGGAATTTCAGGATCGCCGCCGAGGCGTTGGCGAAACGACTTGATGAATTCAGCGCCAAACTGGGAGATGCGAACGTTCAGTTCATTTGAGAACTGCTGGCGTATGCAGCTGTTCGTGTGCGCGGTTGAACAGGCGGAGTAACTCGGGTCTTTTTCGACAACGAGCACTTTGCCGTTGAAGTCCTTGTTATTGGAAATCCACCACGCAGTTGATGAGCCGATCATCGCGCCGCCAATGATGACGACGTCGTAGGTTTGGTGATCGGGAGTTGCGGTGACAGGTTTTAGCGCCATGAGTTACTCGCCTTTGATTTTCAGATTGCGTCAGGGAAGCTGGAGTCCACCGTCGACGTCAATTGTGCTGCCGGTCATGAAGTCGTTGGACAGCGCGAAAACTATACCAGCGCCAACCTCTTCAGAGGTTCCGGCCCGGGGCACGAGATTGTTGGCTGTCGCATTTTTGTAAAAGTCCTTACGTTCCTTGCCTTTGAGTGGCGACATCGGGGTGTCGATCAGGCCTGGCGAAACGATATTTACGCGCACGGGGGCAAGCTCTTTGGCCATTGCTTTCGCAAAAGCCTCGACCGCGCCACCCACTGTGGAGATAGCCATCATCCCGGCGGTGCACTTTCGGGCAGGAGATCCGCTGACGATTGCGATGGAGCCTTTTTTGTTCATGTGTTTTGCGGCGGCATGAATCGTGTTGCTGTAGCCCCAGAGTTTTGCAAACGAACCCTGAAAGTCGTCGAGGTCCATGTCCACAAACGGACCACGCGCGCGCGGGCCACCGGTTGCGGCGCAAACCAGGTGATCGAGTTTGCCGTGCTTTTTGAAAAGTGCCTTCAGGCCGTCGCGATCCAGTACGTCACATGAATCTGTTTTGATCTTGGCGTTGTTGCCTTTGGACTTTTTGTCGATTTCGCCTCGGCGGCTCACGGCGATGACGTTGGCGCCTTCATCGCGCAGCTGCCGTGCGGCCGCGAGTCCGATGCCGGACGTGCCGCCGATAACCATGATCTTTTTGCCTTTGAATGTGCTCATCAAGAAATTCCTCAGAAATTAAGCTGCCATCGCCGGTGAGCCCACCGGCGGGGACAGGGAGTCTAAGCCAGCCACTGCAAAGTAGACAGACACTTTCCGCCCCGGGACCACGCCCCCGAACGGGGACGAACGGGGACACACACTCTGTGCTGACAACAGGGACAGGCACCGTCAGCCAAGCCCGCGATAGGGCGCGGATCAACGCAGCGTCGACCCGGATGCGCTGGGTTCCAGCAAACGTGGACAGGCACTTTGGCCGGCGTGCGAACGGTTTGGTGAGTGTGTGTCCACAAGCCCAAATTCCCGGTTTACGACCTGAGAAATGCTCTTAAGAATTCTTTATTTGTCATAAAAATCAACATATTGAAGAATTTTCAGAGAATCGCTCTGATATCGGATGTGGCGGGTTTTGCCTGTCCCGGGATGGCTGGGGCAGCTGGCACGAGAGTGTGTGTCCACTTTGGATCTGCCGATTTGGGTTGCTGGCGGGGGATTGTGCAGAACGGTTCGAACGGTGCCTGTCCCCGGTGGGGTGACGTAGGATCGTGGCTGCTTTGGCACTGGGAATTTCATGATGGCGGAATCGCTTGAATACACGGTTGATGATCGCGTCGGCCTGATCAAATTTGTACGGCCCGAGAAGCGCAATGCACTCGACAACGTCATGCGTGCCGACATGGCCGACCTGCTGCCAAAAATTCGCGCAGACAAGGATCTGCGCGCCCTCGTCATTACGGGTGACGGGGGCGCGTTTTGCGCGGGTGGTGATCTCAAGTTCATGGCCGAGGAGGTCCGCACGCCAGTCGTCAATCGCGAGCGTATTTCGATGCTCCACACGTGGTTTCCGCAACTGAACAATCTCGAACTGCCGGTTATCGCCGCCGTCGACGGTCCGGCCTTCGGCGCCGGGTTCAATCTTGCGCTGGCGGCCGATTTTGTACTGTGTTCCAGCCGCGCACGGTTCTGCGCGGTATTTGGCCGTATCGGCCTGGTGCCGGATTTTGGCGGCTTTTACCTGCTGCCACGGCTGGTCGGCATGCAGCGCGCCAAAGAGCTGATCCTTACCGCCAGATCGGTTGGCGCCAAAGAGGCCGTCGAGATCGGACTCGCGCTGTCGGTGCATGAACCCGAAAGCCTTCTGGATGAAGCCATGGAGTTTGCCGGTCGCTTTCGCGAATCATCGCGAGACGCTGTTGGCATGGCCAAATCAATTCTGAATCAATCCTACAACCTTGATCAGAAAGCCCTGGCGGACATGGAAGCGTTTGCGCAGTCGATCTGCTTCACCACCGACTATCACAAGCAGGCGGTAGATCGGTTTTTAGCCAAAGAGCCGCTGCTGTTCGACTGGGACAAGATGGAAAAGGACAGTCGCGGCTGATGCCGGCACGGGCGGCGATCACCGGCGTAGCCGAGACCGATATCGGCCGCGTCGAAGGTTCTACGGTGATGAGTCTTCATTCCCAGGCGGCGCGTGATGCGATTGCCGACGCCGGGCTTGAGCCCGAGGATATCGACGGCGTGCTGTGCGGCTACTCGACGGTCGAGCCTCACATGATGCTGTCGTCGGTGTTCTGCGAATACTTCGGCCTCAAGCCAACATTCACAACGGCCATTTCCGCCGGCGGGGCGACCGCGTGCATCATGCTCGCGACGGCGGCCGCCCTGGTGGAGGCCAACAAGTGTCGTCACGTCCTGATGGTCATGGGCGATAACCGGCTCACCGGTTTAAGCCGTTCCGGTACGGTTGCGGCGCTTGCCGGTGTCGGCCATCCGCAGTTTGAGCAACCGTACGGCATGACGATCCCGGCGGCATACGCGCTGGTTGCGCAGGCCTATCTTCACGAATATGGCATCGGCCGTGACGAGCTTTCGGCACTCGCGGTCACCGGTCGCAAGCACGCCGGGCTGCATCCGAAAGCGCAGATGCGCGAACCGATCACCCTCGAAGACGTGGCCGACAGCCGCGTCATCGCATCGCCACTGAACCTCCTCGACTGCTGTCTGATCTCCGACGGCGGTGCTGCGGTTGTAGTCAGCAGCAGCGCGGCAGCCAGAGATTTGCCGAACGTGCAGGTGGAGGTTCTGGGTACCGGTCAGGGCCACACCCACGAACATATTTTCGGTGCGCCGTCACTGACATCTTTTGGCTGCGCCGACTCTTCGCGAATAGCGTTCGGCGAAGCCGGCGTGAAGCCAGCCGACATCGACGTTACGGAAATCTACGACAGCTTTACGATCACGTTGCTCGTGGAGCTTGAGTCGATCGGCTTTTTTGAAAAAGGTGAAGCCGGGCAGGCGGCACTTGGCGGTGCCCTCGAAATTGGTGGGCGTGTTCCGTGTAACACCCACGGAGGTCTCCTCAGCTTTGGTCACGCCGGTGCGGCGGGCGGCGCTTTTCATATTATTGAAGCGGTGCGGCAGCTTCGCGGTCAGGCGGACGCGCGACAGGTTGCAAATGCAGAACTCGCGTTCGTCCATGGCGATGGCGGAATTTTGTCGGCGCATTGTTCAACCGTGCTCGGGAGGGTTTGATGAAGCCGATTCCCGCGGCCAACGCAGACACCCAGGCCTACTGGGAAGCTGCAGCCAAAGAACGGCTGCTGTATCAAGTCTGTGGTGGCTGTTCTCACACGCTGTCCTATCCACGCGGTGTCTGTCCTCGCTGTCACAGTGGCGATCTCGCCTGGCGTGAATCCAGCGGGCGTGGTCGTATTGTTACGTTTTCGATCGTTCATCGCGCGCCGACGCCGGCGTTCAAGGCTGACGTTCCGTATGTGCTCGCGCTAGTGGACTTCGACGAAGGCTTCCGGCTGATGATGAACGTGCTCGGCGACGATGCGCTCGACACGAAGATCGGGGATCCGGTCGAGGTTATTTTTGAGGCGCGCGGAGAAGCGCAAGACAAACTTCCCCAGGCGCGAAGGACAAAGTAAGTGCAGAGCAAAGCGAAAATCAGTCTGGACGGGTGCATCAGTCATGCCGACTTTGAGCCCGGCAAATCCATGGGCTCGGCGAGCGTCAACCTCAGCGACGAGTTGATCGATCACTGGGTCACGCTGTTTCCGTCAGACAGGGCGTGTTTGCCCGCGATGCCACAGGGCATGACGTCGGTTCTGGTGATGCGCGCCTACATGGAAATACTGAGCCCGCGTCCACCAGGTAACGTTCACGCCGGGCAGTCTTTCCGAATGCAGGGCACGGTCAACGTTGGCGACCACGTCACGACAGAGATCGTGTGCGAGAAGAAGTGGCAGAAAAACGGCCGCAACTGGGTAGAGCTTGCGACGACGAGTCGTGACGGTGCGGGCAATACCGTGTTCACAGGTGCGATGACCATGATCTGGGCGGTGTAACGATGGATTTAAAACCCACACTGAACATGGTCGAGTTCGACGTGCAGATGGACAAGATTCATCTTTACGCGGACATTGTTGATGACTACAACCCGATTCACGTGGATCCGGAATTTGCCGCAGCGTCGCCGATGGGTGGGGTCATAGCTCACGGAACCATGTCGCTTGCGCTGGTGTGGCAGTCCCTGCGGGCGACCTACGATGCTGAACGCCTGCAGGATGCCGACGTCAGCATTCGCTTTGTGAAGCCGGTCAGGGTTGGTGACACCTTGACCGCGGGTGGGGATCTTGGGGATGACGCCGAATACCGCATCTGGGTTCGGAACCAGGCGGGCGTCGATGTAATCAACGGGCGCGCGAGGGTGAGACAATCGAACCTGTGAAGACTGAACATCAATTTGCGAATCTGTCGCCGTTTTTTTCGCCCAAGAGCGTCGCCGTCGTCGGCGCGGCTGACAATCCGATTCGTCTTGGCGGGAGACCCGTCGACTACATGCTGCGCTATGAGTATGGCGGCAAGATTTATCCCGTTCACCCCAAGCACCAGACAATCCAGGGGCTCAAGGCCTATCCCAGTCTGAGTGATATCGAAGGTGAGGTTGAGACGGCGATTATCGCGGTGTCGGCAAAACTTGCCGAAGGGGTGATCGAGGAAGGGTTGCGTATTGGTCTGAAGGGTTTTGTCGTCTTCACGTCCGGATACGCTGAACTCGGTGAAGAAGGGCGCGTCGCTCAGTCGCGGCTTGCGGCTATGTGTAACGAAGCCGGTGCGGTACTGCTCGGCCCAAACTGTCTTGGCTGTGCGGACAGTCATTCACGTCTCGCCGCATCATTTACCACCGCGATGGACACGTCTTCGTTCAGTCAGGGCAGTTTCAGCCTGGTCACTCAAAGTGGTGCACTCGGTTCCTACTGGATGGCCATGGTCGACCGCCAGGACATGGGTTTCAGCAAATTCATGGCGACCGGCAACGAAGCGGGAGTTACGGTCGCTGACGGCATCGCGTGGCTGGCCGAAGATGACACCACCGACGTTATCGGCATCTACGTCGAAGACATCAAAGATGGTGACGCGTTCAGGCGCGCCGCGCTCAAGGCTGCTGCCTGTAATAAACCCATTCTGGCAATCAAATCCGGTCGTTCAGCCGCGGGCGCAGAAGCCGCCGCCTCCCACACCGGAGCACTCGCGGGTGAGGATGCAAACTATCAGGCGTTTTTCGATCAGTACGGCATCGTGCGGGTGAACTCGCTGTCAGAAATGATCGATACCGCAAAGCTTCTGATCATGCAGCCCAATCCTCGCGGCAGGCGAGTGGCGGTGGCTACCGTCTCGGGTGGTGCCGGGGTGATGCTTGCCGACGAGCTGGACGAGCGCGGTTTCACCACGCCCGATTTTTCTGAACAGACCAAGGATCGGCTGAACGAAATTCTCCCTGCGTTTATCGCGGCCCGTAATCCGCTCGACTACACCGGAGGCGTTGCAGGCGACCCGGAGTTTTTTGATCGCATCATCAAAGTGCTGAGCGACGCTGAAGACCACGATGCCTACATCCTGTTCAACGGGCTGATGGAAAGCATCGCGCCGCAGCTTGTTGCGACACTCAAGTCTGCGTTCGAAAGTTCCAACAAACAGATTGGCGTGGTATGGCTCGGGGCGTCTGAATTTGTCGTCAGCGAGCTCGAAGGTGCCGGCATTCCTGTGTTTGCCGACATCCCCCAGGCGGCGATGGCCTTTGAGCGCGCGGCGCAGTGGATAGAAGGTCGTGATCGAGCCAATCAAAGACAACAGCTGACGCATCCCGCCATCACGCCTTCGCCGCAAGCCACCAGAGTTCTGCCCGAGGTGCGGGCGACGGAGCTGGTGAACAGGCTGTGTTCGCTGGAGTTTCCAAAAAGTTGTCTTGTTAAATCCGAACAGGAGGTTTCCGCAGCGCTTGCCAATCTGAAGTTTCCGTTAGTGGCAAAACTTCAGAGCGCGGACATGCCGCACAAGAGCGATCACGGCGGTGTGGCTCTCGGGCTCGACAACGAACCCGATGTTGTCGCCGCCGTAAAACAGATGACCTCGATCGCCACGCGAATGAGTGTCGATTTCGACGGGGTGCTGATTCAGGAAATGGCGCCATTTGCCCATGAGCTGATTGTTGGATTCAGACGTGATCCGCTGTTTGGCCCACAGCTTTTAATTGGACGTGGCGGTGTCGAAGTGGAGCTGCGGCCTGATACCGCCAGTGCCTACCTCCCGTTGTCGGCAGCGGACGTGAAAGCGATGCTCGAGGGGCTCGATACCGGTGCGCTGCTCAGCGGGCATCGTGGTGGTCCCGCGGCCGATCTTGATGCGCTTGCGTTGAATCTCTCCGAGCTCAGCGAAGGGTTTCTCGCATCGCCCGGTGTCATTGAGCTTGAAATCAATCCGCTGGTGCTCACACGCAGCGGCCGAATGCTGGCGCTGGATGCGCTGGCGATCGTCAAGCCGGAGAATTCGCCAGCCGCCGGGGGCTAGAACGCGGCGTTCTTTTTCGCCCCTCGCTGCTTCGGCGAGGCGCCTGCACAATTTTGCGGCACTGACAGCCGATCGCTTCGATTTCCCGGTGGGTGCTCAAGGTCAGTAAACTCGACGTGCGTGCCGGATCCCATGGGGCTCGCGGGGGCCGCGGTTGCAAGCGGATCGATTCAATCAGCGGTTGCCAAAAATGATCCACACGAATCGGTTGCGCGGCGTCGCTCACGCGTGAGCCCGTTAATCCTCTTATATTCATCCTGGATTTGATAACAAGTCTGAACCCGATGCCTCACTGCAAAATTGACAATGTTGACCTTCACTACACCGTAACCGGCGAGGGGCCACCGCTTTTTCTGTCGTTCTGTCTTGGCGGCAACCTTTCAATGTGGGGCGCCGAAATCGACCGGCTTGCAAAAGACTTCACGGTGATCCTGTGGGATCCACGAGGACACGGTGGTACGACGAGTCCAGAAGACCCGAAGGCCTATGGCGTCGTTCGAGCGGCAGCGGACCTTGGCGAGTTGATGGATCATCTGGGCTACGGCAACGCGGTAGTTGGCGGTGTCTCCATGGGTGGCGGAATCGCCGCCTGTTTTGCCGGGCGTTATCCGTCGAAGACACGGGCCGTGCTGATTATTGATTCGAACACCGCTGCCGGCCTCCCGGTTGCGGACAAAGTCGTCGAGACGCGCAACAACACCATCAAACTCTGCGAAGCGGGCGACATGGGCAAAGTTGCCGACTACTTTCTTGAGACAAGTCCGAGCTATCGACTGTTCGCGGCGAAGAGCCCGGAGAACGAAGCTCGTCTGCACGCGATGATAGCCGCCATGAACCCCACCGGTTTTGCCAACACGTTGCGATCGATGCTGGCGAGTGAGACGACTACGGAAGACCTTAAGTCCATCAAGGCGCCGGCACTCGTTCTGGCCGGCGAGCACGATCCGGCCAGCGCGGCCGTCGAACTTACCGCAGCGACGATCACCCATTGTGAGTCGAGGCGGATTGAAAATGCAGGGCACCTGTCCAATATCGATCAGCCGGTTCTGTTCGCTGACGAAATTCTTGAGTTCACCGGCCGCCTTCTATGACGGGTATACGGGCTGTCGCGGATAGCCCGCTTCGCGGTATCGGATTCATGCTGATTGGCATGGCGTTGCTGGTGCCGGTGCTCAACGCCGTAGCCAAACTGCTGCTGGCCGAGTTTCACGTCATTCAGGTTTCCTGGGCCAGATTCGCCGGTCACCTGCTGTTCATGACGATCATATTCATGCCCCGGGCCGGTCTGAGGCTGTATTCAACTGGCCACTTCGGTGGTCAGATGGCGCGTGGCACCGTGATGTTTTTCTCCAATACGTTTTTCCTTCTGGCGCTGCCGTCGGTGGCGTTGGCCACCGCAACGGCGATCAGTTTTTCGACACCGCTGCTGGTGACTCTGTTCGCGGTGCCGCTGTTGGGCGAACGCGTCGGCATCTACCGGCGAATGGCGGTGGTCACCGGCTTGATCGGTGCACTGATCATCGTTCGCCCCAGCATGACGGATACCTCTTGGGCGAGCCTTCTGGTGCTCTGCGCGTCGGCCTGTTTCGCGCTGTACCAGGTGCTGACGCGGCGGCTGGCAAAAGATGATCCGCCTGAAACGATGATTGTCTACACCGCGGTGGTGCCGGTAGCGCTGCTCTCGTTAGTCGCCCCCTTTTATTTTCAGATGCCGGAGACCGCGATGCACTGGCTGTTGTTTGGTCTGGTCGGCTTGCTGGGCGGGCTCGCGCAGTATTTTGTCGCGAAAGCGCTCTCGCTGGCGCCGGCATCGATCGTCGCGCCCCTGCAGTATTCCGAGATCATTACGTCGACGTTGATCGGGTTCCTGCTGTTCGGTGTTCTTCCTGACGCGCTGACGTGGGTTGGCGCCGCTGTTATTGTGTTGAGCGGTCTATTCCTCGTCTACCGGGAGCGGCAGCTTGGGCGACGCTAAAGCCATATCAATCAGGCCCCTGGTCAATGATGAAGACTCAGGCGTATTCCAGGCGGCCTTCGACGTGCTGTGTGACGTGTTTGTCGAATCAAGCGCGGTTCACGTTGCGCTTGGTGTGCAGGCAGGGCCGTATCGAAAGTACTTTGCGCCTCATTTTCAGTCGATGGTTGCGCAAGGTCTCTCATACGTTGCCGTTGATGACCGGACCGATGAAGTTGTCGGTGTCATCGTTGGCTGTGATTTTATTCAGGACGCAGACCACTCCAGTGAACCGGGATGGATCACGCCGCTTTACGAGTTGCTCGATGATCTCTCCGCGCGCTATCACGATACGCTGGAAGTCGGGCAGGGCGAGATCATTCTGGTCGACATGGCTGCCGTAATACCGGGGTACGAAGGTCGCGGAATCTACAGGCAGCTGCGTCTGCAGCTGCACGAGCGGGCGAGAGAGGTCGGTTTTACACGAGTGGTGGGTGAACTGTCGTCCGCGGCGACCCAGGCCGTGTGCACGCGCGAATTCGGACATCGCGTGGTTAGCGAAATCGCTTTCGCCGATTTTGTCTATCAGGGAACGAGGCCATTCGCGGCCATCACCGAGCCGCCAACGATTCAGCTGGTTGAGGGGCGGTTGAATCGTTAGCGAGGTCTACGCGCCTCGACATTGACCCTGTCGGGAGCGTCCGGGGCGCGCCTTGTCTAATTACTGGGTCGTGTTTTTGCTGACAATTTTCGCGCGCTTGGCCAGTCTGTCGAAATAGGGTGTGAGTTCTTCGGGCTCTTTGACGCCCTGCAGTTTGTCCACAACCCGGCCGCTGCCGGTAAACGTTACCAGCGTGACGTGTCGAACGTTGTGTTTGGAAGCAAAAGCACGACCGGCCGGCGTGTTGATCTCGACAATCCGATACTGGATTGAATCGTCAAAGTCACCGAGTGCGACAGTGGTATTCGCTTTGAGTGCCTGACACAGCTTGCAGCCCGGGTCGTGTACCTGCACGACGGTTGGCATGCCGTTGCCAATCACTGATAGATCGGTGACTTCCTGCCAGTGGTTGCGATACGCCGTTGCGCCGGCGACGGATATGGCGCCCAGAGTGAATACGGCAGCGAAGACCTTGGCGCTTGTCGAAAGCAGCTTTCGGCGTTTGGCATCCGCGCGCTCGGCCGGGGTCTTCGTCGCGGGTTTGCGGCCACCGCTGTTCTTTCGGGCCTTGTTCTTGTTTCGTGGGCGCTTCGCCATTGTTTGCTCCAGACTTCAGTTCTTTCTTCACCTGAAGTCTTGGAACACGTTAATAGAGAAAAGTTTCCCCGTTTGCCGATACCCGGGCTCTCGTGGCCGAAAAGGGACAAAAGGCCCGATCGGGCCTGACAGACAGCCCGACGGGAGCCATCGCCATTGCGCCAGCGTCAGGCACGCAGGGTGTGCGCGTGATCAGCTGATGACGCCGGCTTCGCGCAGTTTGCCCAGATCGGCTTCGTTCAGATCAAGCATTTCGGTCAGTACTTCGTCCGTGTGCTCGCCAAGCAGCGGCGGCGCGTGACGATAGGTGACTGGCGTTTCGGAAAATCGCATCGGGCTGGCCAGCATCTGCGCTGGCGTGCCGCCATTTACCGAGTGGGTCATGGTCTGGATCATCTCGCGTGCGATAACGTGTGGATCCTTGAACACCTGCTCCAGCGTGTTGATTGGACCGCAGCCGATTTTGCTGGCTTCGAGTTGTTCGAGCCAGAACGCTGACGGTTTGCTTGCCACAATCGGATCGAGAATGGCGGCCAGTTTTTCGCGGTTGTTAACTCGAACCTCGTTGGATGAGAACTCCGGATTCTCGGGAAGGTCGGGGCGCTCGGCAATTTCGCAAAAGCGCGTGAACTGATCGTCGTTTGCGGCAACGATAATGATTTCACCGTCGGCTGTTCGAAAAGGACGATACGGAACAATGTTCGGGTGATCGTTGCCAAGGCGCCCGGGCTGGTTGTCGTGAATGTAGTTCATCCCGACAATAGACAGCCACGCAACCGCGGTGTCGAGCATGCCGATGTCGATAAACTGTCCTTCGCCAGAAACTTTCGCGCGGTATACAGCCGCGTTGATGGAAACTGCAGCATACATGCCGGCCATCAGGTCCGCGATGGGAACCCCGACTTTCTGCGCCATTCCGTCCGGTTCACCGGTCACGCTCATCACGCCGCCCATGCCCTGAATCAAGAAGTCGTAGCCGGGTCGCGAAGCGTATGGGCCAGTCTGGCCGAATCCTGTGATCGAGCAGTACACCAGAGCCGGGTTAATTTTTTTCAGGTCGTCCCAGGCAAGACCAAAGCGCGCAAGGTTGCCGGTTTTGAAGTTTTCTACCACCACGTCTGCTTTGGCCGCGAGCTTTTTAATGAGTTCCTGGCCCTGCTCGCTGTTCAGATCGACCGCGACGGACCGCTTATTGCGGTTTGCGGAGAGGAAATAGGAACTCTCGGACGTGTGTTGTCCCGATTCGTCCCGAAGAAAAGGTGGCGCAAAGCGACGCGTGTCGTCGCCACGTCCGGGTCGTTCTATCTTGATGATTTCGGCGCCGAGATCTCCAAGCATCTGGGTGCAGGACGGACCCGCGAGAATTCGAGTCATATCGAGAACGGTGACACCGTCGAGAGGGCCTTTTACGGAACTTGCTTCAGACATGGGAGGTCTCAGTTTGAGGATCAGGTGGTTGCGGTGGATCGCTTTGACGGTGATCGGCGCGAATGGGTAACTCGCAAGCCGAGCAATCCTTGGTACGATCGCGACCGGGTAGAGGCTCAATAATAACAAACGGCAGCGGTGAGCCGATTACGGCTGACCGAAAAATCTTGGGGTGTTTTGACTGGTGAGTGCACTACAGCAGCGAAGTGTTGTCCGAAGCGTCAGGCCGGCCTCGATGTCCATCCTCGCCGTGCAGCGCGAATTCATGGCTCTCGTTGCAGATGATGCGCGATTCTCGATTGCCGGAAGCGCAAACGGTGACCCGGACCTTCTGTTTCAAAATAGCCTGAAGCCCCGGCACAAAATCGAGCTTTTTGACACGACCTACTATCTGACCAATATCCGTCAGATTCCCGAGCTGCGATTCATGGTTGCGTACATCGTTTCGCCGGTACTCGCGACTCGGGGAAATCGTGGGCGTGACGTGACGCGGGATATTGCCGTACGCGTTTTTTATAAAGACCTGTCCCTGGCCTGGCGGGTCGCGTCCCACTACACGCTGGTGGACGACGTGCTGTGGATAGGCAAGGGCGACGTGCATGACCAGATCGTTGATGGCGAAGAGGTTGTCGCATCAAACGAGTCGACGACCGACATACCCGTTGAAATGCAGTCGGCGCTCGAGCTGCTTATCCGCAACGCCAAGCCCTCTCGTGGCGGACTGTCGGTGCTCGATCTCGTAGTTCGAAAACCGCCCGGCGATCGCTTGCGTCCGTACCGCGACTTCATTGCGCCAAGACAAAAAGCACAGTCCAACCCCGGCAACCTCATCAATCGTGGTCGATCGGTTGCCCGTTTTACGAGGCGCAATGATCCCACGTCACTAAAGATAGTCGCGGGCTATGAGCCGGATTTCAAAAACGGAATTATCGAACGCACGCGTACGCGAAGCGGGCTGTACGGCGGCGTGCTCCGGCGTTTCAGAATTTTGAGCGTCAACCGTGAGATTCAATACTATTTTTTCGCCGGCAAAAAACACGTATGGCTGATGCCGCCCCAGGCCACGACCACCGCGCTGTCGAGCTACGGCGTTCGCACCGTCGATGTCGTCGCTGACGATGACCTGTTTATTCCGGGATACGAATACCATCACTACGAGGACTCAAGCGACGGGCCCGTGCTGTACAGCCAGATTCCGCCGGGATTCGCCGGTGAAGTCTGCCCCTACGACGAGGACAAGGCCGACGCGTCTCCGTGGCTTGACCGGATTCCGCTGATCAAACAATTTCGTCGGCAGGTTCTGAAATAGTCGGACTCTTGGTAACAGCCGCTTTCCGATACTGACAACGCTAGCGCGGGATGTTGATCAGCGCGCCGCCATCTACCGGCAGTTCGACTCCGGTAATGAACTGCGCTTTGTCTGACGCGAGGAATACCGCGGCTTCGGCGACGTCCCAGCCGGTGCCCATTTTGCCGCGCAGGGGCACCATCTGATCCCGCTCGGCGACGATGTCCGCCCGGGGGCGGTTAAAGGCGCGCGCGCGTGTGTCAACGGCCATTGGTGTGTCCATGAGGCCCGGCAATATTGTGTTGGCCCTGACGCCAAATTCGGCGTTCTCGATGGCAAGCTGCTGTGTGTAGGCAACGAGTGCCGCTTTGGTTGCCTTGTAGCTGACCCACGGATAACGCTGGCGTGTTGAGATCGAAGCGATTGTCAGAATGACGCCATCCGTCTGCTTGCGCATGATCGGCAGCACATGTTTGACGCACAGCGCTGCGCCAACGAAATTTACGCGACTGATGAGATCGAATACCTCGGTCGTAATTTCTGTCGGCGATGCATCGCCTCCAGCGACGCTGATGCCGACGTTGTAATGAAGGATGTCAATCCGCCCCCACTCGGACATGGTTCGTTCGACCGCGGCTTTCAGCGCGTCTTCTGACGTGACGTCTGCCTCAAAGGGTATGCACCGGCCGGTGTACGAGTCCGCGAGTTCCGCAGTCTCCGTCGCGCGCTTGAGTTCGCGATCTACCGCGAGAACGTTGGCGCCTTCCTCTGCGAATCGAAGTACCGTAGCGCGACCGTTGCCGACGCCTTCTCCAGGGCTCTGGCCCGCACCGATGACCAGGGCCACCTTGTTTTCAAGATCCATATCGATCAAATCCTCTTGCACACTGTCGACTTGAGTGTTGGATATTGGAGCAAACAACCTGTCCGGTCGCGAAGCGTGGACATTGCGTGCCGGAACCGGATTGTTTTGCCGCGGTCGCCGCGAGAAGATTGCCGCTGGGGTATCCGATTATTACGCCGTGCCGCGGTCCACAGGAGTTTGGTTCATGGAGTCACTGAGTTTTCAGACAACCCGATCGGTTTTGTGCGAGGTGGGCGCCACCGCCAAAATCGGAGCGCTGATGGCGGATCGCGGTTGTCGCAAGGTCGCGTTCGTCACTGACGACATGATTCTCAAGCTGGGTCTCGCTGACGAAGCGCTGTCGGGTCTCAAGGCAGCTGGCGTTGATGTCTGGGTGTTTTCGAAAGTCGTGCCCGATCCACCGGAAGAGATGATTCTCGATGCTGTTGATCAGGCCAAAGGCGAACGCGTCGACGGCGTTGTCGCTGTCGGCGGTGGCAGTTCGCTGGATACCGCCAAGCTCATGGCCATGTTACTCAACACGGATCAACCCATTGGCGACATGTACGGCGTTGGTCTGGTCAAGGGTGAACGCCTGCCGCTGGTGCTCGCGCCCACAACGGCCGGCACCGGTTCGGAGGTGACGCCAATTTCGATCGTGACCACCGGTGCCACGACCAAAGCTGGTGTCGTGGCTCCACAACTTCTGCCCGACTGCGCGGTTCTTGATGCGGAGCTGACGGTTGGCCTGCCAAAGCACGTGACTGCTGCAACTGGCGTAGACGCAATGGTCCACGCGATCGAGGCCTACACGTCGCGCTTGCGTAAGAATGTCATCGCCGACTGCCTCGCACGTCAGGCGCTTGAACTGCTCGGGGCCAACATTCGAGTGGTGTGTGACTCGCCGGATGACCGTGCCGCCCGCAGCAATATGCTGCTCGGTTCGATGCTCGCCGGTATGGCCTTTACCAATGCACCGGTCGCGGCCGTGCATGCGCTCGCCTATCCACTTGGCGGCCACTTCCATGTACCCCATGGTCTGTCCAACGCCATGGTGTTGCCCTTTGTTCTCGACTTCAACATGGACGCAGCCCACGAACACTACGCGGAAATTGCCCACTATGTGTTTCCGGAGCTTGCGGATCGTCCAGCCCACGAGCGTGCCGAAGGGATGGCGACGGGTTTTGCCGAGCTGGTTCCCGCTCTGGGTATGGAGTCACGTCTGCACGAGGTGGGCGTCGCTGAAGGTGATCTGACCATGCTGGCAGAGGACGCGATGAAACAGACGCGGCTGCTGGTCAACAACCCGCGCGAGGTGACTTACGACGATGCGCTCGCCATCTATACCCGCGCGTATTGATTTCGTAAGGCCGCGCACACAACCGCCAGCGCGAGGCGAGACTCAGGTGTAGCTTGCGCTGATGCCGGCAGCCATCTGAAACAGCTCCAGATCGTTGTGTCGTTTTGCGCTGACCTGCAAACCCATTGGCAGTGCGTTGGCGCCGGTAAACAAAGGCAGCGTCATGGCCGGCGCGTGCAGACTGGTCCACGGCATATTGAAGATGGGTGAGCCGGTTCGGCGAATACCTTCCGGAGCAGTTCCCGGTGCCGGCAGTGAAATTACGACGTCAGCGTCACTGAAGGCTCGATCCAGCGCATGCCGGGCGTGGTGCAGGCGTTGCTGGTCGATCAGATACTGATCGTAGTCCGTGTCAAAACCCGTCTGCATGCGACCGTACCTGAGGTCATCGCTTAACTGATCCATCGCATACAGGCGCTCGTGTCCCATGGTTCGTGCAAATTCGAATCCCGATACGCGCTGGGAGATCGTGTCGAGCTCGTCAAAGGCACCAAGATCGTCGAAGTCGCTTAACTTCGCGCCCGCTTTGGCCAGGTGCTCGGCGGCCTGTTCCAGAGAGGCCTGAGCTTCGTCGTCCGCATCTTTCCACCATGGCGTTCGCGCAATCGCGATGCGCAGGCCTTTTACACTGACAGGTGTTACCGGCGCGATGGGTCGCGCCATAAGAACGCTGTGCACCAGTGCGACGTCGTCGATGGAGCGCGCGATCAAGCCGGCGGTATCAAAGCTTGGTGCGTTCGCCAGCATGCCCGACGGGTTGATGTGTCCGTGGGTGGCTTTATAACCGACGGTGCCGCAGTACGCGGCAGGTCTGATCACGGAGCCTGTTGTCTGGCTGCCAAAGGCAACGTGCACCATGCCTGCAGCGACGGCCGCGGCTGATCCGCTCGATGAGCCTCCGGGTGTGTGGGCGGCGTTATGCGGATTGGTCGTAGGTCCCGGATAGACGTGGGCGAATTCCGTGCTGGTTGTCTTGCCGAGCAGCAGGCCGCCGGCCAGGCGCAGGGATGCGATCGCGCTTGCGTCTCTTGGAGGAAAGGACGATGCGTGGATTTTGCTGCCGTAGGCGGTCGGCATATCGTGCGTGTCGAAATTGTCTTTCGCCGCGAACACCAGCCCGAGAGCGGGCAGCCCGGCTGGGTTCGACCGCTGATCGAGCGTCTTTGCGCTGGTCAGTGCTGCGTCGGGGTCGAGATGCGCCCAGGCCTGGACCGTGCGGTCGGTTGCGTCGTGCCGTTCCAGTAGGTGGCGCACTGTACCTTCTACGGTCTGGGTTCCTGCGGAAATTGCGGCGATAGCTTCGCTCGCTGTCGGGTAGATCACGTCGTTGCTCCAGATCGGCCGGTGTTGGCTTGCATGAATTTCACGCAGAGACGACTCGGCATCCTGCTTTGGAAAGAACCTGTTTGGGGCCGTATACTGCGCCTACGCGGCGGTGCCTGCACTCGCTGCTCCACAGGAGGAATTAAATAAATGTACAAGTTCAAGAAAAGTCTGGCGACATCTCTGGTCGCTTCCGCTATCGCGGTGGGTGTCAGCGCGCCAGCGTTTGCCGTTGATCCTGTCAACATTCGTGTTGCGTCTGACACGGCCGGTATCCCACACCCCGCGGGTATCGCAATGGAGATTCTCAAAGAGCGCGTCATGGAAGAGATTCCAGGCAGCAAGGTGCGCATTTTCGTGCGCTCATCGCTCTACAAGATCCCTGAAGCTGTTGAGGCAATGACCGAAGGCAACCTCGAAATGGCCTGGGGCCAGTTCGGCAAGACCGCACAGGTCGATCCGTACATGAGTGTTGTGGTCGGTCCAATGCTGCTCACAACTGCCGGCGCGATTAACAGCCTGGACAGTTTTGAGACTTTCAAAATGCTGCAAGGCCGAATGAACGATATTCACGACGTGAAGGTTTTCGGTACGTCGCACCTGAGTTTCTACATGGGTGCGGGCGGCAAAGAGCGACTCATCAGTCCTGACGACTTTTCCGGAAAGAAAATTCGCAGCATGGGCCCGGCTGAAAACGCCATGCTCGGCGCGTTTGGCGCTAACCCCACCACCATGGCTTTTGGCGACGTTCCACCAGCGCTTGAGACCGGCGTTATCGACGGTCTGCTGACCAGTCTGGGCGGCTTCAATGTTGTTAAGGAACAGGCTCCTTTCTTCACCGTGGCAGGCATCAACGGCATCGTTGGCGACTACTACTGGCTCGGCGCGAGCAACAAGTGGTGGAGTGGTTTGAGTGCAGAGCAGCAGAACATCATTGGCAAAATCGTCACAGAAGAGGTGCTGCCTATTTCCAAGCAGCTGAACTTCTGCAACGACAAGATGCTCGTTGACAAGTACGGCACAGAAGATCCGTCCAAGCCTGGCATCTACGTGATGAAGTCCGACGAATCTGCGGCGCTTGGTGCGAAGCTCGGTTCCGCGACTTCTGACTGGATCAAGAGCAACACTCCTGGCGGCGCCGACGAGTGGGTCGACAAGTTCATCGCGGAAGCGCGGGCGGCCGTCGAGGCCAACCCGGCCGGGTCCAACTGGCTCGAAGACACCGACTGCGACGAGATCGCGCCACTGTTCGCCAAGTACTCCA
>CALHMG010000032.1 GCA_938034705.1 uncultured Gammaproteobacteria bacterium
GCGCCGATCGATTGATCGATCGGCGCTGCCAGATTCAGCGAACGAAGATCAGTTGCCGATCTTCAGCTTGCCGCCTTTGCCAAGTCCACCTTCGACCTGCTGTGCGCTGTAGTTGCGCAGTGCCCGAACCATGTTGTTGAAGGAGTCTGCGAACGCCGAGACGATGACCTTACCTTCAGGGGTCTTCGTAAAGCCGCCCAGTGCACCACCGGCGCTGCGCCCAAGCACACCCAGGCCCGCCGAGAAGTCGAACTTGGCCGCGTTACCGGCGGCCGCGGCCACCTGAACACTGGACCGGTTATCCACAAGCAACAATGTCGTCGATGCTTCGTTCTTCTTCATGCCGCCGACCAGCGCGCCAAGCGAACTGTTCTTGGAGCCAATCAGGCCGCTTATCAAGCCCCCGACACCACCGGTTTTTTCCGAAAACTGGATGCTTGGGCTCATCGTAAAATCAGCCGCGACCATTTGCCCCTGGCCAAAGTTACTGCCTTCACGAAGCTCGCCCGAGTTCTGCAGCGTGCGTTCACCCATGACGGTCTTCATGGCCTTGCCGCGTTCGACAACAACAAAACAGTTTGATTGCTGCACCATCATCCGCAGCACGGGTACGGTGCTGCCGAGTGATGGGTAGCGACGGTAGTAGTCGTGCCACCAGCGCTCTCTTTGATCTTCGTAAACGGCCAGCGTGCCCATCGGCTCCTCGCAGAACTCAAGATCGGGGTTTGCGTTTTCGGACGCGCTGCCGCCAACTGCGCCAGACTGCGCGAGCGCTGCCGAACTTGTCGAGATCGCGAGAACGGCAAATGAAGTTGAGAGAATTCTGGTAATACTGGGAAGTTCAGGTCTGGCGAATGGCATTGGTTACTCCGATTGAAAAGCAGGTACGGTTAAACATCAGGAGGCCAGTGTGTCGCGCCTTGTTTATCCGATCAATCGAAGTTGCAAGCGTGTCGAGAAAGAAATCATTTTCGTCACTTGCGATTGAAATGACGGATCAAACGATAATAGTAAAATACTAACGTCGTTACGGTTGCATAAGTATTATATCCAGAGCACGCCGAGGCTCTAGTCAGTATCAATTCTGCCGGGCGTTGTTGGTCTCAAAAATTACCCGATATTGGAGGAGTGCATGAGGAAGTGTGGTGTCTTGGATTTGCGTTTGGGTTTGCGTTTGCTGCTGCTGGTTTTGCTCGTCAGTCCGTTGACCCCGGCTGCAAACGCGGCCGAAGCTGGTGAAAGCGAACTGTGGTCAGGACTCGCTCGCGGCGATTACATCGTGCTGGTGCGACACGCGCTCGCGCCAGGTAACGGCGATCCGGCAGAGTTTTCCCTGCGTGACTGCGCAACTCAACGCAATCTGTCTGGCGAAGGTCGTGAGCAGGCGCAAAGAATTGGCGCGCGAATCAAAGACGCCGGGCTTGCGACCGTGGAGGTGTTTTCCAGTCAATGGTGTCGCTGTCTCGAAACCGCCCGACTGCTCGGGTTTGGTGATGTCGGTGAGGTGCCCGCATTTAATTCGTTCTATCAGAGATACGAGCGTGAGGAAGCCCAGGTGAAAGGAATGCGGGCCTGGTTGATGCAGCGCAAAGATTCGGGACCGGCGGTTGTCGTGACCCATCAGGTAAACATCACCAGTCTTGGGAATGTGTTCGCAACGTCAGGAGAGATGGTATTTATCTCTGTCGACAACGGTGGTGACATCGAGGTCGTGGGCAGGATTGCGGTCGAATAGCGGGTTTACGCAAAAAGCAGACTTCATCAAATAGTGCGCGACAGGTCGTGAACGCGCTCGTGTTCCGGAGTTTTTCGAAGCTTTGACACGTGTGGCCTGCCGCCGCGTACCGGCGCTCAGTCTTCCGGCCAGGCACGAACTCGGCGGTGTGACCGTGTAAACCTGACAGATTGCAGTTGTCCGCTGCGGCAAAAGCGAGACAGAAAGTCGGCCGGCCGGTTATCTGGATCTGTCTGTCTTGCCGTGATGACGCGTATAATCGGCGGGCGATCTAAAGACTATGCCAATTTAGTTTATGTCCGAAGAAAAGATAAAACGACTGCTGGAACGTGCCCAACTTGGGCATACCGACGTACAGGCTGAGATCGCGCAGCTGTATTTTGATGGCGAAGGCGTCACCCAGAATTTTGATGAGTCGTTCAAATGGGCGGAGGAGGCGGCGCGATATGGTGATCTTGATGCTACCCATACGCTCGCACTGCATTACAAAAAAGGCCTCGGCACGCGCCAGAGTTTGCGCAAGGCGTGTCGTGAATTCAGAAAGTCCGCGAGAGCTGGAAATCCGGATTCGCAGTACGAACTGGGCGAGTTGATTCTTCATTCTCGTTTTGCCGATCTCAACCCTTTTCGCCGTGTGCAGCGCGCGGTCGGCTGGTTTGAGAAAGCCGCCGCCCAGGGAAATATCAAGGCGCTGTATCAAATGGGATTGGTGTACGAAGACGACGGTCAGTACTCGGCTGCCATCGCGGCGTTTCATCGGGCCGCCGAAGCGGGTTCGGTTGGCGCAATGGGACGGCTTGGCTATTTGTTCTGGCAGGGTCTTGGTCTTGATCGCGATCCCGAGCAGGCGCTGCACTGGCTGGGCAAGGCCGCGCGGCGTGACTGTCAGGTTTCGAAAACTCATCTTGGCACGATGCTCTACGAGGGTGAGGGTGTGCCTCGAGATCAGCTGACCGGCATTCGGCTGGTTGAGGAGGCCGCTGCGAGCGGTGAACCTCTGGCCATTGAAAAGCTGCATGACTTCGATCGTGTCAAATCGTTACCGGAGTCCGGGCGGACGCGTCGACGCAATGACCTGCGCGATGATCTGGTTCAGGCGCGTCCGGGTCGCCAGCGCCGCCGCAGATCGGTGCCCTGGGGTGACAACGGGGTCAAGTGATCCGCAAGGGCATGATCGGATTCAGATCCGGACCCGGAGCGCGTGACCCAAGCCCACAGTCCAGGGCGCTTTCAGCGTCTGAATTACAGCCCATTTTGCCGGTGCCGGATCCGTGTCAGGCGGTCGCTACCAAATGTCCTGAGGGCTCGCCAAACGGCGAATTCTGTCTATAGCTAGTTGTACGAAATAACAACTCGCTATTCCTTCAGGGGCAGAATATGCAGCACCGTTGTAACTCGACTCAATCTTTACGCAGTCGAAATTTTGCGAAACTCGCTTTCCTTCTACTCTGTACGGTCCTGGGATCTCAAGCCGCTCAAGCGGCGCCGATCCTGTCGGGCTATCTGTTCGTAGACTACGACCGAGACGGCAACCCCTACGTCACGAGCTCTGGCGGCTCAACGTTCGACGAAAGCGAAACCGGTGACGGTACGGTTAATTCCGTGTTCGCGCCCGCGACGGCAGGTTCTGGCATCAACGCCGCCTGGTCAGACTTTTCCATTCAGGCGGTCGACGTGCTGGGTACTGTTGAACCCGGCACGATCGACCCTACCAACGGCTATTACGAAATCGATCTGGGCAAGCTGCAGCCGGACGATTTTCTGATTACGGTCACCGCACCCGGGGACTACACGGCGACCCACAGTCGTAACATCAGTTCAACGTTGCCGGTGACCTCCGGCGCGACCACACGCCCGCTGCAGTGGCACATCTACGATATCAATGCGGATCTGGCCAACCAGCACATTGGTGTACTGCCGCCGAGTCTGTGTGCGGCCAGCGGTGACGTTTATGCCACCTGTTTTGTGAAAGAGGATGTCAGCACCACAGGTGCCGGCGACACGGTCGTCACGTTTGCTTACGACGGCACCGGAAAAGCGCCACTGCTCGACGCCAACACCACCGGTTCGACCTGGGCTCTGGCTCACGACGAGTGGCGAAACGTACTTTTCGCCGGATCGTATCTCAAGCGTGGCGCGGACCTGGGTTCTGAAGGTCTTGACGGCCTGTACTGGGTAGACGACGGCGGCACCACGTATTCGGCAAGTCTCTCGGCACTGTCGGGCAACAGTTATGGATCTCTGATTTCAGACAGCGACGGTTGTGACACCGACGGTGACGGCTCCGATATCGACACAAGCCAGCCCACCCCCGATTTTGCGACGATGGCGGACTTTGAGGCGGGCCGTCTCAGCTGGGCGCCGCCTGCGCACACCGGTCCAACCTGGGCGGTCGACTGTGAAGCCTATGACAAAGTCGGGCGCGTATCGCTCGGCGACATTGACGTCACACCCGATGGCGACACGCTGCTGGTCATGAACCTGGCGGAAAAAAAGCTGGAGATGTATGACGTAACGCTTGCGCAAAGCGGCACGATCAGCTTCCTTGGCGATCTCGCACTGACGGCACCCGGCTGTGGTGCATCCGACTGGCACCCGTTTGCGGTTGATGCAGTGGATGGCGGCTACGCCCTGGTGGGTATCACCTGTACTGATGGCACAACAGCGCTCGTGGAAAAGGTTGATCTGAGTCTCGATGCGCCTTTCCTGTCAGGACAGACGAATCTGCAGACGGTGCCGCTGGACTACGATCACTCCTGCGCCTACACGAATGACTACAGCGCGACGGCAGGCTGTAACGATACGTTCACCGGCGACTACCGCGCCTGGTCAGATGTCTTTGAGATTGCCGACCTTGAGAACATCGAAGATGTTCTGACCGGCAAATTCATGAACCGACCGACGCCGATGTTGAGTGATATCGGTTATGAATCTGATGGTTCTCTGTCGATCAGTATTCGAGACCGCTTTGCTGATCAGTGGGCACCTGGCATGGACACCCCTGATGCAGGCCATGGGCTTGGCGTGCACGATGACCTGGTAAACGGACACTGGGGTTCCGCCGAGGTATTTACCGCAGGCGATATCCTCAAGATGTGTAATACCGGCACGCATGAAGCGCCGGCCTGGGACCTTGAAGGAAGCGGCAGCTGTACGACGCCCAATTTTCCAAACCCCGCCGGTTCGGTTCAGAGCAGCGATGATGCGCACTTTGGTCCGGGCGGTGAATACGAGTGGTACGGCGCCGAGCAGGGTGCCGGTCACACGGAAACGTCCAACGGCGGCATCTTCGCACCGTATCGTCAGAACCAGGACGAGATCGTCGTATCGCTGTACAACGGCGAAGACCTTGGCGGTGGTAACCGTGGCTCCGTGGCCTGGTGGAACATCGATACCGGCGTTGAAACGAACGCACTTGATCTGTACGCACCCGGAGACGGCACCGATACTTTTGGCAAGGCCAGCGGTATTGGTGATATCGAAGGTTGTTTGCTGACCGAAGAAATCGGCGACCGCGTCTGGTACGACGCAGACGGTGACGGTGTTCAGGATCCCGGTGAAGCGCCAATACCTGGCGCCACAGTTTCGGTTACCGGAAGTGTCTCGGGTGCGATCATCACCGTGCAGACTGACGCGAACGGCTACTGGTACGTCGACTCAAGCGACGGCCTGGCGCCGGGTGAGGCCTATACAATCGTTATCGATCTCGCTTCGGCGACTTTGCCTTACGGCATCAGTCTCGCCGATATCGAATCTACTCGCCAGAACGTGACGCCGGTGGATCTGGAATCAAGTCTGACCGATGGCGATTACGTGACTGCGGCGACGTACGAGATCACAACGCCGGTTATCAGCGCGGGTGAGATCAATCACACCTTCGATGCAGGTTTTTATGTTGACTACGATCTTGCGCTGGCCAAAACCGTAAAAGGTACCCCGGTCACCAACGGCTCGGGTGAAATCACCCAGGTAACATTCGATCTGACCATCACCAACCAGGGCGCTCCCGTTGAGTGTTTTGAGGTTGATGACTACATCGACACGACGTACTGGAAGCCGTTTATCGCCACCGACAACAATGTCGATGCAACGTTCGCTACCGCGACGGGCGGAACCGTAGCCAACGCGTTTTCCTGGTACTGGGACGCGACGTCTACAACACAGCCCGTGGCAATGATTTGCCCGACCGCACTGCGCAACGGACCGGTGAACAACGCCACCGGTGACTGGAGTTCGAACGACAGTCTGTTGTTCAAAAAGAATGAGACCATTGTCATCAGTATCACGCTCGACACGGCAGATCCGCTCGCCGGGACCGTGACTGAACTGGTCAACTTTGCCGAAATTTCAAAGTTCGACAACGACGCATACGTGGCTACCGGCACGTCCGAAGACAGTACGCTCGACGGAACGGTTCTGGAAGATGAAGACTCCACTCCCGATGGCACCAACGAGTCCGATGCGGGTGAGACGCGTACGGATGATGGCGGTGTTGCCGACGACAACGAAATCAACGAAGACGCCGCGGCAAACCCCGGGGTCGACGATGAGGACGACCATGATTTTGAGGCCGTTCCGTTGCCGGAACTCTATGACCTCGCATTGGTGAAAGAACTTTCTACCGGACAAAGTGCAACAGTCGCCGCTGGTGATACGGTTGACTACACCGTAACGGTCAAGAATCAGGGCGCCATGGACTCGGGGATCTTCTCCGTGGTTGATGCGATACCTGCTGGCATGACCTTCAGTGCCGCGTCCGGCACCGGCTTTGCATGCTCCCATGACGGATCCGCTGATGGCGGTCTCGTGACCTGTAACTTTGGCGGTAACCTGACAACAGGTCAGGAAGCGACGTTTGAGCTCACGGTTAACGTAGTCAACGTTGCGATGGCGCCATTCAGAAACTGGGCCGAAATCGAAGCCGATTCTGGCGATGATGTTGACTCGGATGTCGCGGACCATGATGGTGTTGATGGAACCGCAGGTACCGGTACGGCGGGTAGTGATCCAGTTGTGAATCACAACGATATCGATCACGCCGGCGCTGCTTATGACGAGCGCACCGAAGACGAAGACGACTCCGACTTTGAGGATGTCGACGTCGCGGCGCCTGCGCCGGAATACGATCTTGCGCTGATCAAGGAACTCAAAACCGGTCAGTCAGCCACGGTAGCTGCAGGCGATACGGTTGAGTACACCATCACGGTACGTAACCAGGGCGTTGCGGATTCAGGCGTGTTCAGCGTGGTTGACGTGATCCCGGCAGGTCTGACCTTTGTGTCAGCGACGGGTGTTAACTTTGCGTGTACCCACGACGGCGCTGCCACGGGCGGTGAAGTGACGTGTAGCTTCAGCGGCAATCTCACAACAGGGCAGGACGCGACGTTCGAGCTCGACGTGACGGTTGGCGACGTGACCATGGCACCGTTCAGAAACTGGGCCGAAATCGAAACCGACTCCGGTGACGACAACGACTCTCAGGTTGCCGACCATAACGCTGTAGACGGCGCGGCCGGTACCGGCACTGCCGGCTCAGACCCGGTCGATAACCATAACGACATCACCCTCGACGAGCCCGTTGGTGACGAAGACGACTCCGACTTTGAGGATGTCGACGTTGCAGCGTCAGCGCCGGAATACGATCTTGCGCTGATCAAGGAACTCAAAACCGGTCAGTCAGCCACGGTGGCTGCAGGCGATACGGTTGAATACACCATCACGGTGCGTAACCAGGGCGTTGCGGATTCAGGCGTGTTCAGCGTGGTTGACGTGATTCCGGCAGGTCTGACCTTTGTGTCAGCGACGGGTGTCAACTTTGCGTGTACCCACGACGGCGCTGCCACGGGTGGCGAAGTGACGTGTAGCTTCAGCGGCAACCTCACAACAGGGCAGGACGCGACGTTCGAGCTCGACGTGACGGTTGGCGATGTAACGATGGCGCCGTTCAGAAACTGGGCCGAGATCGAAACCGACTCCGGTGACGACAACGACTCCCAGGTTGCCGATCACAATGCTGTAGATGGCGCGGCCGGCACCGGCACCGCCGGTTCAGACGCGGTCAACAACCATAACGACATCACCCTCGACGAGCCTGTTGGTGACGAGGACGACTCCGACTTTGAGGATGTCGACGTTGCGGCGAGCACGCCGGATGTTTACGACCTGGCGCTGGTGAAACGCCTGGCAACAGGTCAGAGCGCGTGGATCAACAATGGCGATACCGTGGATTATGAAATCCAGGTCAAGAACCAGGGCACCGTTGCTTCTCTGGACTTTGTCATCGAAGATCGCGTGCCTACCGGAATGCAGTGGGTCAATCTTGCGAGCTATGGGCCTAACGTCAACTGCCTGCACGATGGATCAGTCACGGGTGGAGTAGCCACCTGTACCTATACCTCTACAGGTCCGACAGATCTTCTTCCGAATGCGGTGACGACGATTTTGATCTCACTGACCGTCGTTGATCTCACCCAGGCGCCGTTTGCGAACTGGGCTGAAATTACCGAGGACTCCAGTGCAGATTACGGCCTGACGGACGATGACTCCGTGCCTGCTGATCACAACGCACAGGACACCGGGCCCGGCGATACGTCGTCAGGTGGCGATCCGTTTATTGATCAGACCGACGTCGCTGATGACCCTGATACGCCGGCTACTGAAGAAGACGACAGTGATCCGGCCTACGTATTCAGTGCGTCGACTACGCCGATTACACTGGAGTCGTTTGGTGTTGAACTGGCGCAAGGCAGCTACAACGCCCTGTTCAACTGGACAACTTCAATGGAAGACGCGAACGTTGGCTTTAACCTCTACGGACGCAAGTCCGGTGGCGACTGGCAGAAGCTGAACGATCACATGATTCCTGCCCAGGCGTCCCGGAGCGACGGCCATGCCTACTCGGTAACGCTCGTCGACGTCGACGCTGAGGAATTTGCGATTACGGACGTTGATGTCTTTGGCAAAGAGACTGTGCACGGTCCTTTCTCGGCAAATCGTACATACGGTTTAAACGCTGACGATATTGACGAGACCATCGCTGACGAGTTCGCGCAGGAGGTCGACGAAGAAGTTGCTGTCGACGCAGCTGCCGGGGCCGTTTATCTCAAGATTCGCCAGTCCGGTGTTCATCGAGTCACGTTCGAAGAACTGCAGACTGCGGGCTATGACTGGTCTGGAATCAGAGCAGGTGATATCTCGGTGAGCTTTCGTGGCAAAGCCGTACCCGTGCGTGTAGTCGCTAACAGCTCAGGCGGTGTGTTCGGGCAATCGACTTTTGGCAAGGGTGGCTACGTTGAGTTTGTAGCCGACACCGAAGAAAGTCTGCTTTCGTCATACACGATCTACAAGCTGGCGCTGGATCCTGATCTCGCGGAACGTATCCGTATTGATGGACGGACGGCTTTGGGAGATCCGAGTCGAATTTTCCGGGATACGATCGAATGGGAAGAGGATGCGCACTACAGTCGCGTTGCTCCATCGGACGACCCCTGGTACGCGCGTAAACTTCTCGCGTTGACGCTTCCAACTACGACCGATATCGACGTTGAGGTTCCCGATGTCGTGTCCGCCAGCGGAGCGAAACTGACCGTCAACGTCTGGGGCGCTAACGACGATCCCGATATTGAGGGCGACCATCATCTGGTTGTGGCTGTGAATGATCAGCCGGTGATTGACGAAATCTTTGACGGCGTCACGGTGAAGTCGTTCTCGGGTGCTATCCCTGAAGGCGTCCTGGTCAGCGGTAACAACCGAATCTCGGTGTCGGTCCTCAATGACAACGGCGCGGACATCGATATTGTGCATCTTGACTCAATGTCGATTGAATACGACCGACAGCTTGTGCTCGACGGTGGCAGCTTGACCATCAAAGGTGCGCAAAGCGTTTACACGGTGGACGGCTCTGACGAAGCGGTTGTCTATCGACGTGATCAGCGTGGTGCTTATCGACTCCCGGTTGCGGCAGGTGTCGACCGTGTGACCTTCGCGGGTACCGGCGACACGGCAGAGTATTTCGTGGTGACCGAATCGGGTGTAAAAACTCCGAGGTTGCGTCCGGTGCCAACCCTGGGTGACATGACAGGCTCGGATGCGGAGTATCTGGTCATCGCTCATCGCAAGTTTATTGGCGCGACCCTCGACCGACTGGTTGCGGCACGTCAGGCCGATGGACTTACAACCAAGGTTGTCGATGTCGAATGGATCTATGACGTCTACGCAGGCGGCAACGTCAGCTCCGACGCAATCCGTGCGTACATCTCCTATGCGGTGAATAACCTCGATACGCGTTATGTCGTGTTGGTTGGTGGTGATACGTATGACTACCGAAACCTCCTCGGCAAGAAAGCGAAGAGTTTCATTCCAACGCTGTACGCACCAACCACGGATGCGGTACGACATGCACCGGTTGACCCACTGTATGGTGACGTTGACAACAACGGTGTTCCGGATGTTGCGGTGGGTCGTTTCCCGGTTCAGAAGAAGAGTGAACTGCGTGCGATGGTCGACAAGACGCTCCAGTATGCCCAGGCTGACTACGGCAGTCGGGCCGTCATGGCGGCGGACAAGATCGATGACAGTTCTCGCGCCGATTTCGCCAGTATGACCGACGATATGGTGGGCGTGCTCCCGGAATCATGGAGCACAAAGCGTGTTTACCTGAGTAAGCACGAACGCCGTACTGCACGTCGCAAGGTGATGAGACACATCAATCAGGGCGCGGCGTTGACGACATGGATGGGTCACTCTGATCAACGTGTCTGGAGCTTTGATCGACTCCTGCGTCGGCGGGACGTTCGAACTCTTGGCAACGTCGGAAGACCAACCGTGTTGACCCAGTACGGATGCTGGAACAACTACTATGTTCAGCCGGACCGAAAGACCATGGCGAACGCCTGGCTGATGGATCCTGATCGAGGCGCCGCGGTTGTTACCGGTGCCAGCGCGTTGACCGAGATCGCGTCCGAGCAGGCGCTGTCGATACTGGTGACGCGGTTCATGACGGTCCAGGGGCTGTCTGTCGGTGAAGCGGTGCTGGCTGCGAAACATACGCTCGTTCGACAGCAGACGCTCGATGCGGTCCGCGACGTTGTATCCGGGTATGTGATCCTCGGTGATCCTGCGGTATTTATCGCAAGGTAATCACCGTGGATTGAACCTGCGGGTTCTCGGACGAAAAAGGGGCGCCTGCGGCGCCCCTTTTTTTTCTGCAAAGACCTGCTGGGTACGGCGTTATCGTCCCGGCAGATAGGGTTCGAATTCGTATTTGACACCAATCGACAGAATGTCTGCTTCGAGGTCCCGGTCACCGGCTTTCACTTTGAGGAACTCGCCGTAGAAATTCCACCGGCCCTGGTCAAGCTCGGCCCCGATCGCAAAGAACGGCTCGGTCGAGCTGCCTGAATCTGACACCCGACTGCCGTTGATCACCGAGTTGCTGTCGGTGTCGACCATGAACGCACCCAGGCGACCATAGATATCGACTTTTTTGGCTGCTCTGAAACTGCCAATCGCCGCGAGGGTAAAACCGTTGGCGCTGATGTCGACTTCGGTGTTGCGGCCGACCTTGCCGGTTTTGAAATCGCCAAAGTTCAGGTAGCCGAGTTCAAGACCAAACCACCCGTTCACTCCAGGCGAGCCCGGAAACATATAGCCGACACGCACCGTCTCCGAGCTTTCGCTTTCGCTGACGGTGACGTCGCGCGAATTACGGAAACTCGCGTTGACGCGGTTTACGCCGGCCGCAAGGTACAGGCCGAAGTCTCCGTAGTTCTGGTTTTGCGCAAAAGCAGGGGATGCGAAGGCGGTCGTCAATGCGACGACGCCAGCAAGGGATGTTGTCTTTCTCATAAGCCTTATAAAAACCTGTCCTCAGTCGGCAAACTGTAGTGCACCGAGAATATGCTTTCAATAATCTTTCTAACTATTTGATCTAAATGGCAATTTAAATCGAGAAATTCGCCATCAGGC
The DNA here is from genome assembly GCA_938034705.1 of uncultured Gammaproteobacteria bacterium. Lineage (GTDB taxonomy): Bacteria > Pseudomonadota > Gammaproteobacteria > Arenicellales > CALHMG01 > CALHMG01. Next base: position 11,702 of record CALHMG010000032.1, read on the forward strand.
GACAATTCCGCGTCCGGGCGAAACCCGGGAACCCCGGGCCGGGGTAAACGCGGGTGATCTCGGGCCTGACACCGACGGGGCGGGGTCCTTGGCGGGTGGCCAACCGACCGGGCAACCGGATCGCTCGGGTGGCCTGGCGCTGCCAAAATTCACGCCAAAAAAAAGGCGCCCCCTGACGGGGACGCCTTTTCTGATTCGGTGCCGCGCTGGTCTTGACGACCGGCGAGAGCGGAATCTGCTGGAGCTCTAGAGCGCCTGAACTTTAGTAGCGCAAGGGCCTTTCTGGCCTTCACCTACTTCAAATTCCACTTCCTGTCCTTCGTTGAGGGTTGCGTATCCGCCGCCCGCCTGAATTTCAGAGTGATGTACGAACAAATCTTTGCCGCCATCTTCTGGAGTGATGAAACCGTAACCTTTATCGGGGTTAAACCACTTGACCGTGCCTTTACTCATCTTAATCTTATTCCTGATGTTGTTTCTTTACTGTGATTGATCTTGTCTGGCTATCAATTTTCTCAAGTAAAAAATACGAACAAGAACGAGATAGCTAAGGTGTTGATCAGCTTTTCGGGACGCGTATGTAAACTAATCCCGGCCAGCCGAGCGCAATGTTAGCCGGAATCACCGGTGATGAGTAGAAAACCTGCGAATTAAACGAGATTTAGACCAGCAGCGAAGCCCGGGTTGCGGCGAGGGTTTGTGTGGTGATCACCCGATAACCACGCTAACTACATGAAAAACATACCGTTTCAGTAGGCTTCGTGTGACCTCAACGATGCCGGATGGGGGATTTGCCTATGCCACCAGTCTGGTTAAAACCGACCGACGGGCATGTCAATTCGCCGCATCGGCGGCTGACGGCGGGTCACAACACCCAAAAACGAACCAATTTCTGAGGTCGGCGCGGGTCGTCTGCGGCCGCGGCGTTGCCTGAGTCCGGTGTGCATCGGAAGGTAGTGAGGACGCAAGGTGGACTGGATAAGCTGCAGGTTCCAACCGCCACAGACCCGGGAATCAGTCAATGCAGTCTCTGGAAGTCTTTCAGTCCCTGTGGTCCATGGAACGACGCCAGCCAGGCGTGCGGGAGCTTGAGCTGCCGCAAGTTTTCGACAGGATCGCCACGGCAGGGTTTCGCGGCATAGCGCTGGATACCGGGACGGATAATCCTGCGCTGTTCGCACAGGCCGAAGGCCTTCTCAAGTCACACGACCTTGGCTGCATCGTGACGGCGTTCCCGAATTCAGTCGAGGACATGAAACAGATCCTCGACATCTCGGCCCGGGTCGACGCGCGCTTCGCGTGCATCAACGCTCAGGTATTCCCGTTGACGCCTCGAGAAGGCGCCGATTTTGTCAACGAATGCCTGGAGCTCGGTCAGGCATGGCAGGTGCCGGTCTATTTTGAAACTCACAGGCTGACCCTGACGACCGATTTGCTCTACACGTTGCAGGTACTTGAGCTGGTGCCGCAGCTGGAGCTCGTATGCGATCTGTCTCACTACGTTGTCGCGCGCGAGCTGCCGAATCCTGTGGACGACTACTGGCAGGGATTGATCCGCCGGGTTTTGGAGCGAGGCGCTGCGTTTCAGGGGCGGGTCGCAAGCCGTGAACAGGTACAGGTGCCGCTGCACTTTCCCCAGCACCAGTACTGGTACGAGCTTTTTCAGCAATGGTGGCGTGAGGGCTTCGACCTGTGGCGCGACCGAAAGGGCGATAACGATACGCTGAACTTTCTCTGTGAGCTTGGCCCGGCTCCCTATGCAATTACGGACGCGCAGGGGTTTGATCTCACGGACCGGTGGAGTGAGGCCCTGGACATCAAGACGCGTGTACAGGAAATCTGGGACGCCGGCGACAAGGCAACTTCTAAATGATCGCTGTCATGTTCACGCCGCCGCGATTCGCGCGAACGTTCGGGTGCCGGTATTAAGCGACCACTGCAGAACGGCTGAGAAGTTTCATGTGCTCAACGCCGATGCCGCAGCAGCCACCGACAAAATTGATGTCCTGTTTCACCCAGTCGTCGACGTAACGCTGGTATCCCGCTGGTGCAATGACGCCGTCAAAATCCCATGCGTGGTTCTCCGCGGTTCCCGAGTGGGCGTACACGCCGGTGAGGCCGGTATACACCTTTGCCAGCCCGTCGAGGCACTGGGTAATGATCGCAACGTCGGTGTGCATGATGTTGACGACATCCACTTTGTAGCTGTTCATGGCGGCTATCGCTTCTTCGAGAGGTTCGCCATTGCGAAGAACAATACTGCCGTCATCGGCAACCTTGCAGGTGTAGCCAACCCAGACCGGCAATCCGGTTGAGCAAGCGGCTTCAAGCACGGCCATCATCCGGTCGACGTCGATCATCATCTCCAGCATTAAAAAGTCAGCGCCGGCATCTTTCATGATGCTGGCCTGCTCAATCGCTTTGGACCGAAGCCTGGGGATCGGTGGTTTGTTTCCGCTCCATGACCAGTAGGAGATTCCGCCTGCTACGAGGACCTCTCTGGCGTCCAGGCTGTCGCGCGCGGCGCAGGCAATTTCAACGCCGCGACGGTTATACGCTTCAAAATTATGATCAACCCCGGCGTCTTCGAGCGCGTTGGCGTGGGTCGCGAACGTGTTGGAGATGATGACGCGGGCGCCACAGCGAATATAGTCTTCGTGTACTGACTGCACGATTTCTGGATGAGACAGGGCCGCGCCACCGTTCCAGGCGTGTTGCAGCTGGGGCACGCCACGATGTTCGACTTCGGTGCCGGTTGCGCCATCAATCAGGATCGGTTTGCCGGTCTGTGCTTCGCGAATAAGGTTTTGATACGCGCTCATGATCGTTTGACGGCTCCTGGCTGGCTCAATCGTTCGCCGTGAGTCTAGCAACAAGTTGTGCGAGAAGTAGTCATCGTCCGGCGTTGGATTGGCTTGCGGCACACGCGACACGAACCCACTGCTTCACTCCGGTAGTCTTGCTACGTTACGGGTTGACGACCGATGACTTCGAGGGTGCATGGCGCCGATGCGCCGCGAGAAATCTGATGAGCGAACTGAAAATCACCTTGGCCTGTAGCGAATATGATCACGTCGTCGATCTTCTGACGGGTGCGGTTCGCGTTAAGGGTGTTGACCTCAACTGTCTCACGCTGACCACCGAAGAGCTTTTTTTCCGGACCACGCGGTTTCAGGATTTTGATGTCGCGGAAATGTCTTTTGCGCGTTACGTGGCGATGCTGGCATCAGGCAACGACTCCCTTGTTGGGTTGCCGGTGTTCCCGTCACGCATGTTTCGGCAGTCCGCGGTTTTTGTTCAGGCCGATTCAACCATCGCCAGTCCGGCCGATCTTGATGGCGCTCGAATTGGTGTGCCGGAGTGGGCGCAGACTGCGGGTGTCTATGTGCGCGGCTGGCTGAGTGAAGACGAAGGTGTAGATCTGAAATCGGTGGACTGGTTCCAGGGCGGCGTCAACGATGCGGGTCGCGAAGAGACCTTTACTCAGGAAATCGCCAGGGACTTTAAAATAACCCGAGTCAAAGACCGGTCATTGACTGACATGCTACTGGCAGGCGACCTCGACGCGCTCATCGCCGCGCCTCCTCCAGCGATTGTTGAACAAGGAGACACTCGGATTCGACCCTTGATCAACGATTCCTCACAGGTGGAGGAGGCGTGGTTCAATAAAACCGGGATCTACCCGATCATGCATCTCATCGTGCTCAAGCGCGAGATCTATGAGTCAGAGCCGTGGGTCGCTCGCAATCTTTACACCGCGTTTGAGAGCGCACGAATCAACAGTCTGGAACGACTGAGAACCCGCAACGCATCGCGTATCGCATTGCCGTGGGCCCATGACGCGATTGCCCGCGCGGAGCGTGTGTTCGGTCACGACTGGTTCCCTTATGGGGTCGAGGCCAATCGACCTTCGCTCGATGCGTTTGTTCGTTACGCGGCCAGTCAGGGGTTATGTGCGGCACCGGTTACCGTTGGCGATCTGTTCCCGGAGAGGGTGCTTCAGAGTCACCGGGTTTGAACAGGCTCGTTCAGGGATCAGGCCATCTCGATGAATTCGGACAGACCCAGAAGTTCAAGCATGGTCCTGTCGCCAAGTATCATTGTGATCGGGATTCGCGCGATCATGAGCGCAACAGCGGCAAGAGTAATCACCCAGATCACCCGCTTTACTCTCAGGTTTTCAACGGCACTGAGCCCGACAAGCAATATCTGAAACGACCACAGGTAAAAGACGGTGCTTCCGAGCATCCACGCGGTTGCGATCGGATCGATTTCGGGTACGGGCGGAATCAGGGTCACGAGGCCGTGTTTGATCTCAATCTGGTTCGTCAGTACCGGGCCATCGACCCGCACGTCCATGAGTCGTGTAACAAACAGCGCGACCGTTACCAGGAGCACCGGAAGCTGGCTCCAGACAATGACGCTGAATACATTCCCGAGCGAGCCTTCTCCGGCCTGTCGTGCGGCGATCCAATAAACGAGATAAACGAAAAGAAACGGGAAAATAATCGCGTCAACCGCAAAACCGATGAACCCACTGATTGCACTGATCTCGGTGTCGGCGCTCGGCTGTTCGGCAGCGGATGTGCTGACTGACGCCGCAAGGTATTGAGCGACGATCATCATCGCGATAATGGCGACGACGCCGTAAAGCGGTTTGTTCTGTTTCAGCCAGCTCGCCACTTTGCCAGGCCGAAACCAGATCGAAATCCAGGGATTCATCGGGTCGGTAATTTCAGGATCCATCGATTGATGCGTTAGACAACGACGTGGGTGAAGGGATGCCGGGTTTGGACGGCGTGGAGCTTAACGCGATGGCTCAACGTGAAGTGTTACCGACCGAGAACATCTGACGTGGTGTTCGATCAATGACAACGGCTGTGGGAGGAGGCGCCTGGCATGGCTGAGGCGGGAGATTGTCCCGGGAGTTGAAAGTGCCTGAAACGAGATCGAGTTCTGGCGAAACTAGACGGCCCTCAGAGTTTGCGAACAGCATTTGTATCTCGCCCGTCACCGATTGATCAGTCATGTCTCCGGATTCACGATCCTCGCCGCGGACCTGCTGGCGGTTGGCGTGTCCGTTCTGGTTGCCCCGGTGGTGTTCATGCTGGCGATCATGGTCACTCGCCGGGTTTCAGTCGGGTTGCTGATTCTGTGTCTGGGCCTGGTGTGGTTTATTGTCGTCTCCGTGCTCAACAAGAGACGTACTTTCAGGTGTTAGCGCAAATGGCTGCTCCGCCCCGGATGTCGATTTTGAGACATCGGGCGCGTTAAAGCGCGAAGTGCCGCGGATTGTGGGCATTTGGCAAAAGAATTTTCGTTTTCGAACAAGACTTCAGGGTCGACTGACGTACAGTCGGCAACGCTTAAGCTCCGGTCGCGGCGGCCGATCAATATTCATGAAAGTCAGCATTGTCATTTCCAGTCACAACTACGATCGATTTCTCCGTGAATCGATCGACAGTGCGCTCGCCCAGACGTGGGGCGACAAGGAAGTGATCGTTGTGGATGACGCCTCGAATGACCAGTCGCGGGAAATTCTGCGCAGCTATGGTGATCAGATCCAATGCGATTTCGTCGAGTTCCACAGCCAGATCAAAACCGTCAACCGCTGCTTCGAATTGAGTAAAGGTGATCTCGTTATTTTTCTTGACGCCGATGATCGTCTTTATGCCGAAACCGCTGAGAGATTTGTAAATCTGTTCAGGCACAACGCCGCGTTGCCCACCCCGGTCAAGGCGAGCGGTTATCTGCGCGCGGTTGACGTCGACGGTGAACCAACGGGTCGAAGAATTCCGCGGCGGTTGACCAAGTCCGGTGACCATCGCCAGAATCTGCTCGACTTTGGTCCGCGTTATTTTCGCGCCGCCTACACCTCCGGTAACGCATGGTCGCGTGAGTTTCTTGACCAGGTGTTTCCGCTGGATCCGAACCTGAGCCTTGGGCCGGACGGACAGCTCAACCTGATTTGTCCGCTGTTCGGTCGGGTTGCCGCCATTGAGACCGAGGTGGCGGACTATCGGGTTCACGATCGCAACAAGGGGCCGACCGCGCGTGAGTTCAGTCGCCGGGGGCTTGAACGAATTCTTCTGCAAAACCGCGAATCCCGGCAGCTGCTCGATCTGTGGGTAGAGAAAACCAGCGAACGGCCGGTGCCAACGCGGCAGTGGGACCTCACGTGGCGCGAATTGATCATGAGCGAATCGGCGGCACGGTTTGGATCTTCGATCCGGCGACCGTCTCTTCGTGAAATAGTCAGGTCGTGTGTCTTTCAGGGACAAACGAGTACGCCCAAACGCCTGCTGGTGCTGGCCGCGGCCGTGTTTGTGAAGTGCTTGCCGGATCGAATGGCGCTGGCGGTTGCTCGCCGAATGCTCAACCTGCGCCACACCCGCCTGACCTGACCGGTTTCCTGCTCCGGCGTGAGCAGGCTACACTGACCGTCGTCGCCGACGGCGGCAATCGAATTTAACGGAAGGGTTTTCTGATGGCTCTAAAGCGAATGGCACTCGAGCTTGGAATGGGTACCGACATTCGAGGTGGTGACAGCACCAAAGCGGCATGTCGAGCGCTTCGAGATGCGCTGTGGCGCAACACATTGAGCATCGCGCAGATTTGTGGGCAGACACCTGCAGACATGAAGGTTGAAGTACATATCGGCGTCCCCGACCCCGATACCGTCAATCACGATGAAGTCCTTGCCGTGCTTCCCTACGGAAGTGCGACACTGAACGTGGTGCAGGGCGGGCTGAAAATGCCGACTGACGACGGCAAGGATGTGACTCTCATTGCTCACGCCGCCGCGGTGGTGCAGCTCGACCTGGATCAGTCGGCAAGCGAATAGTCAGTAGAGAAATTGGGAAGGTATCTTTAGATGGCACTGCGAAGGGCAATTCTTGAAATGGGTGCAGGCACCTCCCTGCACGGTGGTGACTACACCAAGGCCGCTGTGCGTGCGGTCGATGACGCGTTGCACCATAGTTCGCTGACGTTCCTGCGTACTCTGAACATCAAGCCCGATGACATGCATGTGACCGTCACAATCGGCGTGCAGAAGCCGGACGCGGTTGATGCTGGCAAAGTGAAGGCCCGCCTGCCGCACGGTCAGGTCACTGTCAAAGTTGTGCACGGTGGTCTGGATGTGACCGATCCCGAAGTCGACGATGTCACCGTAATCGCCAGCGCGGCGGTCGAGGCGTATATCGACCGCTAACGGCTGCGGTTCCTGCAGTACGTCTTTTTTCTCATATTGCGCATTAATAAAGCTTTTCAGGTAGCTGATTTAAAGCTACTTTGTCGGCCATCGATGTCCGGCCAGCGGACATCTGACAGTTCTGTAACCGATCCGCGTGGCAAGGCCCGGTGAGCGGCGTATAAGAGGATTCACTGGCACGGACCGCGAACGACGGTCCTTCGCAACCACAGGGACGAGTGGGGAGAACACGGTGACGATGAATGTTGTAGCTTTCAGGCCGGCGGCGAGCGAAGCCGATGGTTCCCTCGGGCCTCGCCTGAGTGTCGAACATCTGCGAACCCTCGCCCAGGCAATTGGATTCAGCGCGCAACCGGACGTGGGCCACGATTTCCCTGTGTCTGAAGGGGTTCCGGCTGATCTAAACGCACCCGGTGACTGTATCGACGCGGGCGAGAGTGAAGACAATTTGTCTCGTAACTATCTTGTGACGACACCGGGAACACAGAGTGCAGCGTGCGTGACGCAGCTGGTAAACCTTGGTCTCATGGAGCTTGCTGCCGGGCCAATGTGGCGTGGCCAGTACGTCCATACGGTGACCGACGCTGGTCGACAACTGATACAGGATTTTCATCGCGCGTTGTTTGCCGAGCGCTGATTCGGCAAACCGCCAGCGTATTTCGCAGCACGGGCCGCCATTTTAAAACGGCCCCATCCAATCCCCCGAATTTCCAACGTTTCTCCGGCAAGCACGTCACGTGTGACGTTCACTTGCGATCCCGAAACACTGCTTTCCGCAATTTTGGTTACGAGTGCGAGAAACTAGGCGACCGGCACGTGAGTTCCGCCGGTCTGTGGGATAGGTCCGCCGCGGCTTCATCTGACAAAGAATAAAAACGAATAGAGCGGGTCCCCGTCGGGTTGTCCGGGCCCTCGCCATGTCAGCTAACACTATTGAATAGAGGAGAGGGTATGAAAATCCCTTTGCAGGAGATTGACCGGCTCGTATCGGAAGCCCGGTTTGATGAAGCCGTCGACAAGTATTTTTCAGACGACGCGACGTCTTACTCATCGCGCACCAACAACGCCTATGGCAAATACGGCAAATTGCACAATTTGCGTACGCAGATGCGCAACATCGACAAGGTTAACGAGATTCGCCTGATCGGTTCGAGCCAGATGGGCAACGTGACGTTTTCAGAGTTCAGCTTTGACTTCACGGTAAAAGGTGGTCAGCACCTGCACTGGCGGGAAATCATTCGGCGCAAATGGGGAGCGGACGGCAAAGTCATTGAGGAACTCTATTTCCCCGCTGAAAAACTGGACAAGCCCCAGGCGCGCGTCATCGATCGCAAGGTTGAACGCGAGGTGGTCGTCGAGCGACAGGTGCCCGTGGTCACAGAGCGCTTTAAAGACACCGCTGTCCCGGTCGAGATGAAACTCAGTCGTGAAGTCGCCGACATCAAAGAAGTGGTCGTCGAAAAGAAAGTGCCCGTAATCAAGCCGCGGGTGGTTGAAAAGCCCGTCGATGTCGAAGTAGTGACGACCGTCGAAAAGGCCCGCGTCATTCCCAAGACTGTGGTGAAGGAAGTCGAGGTATCGGTCATAAAGCCGGTAGAGAAAGTCGTACACAAGGAAGTTCCCGTCGAACAAATTGTCGAACGTGTCGTCGAGAAGCCAATTGAGAAACTGATCATCAAGGAAGTGCCGGTTGAAAAACTGGTCAATGTTGATGTTCAGGTCGAGGTCGAAAAGCCGGTCATCAATGAGGTTATCGTCGACAAGGAAGTACCGGTCATCAAAGAGGTTGTGCGTGAACGGCCGATAGTTCACGAAATTGCCGTCGAAAAGGAAGTGCCGGTTGAAAAAGAGGTTGTGCTCGAAGTTCAGGTACCGGTGATCAAGGAAAAGGTGGTCGAAAAGCCCATCGAGATCATCAAGGAAATCATTGTCGAGAAGAAGGTCGTCAAGGAAGTCATCGTTGAGAAGGAAGTCCCGGTTATCGAAGAAAAGATCGTCGAGAAACCGGTTGTGCACGAAGTCATCATCGAGAAAGAAGTTCCCGTCTACAAAGAGAAGATCGTTGAGCGGCCTGTAGAGGTCATCAAGGAAGTCTATGTTGACGTACCGGTGGAGCGGGTTGTCGAGCTCAACCACCAGCGTGCCAATATCAAGGAAAATATCCTTTCCGTGGGTCGTGACGTTGACGTCGATCTTACGCACCAGGTTGCGCGCATACGTGAAAACATCAAGCACCAGGATCTGATCATCGACGTGCCCGTCGTTCGTGAAAAAGAAGTATCACGGGAGATTGAGCTGAAGCGCGAGGTCGCGCGTCCAGAGGCCCGCTATATCGATAAAGAAGTGCCGGTTGTTACCGAGCAGGTGCGAAACAAGGAGGTCAAGGTCCCCGTATTTCGCGACAACATTGTCGAAGTCGAACGTCCGGTGCAGCTCAAGCGTGAGAAAGCGGTCATCAAGGAGAACGTTCGCGAAGTGCCGATGACGCACGAAGTAGCTGTCGACAAGCCCGTCACGCACGAAGTCAGGGTCGAGGTGATCAAGCCCAAGGTCAAGGAAGTCATGGTCGACAAAATTGTCGAAGTGATCAATCCAAAGACCGTGGAAAAGATCGTCCACAAGGATGTAAACCTGACCAAGGAAGTCGCGCGTATCAACGAACGGATTGTTCCGGTCGAGGTCGTGGTCGATGTGCCGGTTGAGCGTGAGCACGTCGTCGAACGTGAGGTCGAGCTGAAGCGCGAAGTTGCCAACGTTCACGAGAAGTATCGGTCGATCCCGGTCGACAAGTATGTCGATCTCGATGTTCAGGTACCCAACATTCATGAAAACTGGCGAGAGGTTCCCGTAACTTTCAGCAGCGAGGTTTTTGTTGAACGTCCGGTGGAAAACGTGATCCAGAGAACGATCGAAGTGCCCGTAGACAAGTACGTTGAAGAGCGTGTTGAGGTGCCGAACGTTCATCACCGGGTTATCGATGAAACCAGTCGCTCTTCGGTTGAAGGTAGCGCGCGTGAGTCAATCTGGAAGGAAAACGACACTCGCCGCACGGTCACGAGCAGATTCTATTCTGACAGTGCCCGGGAAGATGTTGTAACTCGCTCGGCGCAGTTCAGTAGTTCAACGGTAGATTCGCGATCTGAAAGTACCCTGGCCGCGCAGGATTCTGTCGAAGCTCAGAACTACTACGAGCGCAGATTCAGAACGAATGCTCGCCCCGACTACGACAACCTGCGTGTGATTCACGGTATCGGTCGCAAGATGCAGGAAATGCTCTACAACACCGGCGTCACGAGCTATCGACAAATTGCCAACGCGCGCGAACAGTCGATTCTCAAGCTTCTGGAGCGTCAGGGTCCTGAGTTTGTTGTGGATTCGTACAAGACGTGGCCCGAACAGGCGCGGTTGGCGGAGCAGGGCAAGTTTGACGAACTGAGCGACTGGAAGAAGAAAAACGTGAGCGTCGGCAACGCTGGTACCCAGGTTGATGACCTGGAGCTGATTGAAGGCGTTGGGCCCAAGATCGAGGCGTTGCTCTACTCAAAGAAGATCTTCACGTTTGCTGAACTCGCGAAAGCGAAGCCGGAAACTCTCAAGGGCTACCTCAAAGAGGCCGGCAAGGGATTCAGCAACTGGGATCCAACGTCATGGCCGCAGCAGGCGGCCCTTGCGGCGGTAGGTCGCTGGGTTGAGCTTGAGCGACTTCAGGACAAGCTTGATCGTGGCGTTGCCTGAGTAAAGCGTTCTTTCGCTTTACTAAAAGCCCACCAAGGCGTCAGCCTGGTGGGCTTTTATATTTGGCGTAGGTCGCACTCACTGATTCAGTATCGTTTTGATTTCAATGAGATCGTCCATCTGCCGCTGGTCGTTGCTGCCGGTAAAGCGCACCACCAGATGTGTCGCGCCGCCTGCAACGAATTCACCTAGCCAGTCCGTGGCCCCGGCCCGGTCGCCGGCGAAACAGTATTGCTGACTCCTGATCAGTTCAGCTGTCTGGTTGTAGTATCCCTGAAGGTAGTCATCCAGTTCTCGATTGGCCCTGGCTACGTTGTCGTCGATCGTAATCGTGAGATACGCTGAACCGGTCAAGCGCGACGGATCTCGATCGGCGTCCTTCGCATGGGTCTTGATCGCTTCCCATTTTGCCGACCACTCGGCTGGCGTGCCGGCACCTGATGGCATCCAGCCATCGAAATATCGGCCAGCGCGCTTCAGTGCCTGCTCGACGCCACCGCCGCCCCACAGCGGTGGGCCACCGGGTGTCCACGGCTTTGGCGCGAGCTCGCCATCGTCGACCGAGAACAGACCGTCCCAGTTAACGCGGTTGCCAGACCAGAGTGCGCGACACAGTCGTACCTGTTCGAGCATGCGGCCGATTCGCTTTTCGAACGGGACACCCGCAGCCTGAAATTCGCGCCGAATCGCGTCGTTATCGCGGGCGGTACCGAGACCGACAACCAAACGACCCCGGGTGATCTGATCCATAGTGGCCAGCTGGTGCGCGAGAAGAACCGGATTGCGGAGCATCGGGAGCAAGACCGCTGTTCCAATCTGTATTTGCCTGGTTCTGCCACCGATCGCCGACAGCAGGGCGAGTGGTTCATGACGCGGTTTCGCCAGCAGCGAGTCACCAACCCAGACAGAGTCGAGTCCGATTTCTTCCGCGTAGTCGCCAAGTTGCAGAATCTCGTCGGTCTCATGAATGCCGGCTACGATGCGTTCTCGAGTCGGTAGAAGGTAGCCAAATTTAGCGTTCACGACGGCGTTCCTGAACCTGGTTTCAAATCAAAATCCCACGACAATAGATTCGTGGCGTAACATGGAGCAACGATCATAGCGCACTGAGAATCAGGCATGGAATCAACTCGCCCGAACATACTTGTCATTCAGGCCGATCAGCTGAATGCAAATTGCCTTGGTGTCTACGGCAACGAGGTCGCCCAGTCGCCACATATCGATGCCATCGGTCGTTCTGGCGCAGTTTTTGAGACAGCCTACTCAAATTTTCCACTGTGTGCGCCGTCGAGGTTTTCGATGTTGTCCGGACGTTTGGCTTCGAACATCGGCGCCTATGACAACGGTGCAGAGTTTCCGTCATCGATTCCGACATTGATGCACTATCTTCGCCATGGCGGGTATCACACCTGCCTGAGTGGGAAAATGCATTATGTCGGCGCCGATCAGCTCCATGGATTCGAACATCGACTGACCACGGACATCTATCCGGGGGATTTCAACTGGACGGGGGACTGGACTGAAATCACGCCAAAATTTGCCAACGACTCTCGTTCCTTCACCGGCGCCGGTGTTTGTGTTCGAAATGTACAGATGGACTACGACGAAGAAGTCTGTCACCGCGCCCAGCGCCATCTTTTTGATCTCGCTCGGCGCGACACACAGGATCCTTTTCTGCTGTTTGTATCTTTCACCCATCCCCACGACCCGTATCAGTGCACTCAGGAATACTGGGACCGTTACAGGCATGAAGACATCGACATGCCGGTGGTCGCTAACATCGATCCGGCGGACGATGATCCGTATTCCCGACGGCTTCGGGCGTTAAGCGGGTTGGACAAGTTTCAACCGTCTGACGAACAGACCAGAATTGCCAGACACGCCTACTATGGTTCGGTCAGCTACCTCGACGATATGGTGGGGTCACTCATGGCCACCCTGCACGCATCCGGTTATGGCGACAATACGATTGTGGTTGTTACATCCGACCACGGTGACAACCTCGGCGAACGAGGTCTCTGGTACAAAAAGAATTTCTTCGAAGATTCCGCACGTGTGCCACTCGTCATCTCGGTGCCCGGCGTTTCACCTGTGCGAGTCAAGCAAAACGTGTCCCTGGTGGATCTGCTGCCGACCCTGACCGAGTTTGCGCAAGTGCGAGACGCTCTTGTCGAAGACTCTGACGGTAGCCCTCTGAACGACCTGATTGCGGGCTCTGACAACGGCTGGGACAACAGAGTGCTTGTGGAAAATCTTGCCGAGGGGGCGGGCGCACCCGCGGTCATGATTCGTCAGGACGATCTTAAATACATCCACTGTGACATCGATCCGCCACAGCTTTTTGATCTCGATGCCGACCCGCACGAGCTTAAAAATGTGGTGGCAGACCCGGCCTACGCCGAGCAAGCGCAATCTCTGCAGACGCAGATCGAGCAAACATGGGACCTGAAGCAGCTCGATCTTGATATCAAAGTCAGCCAGAAACGCCGCCTCTTTCTGCGCGAGGTGCTGTCAACTGGACGCAGGGAGTCGTGGGATTACGTAGCGCCGGATCAGTGTGAGGGCCAGGTACTGCGTTCAACATCCGTCTACAACAACTGGGCCTACGACAATGTGCTCGGGCTGAACAACAAGCCCTGATCGTTCGCAATTGACACAGCGCGGGTAATATTTGCCAGTTGACCCGGTAGCCGCCGTTCGGTTTCGGCGCTCGCGCGGCGGCATGATGTACTCAACGCAGCACAATGCTGCTCTGCCATGAGTGCAAAGCGATGACACAGTTTGAACAGGGAATAAACGCCATCGCGCTGATGATTTTCAGCGTGTCTTTAATCGGTTGTGTGACGTCTACGATTGTCTGGCTTATCTCGAGCTAGCTTCGGTCGCGGTCGGAATCATGCCGACCGCGCCAGTCCCGTTTTGGCGGCCTGCACCAGACGTTGGTGAGATCGCTGTCAAGCCAGGACACCCCGATGGCCCAGATGCCGGCGATTACAACGGTGACGCCAAACCAGAAAGATCGGTCGCGGATGTAAGCATCGGGATGATCGCTGCCACCGAACAGCGAATACAGACCGATCACCAAAAAACCGACACCAGTAATGGTGCCGAGTATCCTGATTGCGAGCTGATTTGAATGCAGGCGGATCTTCATCCAAAGATGATGCCGTTGATTCAGTGGTATGCGCAAGTCGACCACGCGAGGGTCGTCGTCTTCTGGTGAAACCGGCCTTGTAAGATCTCGTTTTGGACGAGGGTTTTCGTAGTTTCTTTCTAGGCCGCGATAGAGAGAACTGATTCGGAACGATCGGCGACGATCTCCGCACCGTTTCGACCGGGCACTACGCGGACGGTCGCCGGGTTCGCGGATCCTGGCATCCTGTACCGTCTTCTCCACGTGCCGTAGCCGCTTGTGCCTTCAGACCAGTGCAGCTTGGCGGCACCATTCTCGTGATAGCCCGGTGCGATGACGGTGATCGTCTGACCGGCATGGATGAGTTGGATGTCCGAGGTTCGGGCGTTTTCCAGAGGGATTTTCACCAGATAATGGTGAGTAGTTTTTTCGAAGCTGCGCGGCGCAAGATATCGAATCCCGGGAAGGTTGCGCGTGAGCGGGGCTTCACAGAGAAAGTCCAGCAGCTGGTCCATGGCAATACGTAACGCGATCTCAAGAGACGGACTTGATGTAACGCCCGCCTTGGGTGGTGCAGTTTGATTTTCGTATTGCCGGGAGTGCTTCACGGTGCTGCGTCCTGTCGATCTCACAGGCCTTCATGGCCTATTTATAAAAATAGACGCAGATAGAAAAAACGCCGCTTTTGAGGCGGCGTGTGGTCGGGCGAATTGACGCCTTGAGCGGGGTTTTTATACCAGAAACATTTGTTCGTCCGGGTAAACGTTAAAACTTCACGTCAATTCTCAAGTTATCGCCGTTTCACGACAGTGCTGCAGAGACGGACTGGCGTTCATTCATGCGTTGCATGTGTTCCTGGACGCGAGGATGCCTCGACGCAGGTACGCCATCGCCTTCCAGCCACCGGGTGATGGTAAACAGGTAAGGGTCACAAATACTGTACTGATCGCCGAGCACCCAGGGGCCTTTGAGGTAGTCGTTTTCAATCAGATCAAAACACGCACCCATCGTCTCCGGAACCTTGCGAGCCATATCGTCGAATGACGCCTGATCGTCTGCCCAACGATAGCTGCGTCGGTTATGCGCGTGATTGATGTGGGCTGTAGAACAGAGATAGCTGTTAAAGGACTGCACCTGGGCGAGATCGAATGGATCATCGAGAGGAGCCAGTCCGGAATCCGGAAAACGCTGCGCAAGATAAACGAGAATCGCAGGCGTTTCCGTCAGGGTGCCGCGTTCGGTAACCAGTGCAGGCACGCGCCCTTTGGGATTGATCGACAGGAATTCGTCTGAAAGTTGCTCGTCTTTGCTGAAATCGAGATCGATTCTTTCGAACTTCTCGCCAGTTTCATGCAGCGTGATGAGCGAGGCTAGCGCGCATGATCCGCGACTGTAGAAAAGTTTTAGCATGGTTGTCAGGTCTCCAGAGATTGATGAGTCGATGTGCGTCAGTAAAGCTGCGCCTGGCGTCAGTTTGCCAATGGCCCCCGGTTTTATGAAGTACCAACGATTAACGCTTGCGGGTTCCAGAGGTCGTTTAAAACCCCGTCAAAGCGGAGCTGGATCCAGAAATCGCCTAATCACGTTCTCCGTTATTTTTGAAACATTGTTCGAATAGTTGTCATGGGACAGGGCGCCCGCCCAGGCAATGGAGCTGGTTGCAAACACGCCGCCACCGTTTGGCGTTTCATAAAAAACCATATCGCAACGGACCAGTGGGCAGGTTTCACCCGTGATGGCATCGTGAGTATGCGTCAGCTCTTCTTTCATCCAGTGATAGTTGGCGCTGAACTCTGTAGCTCGAGCCACGACCAGAGCGTGCGGGGGCGTGCCGAGGTCGAGGTCCGCGCGGTCGATTTCCCAGCCCGCTGCGCCTCCGCCAATGATTCCGAAATCACCGATTTTTTCGTCTGATGTGATCCCTTCGAAGATAAATTCGGCTCTGGGGTCATGGCTTTGCTCGGTGCGTTCGTAGAAGGTCGACATGTCAAACCCCTGGGATGTCATGCCGGTGCCGGCAACCGACTGCGGCGCGCGTCCCATGCGTCGCCACATGCCTCCCAGTTCTCCAGTGGACGCGTGGTAGTACTCGCCGCCTTCGGCAAACCATGCACGGATACCGTCCTCGGCGCGCCGCATCTCGATCACGCCTGGCATCGTGGGGTGATAGGAGACTCGCCAGTAAAACCCGTTACCACCGAAATAAATGAATCGTCCACCCTGTTGCTGGTATTCGTCAAAGGCATCAAGCGTCTGAAGTGACGGGTACTCTGGATGAGTGCCGGTCAGCACGCAGTCGTATGGACGTATTCTGTCTACGCCGTGCTCATGAATATCGTCTTCGCTGATTACGTCGTAGTCGATGCCTTTTTCGTCCAGCCAGTCAATGATGTGCGTGTCGGCCGGCAGCTGCCAGAGTTTCTCCCCTGGTCGAATCGAGACGATGGGACGCAGCCTCGACGAGTAGCAGACACCGCTGCCGTCTCGGTGTTCGTCATACATCGACAGGCCGAGTTCCGGGTGATCGTTCAGGAACAGGGCGCTGGGCTCAATATTTGCAAACGCTCCTTTGACGTGTTCGCGGCCTTCGTAGGTGACGACTCCGTGTCGATTGGCGTAGGCCCAGTAGCTCGAGGCAGGCAAAATCAGAGCCAGCCTGGCCGTGCTCTTGCCTACCGGTGGACTCACGATGAAAGGAATCCAGTCCACCGAGTTGTCCTGTTCAAGCCGGGCACAGTAAAGACCACTTTTCAGGTTGTCCGGAATGACATACGAAAAGTCTGTTTCCCAGCAGCAGTCACACAGATCGTCTTCGTGAAAGTGGATTGCACCATAGTGTGCCGGATTATCGATCCACCGGTAGTCGGTACCGTCCCACAGCTGTCCTTTCATGGCTCGGGTCGGCAAGTTGATGGCGCGACCGTGGCGTCCGTTGATCGAAGTGTCGGTAATGACGTCGGTTGGAATGTCCTGAGAAAAGTCCCATCGAGCGACAAGGTTGGCGTCGTCGCCGAGCATCTCACCGTTGGCAATGCGAAGTGATTCCGAAGAGGTAAAAGCGCGGCTCCACAGGCTGGGCGTTTCCAGCTTGCCGTTAAAGTGATGCATCGCGGCCGGCGATTGCCACGGTGTCTCTGGCTGGATCGGATCGCTGGCAGCCGCGATCCGAAGCAATGCCGCCGGCGTGTAGCTAATATCGGTTTTCGCGTTGAGATGATCGGCAGTGTCGTCCAGTGCATAACGCAACTTCGGGCACTGCGTTAAAGCAACGACGCCTTTGGCTGCATCGAACGAAGCGCTGATCAAATACCATTGCCGAAGCTTCAGGCTTTGTCCGAGATCAAACGTGGACAAGCCTTCGCGAGATCCAAGTGTGAGAGACAGCCTGCCGCCGCCGTTGATCGCAAGCTCAAAACCTCGACCTTGCGCGTGATCCATCGTGCTTGCGATCACCTGTGGTGTGGATTTGTTCAACGTCGGCCAGATCCAGGCCTGAAACGCAAAGGAGGCGCTTGCATAGTCGTCGTGCTCATCAAATTCCAGCCACGAACCGTGATGAATGTGTTGCCTTCGGGCCGGGTAGGTGCCGTTAAAGCTCGCTTCAACGTCGGTCACCTTCGGGC
This sequence comes from uncultured Gammaproteobacteria bacterium, assembly GCA_938034705.1. Taxonomy (GTDB): domain Bacteria; phylum Pseudomonadota; class Gammaproteobacteria; order Arenicellales; family CALHMG01; genus CALHMG01. The sequence goes on from CALHMG010000032.1 coordinate 29,406, forward strand.
CCAGTGCCTCGTGGTCCGCGGATCGAATGCGTTGCAGGGACGCCTGAAAATGCCCCGTTTTCTCACAGCTCACCTTGAATTCCAGCGGCTGCCCCGAGTGAACGTGAAATTCGCTGGCGTACCCGAGAACAGGCCGTGTGACCGCGTCGGTCGAGTCAACACTGCCGAGGGTAGTGGGGTCTTCGCAATCGTCAGGTCCCAGCTGTAGCCAGTCACCGGTCTTCTGTTGCCATCGCTTTCGAAAAACCGTCCAGTTTGCCTGCGTCTCGCTTTCGAAAGAGATCGCGTTGTAGATTTTTACCGGTGTTCTTTTCGGGCCGGTGAGGGCAAGGAACCACGGGCCGTCAGACTGCAATTGCGTTGCCACATAACGATGTGTCGCCGGTTCCCAACGCAGTAGTTTCAGAAGATGCTGAAGATCCTGACTGTGCGGTCCTGAGGGGCTCGCCTTGAATTCTGCGGCGAGATCAAGGCGTGAGGGGTCGACGCTATCCATCGGACAAAAGCTCCTTGCTTAAAGTGGTGTTTGAGAGTGGTGCATGGTTCAGGTCGCGTTCAGCTAGCCGACAAAGTGTCTCTGCGGTTTTGTCGTTGTTTCCAATTCGTAACATCAGGAACCTTTTGGCTGTCGTAGGGTCTACCCCGGTAAGCGATAGATTTTGAGCTTTGGAAGGGCTTCGAGTTTTGGTCGTAAATGTTTTGGTCGTAAATTAAGGAGACCCCCAAATGCAAAAGCCACTCTTCAGGCTTCAGGCTAAATTTATTGTATCGGCAGCACTGACTGCGGCGATCGCGGCGCCAGTTTCTACGGCCGCTTTGGCCGAGGGATGGTCGGGAACCGCGGAAGCCGGCGCGATATCTACGTCAGGTAATTCAGACAACACCTCTATCACATCAAAAGTTGATATTAGCCGCGACGCCGGTGGCTGGATACACAACATTCTGGCTGATGCGTACAACGCTGAAACTGATGGTGACAAGACGGCAGACCGTTTTTCTCTGGGCTACAAGCCCAAGAAGCTGCTGAACGAGTCGACCTATCTGTTCGGCCTCGGAAACTACGACACGGACGACTTTGCCAACATCGATGACCGAAAGAAGCTGGTCGCCGGTGTGGGTCACTGGTTCATCAATCAGGAAAGAACAGAGCTCCTCGGCGAAGCCGGAATCGGCGCCAGAAGCACAGACTTCATTTCAGGTGGTGAGAGCAGCGACGACGGCATTATCTATCTGTATGGCAAATACCGTCAGAGCGTTCTTGAGAATGCCGATTTCATCGCAACCGTTGCGATTGACGGCGGCGGCGACAATACTTTCACCGACGCGTCAGTCGGCCTTCAGGTCGGTCTTGGTGGCGCACTGGCCCTGAAGGTCAGTCACTCGCTTCGTCGCAACAGCGACATCGTCGGGATCCGCGGTGACAAAAGCGACAGCGTTACCGGAGTTACGCTGGTCTATGGTCTGAACAAGTAACCCTATGACATTACCCTGACGACTATCGAGCAGGGTCATGAGAACCGGAGTCTCCTGAGTAGTTCAGGAACTCCGGTTTTTTTAGTTCTTCAGCGCCGCGGCCATTCGCTCCAGTGCGGTGGTGAGCGTTGCTCGCGGGCAGGCGATATTGATGCGTTCGAAGTTGGCGCCGGCTTCTCCGAACATCGAGCCGTCGTCCAGCCATACTCGTGCGTTCTGGTAGATGCGTTCCTTGCGTTCTTCCGGCCCAAACCCGAGCGGACCGCAGTCTATCCACAGCAGATAGGTTCCTTGCGGTTCGATCACGCGCACCTTCGGCAGGGTTTGCGCAAAAAAGTCTCGCGTGAACTCGTAGTTGGCGTGAACGTAGCCAAGCACCTGGTCAAGCCAGTCGCGACCGTGCGTGTACGCGGCCTCTGTTGCAATGATGCCCATTGCGTTGCCGCCAAAAAGTCCGAGCTTCTGGATCCCGTCGACAAATTTCTCGCGCAGCTGAGGATTCGAGATGATCGTGTGGGAAGTCTTGAGGCCGGCGATATTAAATGTCTTGCTGGCAGCCATCATCGTGATGGTTCGATCCGCAATCTCCTCGGACAGCGACGCCATCGGCGTGAAGGTGTTGCCGGGAAAGATCAAGTCGCAGTGGATTTCGTCGCTGATGATCAGAAGGTCGTGCTTGAGGCAGATCTCGGCAAGTCGCTCAAGGTCGGACCGGGGCCACACTCTGGAAGAGGGGTTGTGCGGGTTGCACAGCATCGCAATCTTGACGCTCGGGTCTGCTGCTTTGCGTTCAAAATCATCGAAGTCGATGTGATAGTCCATCGAGTCAGCGTCGTACACGATATCGCTGGACACGTAATCGACACCCTGGTTTGTCGGCGCCTTCATGAAGTGGTAGTAGACCGGCCCCTGAATGAGGACCTTGTCACCGCTGGACGCGAAGGTCTTCATCAACAGATTCATGACAGGGACAACGCCCGGCGAAAGCACAATCCAGTCACGATCCACGTCCCAGCTGTAGGTGTTCCGGGCCCAGGTTGTAATCGAATCGAAGTACCCGTGCATCGGCATGCTGTAGCCAAATATGCCGTGGTCCAGTCTTTGCTTCATCGCCTCAATAATCTGCGGCGGGCATTTGAAGTCCATATCGGCAACCCACAGCGGCAGCAGCTGCCTGTC
>CALHMG010000033.1 GCA_938034705.1 uncultured Gammaproteobacteria bacterium
CCTCGAACGTTGCCCGTCTGCCGGTTAAATCGCTGAGTAATACGCTCCCGGATGGATCGTTCGGCTGCCGGTTCTGGCTTTTGAGTCAAAGGAAAATCGACAGGTTGTGAGAGCGATCCTCACTTTACGCGCCGGATCGAGAACTCCAAAGCATGTGCCAGCTTACGGTGTGAATGGCCTGATCGATGATCAGATTTTCCCGCTGTAACCGGGTCGGATTTCCCATCCCGGCCGAGCGACCCGGCCTGCTCCCCGAAGATCCTAAGTATTTGTCCTGTTTGGTTTTTTGCCTTATTTGCCTGACTAGACTTAAAGCAATTCGACGCCAATCAATCTGTTTTCTGTGGGGGGAAACGATGAACACATCCAGAATGCTGGGGCTTGTCCTCGCAACGACGTTTAGCTGGTCGACGACCGGCCACGCACTGTCAGAATGGACGTACCACCGCACCAACAGCGGTGCGCATCCAAATGGAGAGGAACAGGAACAGCTGTTCCTGATGAACCGCGCCCGCGCCAACCCTTCGGTTGAAGGTGCATGGCTTGCCACAGACAATGACCCGATGATCGCCGGTGGCAGGAACTGGGGTGGTGTTAACACCACCGCTCTGCAAAACGCCTTTAACGCGATCGCTGCCACCCCTCCGGCGGCTTTCGATGTGCGTCTGTATCAGGCTGCCAAGAATCACAATGCCGACCTGATCAATCGTCAGGCGCAGGACCACAACAACCAGCTTCAGCGAGTCATCGACCAGAGCTTCAGGTACAGCGCCTATCGCGGCAACGTTTTCTCGTACTCCTACGGGGCGCTGAACGCCCACGCGGCATTCAACATTGACTGGGCCAGCCCGACGGATCCCGATGCCGTGAACGGAATGCAGAACCCTGCGGGACATCGCATGGCCCTGATGTCTATCGATGCTGACTATCGCAACGTTGGTATTGCGTCGACCTATGTTGGCACGACTTACAAGAGCGATCCGATTGCGAGCAGGCGTATTGGCGAGTATGTGGTTTCGCAAAACTTTGCGCGCGCGCTGACCAGTTTCACCGACCACTACAACGTGTTCATCGTCGGCACGGTCTACGAGGATCTCAACTCCAACGGTCGATACGACAGTGGTGAAGGTCTGCCAGGCGTGACGGTGCTGCCTTCGCGCGGAGCTTATTACGCTGTGACTTCGGCAGGTGGCGGTTACGCCATCCCTGTGACGGATCCAGGTAGCACTACGGTTACATTGACCGGCAACGGTATGCTTGAAACTCGAACCGTCACTACGAACAGCTCTGATTCGGTGCTGCTTGACGTGATGCCGTCAGCTACGGGTACAGGTCCAAGAACCTCGGGATCAGGTAACGAAGATCTCTTTCTGATTCCCGATACACGTAACAAGACGCAGTACGGCCAGAACATTTTTGATAATTCGATTTCAGGATCATCGTTCGTTGCTGAATTTGAAAACACCGGCAAGGACTTTACCTTCGCCGTTCGTTCTTACAACACGGTTGACAAGTGGTCGTCCGAGGTTCTGCTTAACGGCGAGCCAATCGGCTACCTGAAGCGGTCGCTGTCGATGGACTGGTCGTCGAAGAAGACCAGCATTTCGATCACCAAGGGTATGCAGCAGGCGGATCTGAACACACTTGAAGTGCGCTTTACGGGTGCTTCCAGCTGGGGCCTCACCGACGTGAAGCTTCTTGATGCAACCGGTCCTGACGTCAACCTTTCACTCGGTGTGCTGAACAGCAACGCGTACGGTTGGTACTACGGAACCGGACAGCACAAGGGTGTAGTCAGGGCAAACTTCGTCGCATCCGGCAGCCGTGACGTGAAGTTCAAAGTGAACGGCTATCGCGCAACGGCGGCAGACAAATATGCCGTGTATCTGAACGACGTCTTTATTCAGTACCTGAATACCGGTCCGCAAGATGGCGAGACCCTGACCAAGATGACGTTTCCGGCGTCATTTGTTCAGACGGGTAATAACGTGATTGAGGTCCGCAACACGCAGCGTGCTGCGAAGAAGTGGGGAATCTCCGGCATGAAAGTCTCCGAACTGTAGTGTCGCTATCACGGATGTTGTGCCGGTACGACACGGCCTGCATCGACCCATGATCACAGATGGCCCGCTGTTCACCCAGCGGGCCATTTTGTGTTGTTTGTGTAACTGCTAAGTGTCCGGATTTAAAGCAAAACCGACGTCGCTGTCGTTGCGACACGACGTGGATTTTTAAAACTGCCGATTGGCGGACAGAACTCACCGGCTGTATGTACCCTTTTGAGAAGTACGTCACATTTCGTTTCACTGTCGGTCCCGCGAAAAGTCACTCACACGAGGGGCTGATCCTCGCAAAGCGCGGAAAAGCTGCCAGCGCGACGATCAAGCGCGGTAGATCAAAAAAGCAGCCGTCCAGCAGAGGCGGAGATGTATTAAAAACGTTGTACAGAGGTTGGGTCAGGTGTCACGTCGTTTTGGTTTTGGAAAAATTGCAGCAGGTTTGATGCTGCCCCTTTTGTTACTTGGCGCGTCGCCTGCACAGGCGTTGACCGAGTGGACATTGCACAAAACCGCGAGCGGTAATCATCCTGACGGCCGCGAACAGCAGATGATGTGGCTCATGAACCGGGCGCGTCAGGATCCTCAGGCTGAAGGCGAGTGGCTGGCCTCTTCCAACCATGCTGAGATCGCCGGAGCACGTCGATTCTTCGGCGTTAATCTGACGGCACTGCGAACGGCGTTTAACCGGATAAAGGCGAGTCCGCCCGCAGCGTTCGATTCCCGGCTCTATACCGCTGCGCTGCAGCACAGCCAGGACATGATCCGCCGCGACGCGCAGGATCACAATAACCAGATCCAGCGGGTCCGCAATGCCGGGTTCAGCTACGCGCGCTATCGCGGCAATGTCTTCTCCTATGCCGATTCCGCACTCAATGCCCATGCCGCTTTTAATATTGACTGGGGCTACGGCCCTAACGGCATGCAGGATCCTCCCGGCCACCGCCTTGGTATCATGGCTGTTGATTCCGATTACTCAAGCGTTGGTATGGCCGCGGTCAGTGAATCAGCGGCGCGCACGGAAGTCGGAGACTGGGTGATCACCCAGAACTTCGCGAACGTTCGCCCGGACAACGTCACCCACTTCAACGCATTCGTCGTCGGCACCGTCTGGAAAGATCTGAACAGCAACAACATGTACGACCCTGGCGAGGGCATCGAAGGTGTGACGGTTACTCCCAGTGCAGGTTCGTACTACGCCGTGACTTCTGCCGGTGGCGGTTATGCTTTTCCGATAAGTAACGCAACCGGCTCGGTGACGGTCCGCTTTTCCGGTGGCAGTGTCGCCGGGTTTTCAAGAGTGGTGAACGTCGGTGGCGGTAACGACAGCGTGCTTGTCGACTATGTCGTTCCGGTTAACTCGGTGCCGCCGGAGGCAATCAGTCTCACCACAGACCGAGAGGACACTGGCGAGTACGGACGTCGTTACGGATCTGACCGCAACCCGACGTCTCTGAGCGCAAGCTTCACCGGCCGCGGTCAGGACCTGATGCTGTCGGCGACGGGATACGATGTCGACTCCAACAAGGAAGTCACCGTACGTTTGAATGGACGCATCCTCGGTTACCTGAAACCCGGCGACAACAAGGCACTGCAGGGCGGCAACCTGTTCTCGATTCCCTCGATGTTTCAGATTCGGGGAACCAACGTCATCGAATTTTACTCCCAGGACAAACGCTGGGGAGTTACCGACATCCTGTTGTCCAACGTGACAGGGTCTACGGTGAATATTGATGCTGCCGGTTCAAACGACGAAGCCTTCGGCTGGAAGTTTGGCAGCGAGGGTCATCGAACGGTCATCAGGGGTCGATATGAATACGACTCGAACGTGCGCCTGAAACATGAGCTTGTGCTCAAGGGCTACAACATCGTCAACGGCAGCCAGGTTGCCGTCTACTTCAATGGCAACCATGTGGGCTACCTTGAGAAGAGCGCGAAGAAAGCCTTCGCCACGACTCGACTGGTGATACCGCGAAAGCATGTTGTCGAAGGGACCAACGAAGTCGAGTTTCACATGCTGCGCAGGCCAAACAAGGCCTGGGGCATCCAGAAGGCGCGCCTGAAACCTGCGACCTGACGATCCGGACTGTTGCTTCGCCGGATCTCGATCACCATGTCTCTGTCAGCCAGCTGACACGGCGTACCAGGTCGCGAGGACGGCCGCGCACAGCGCCGAGAACAGCAGCTGATACAGAATGTTGCCGCTGACAATGGTTCTCGCGACGCTGATCTCAAACAGCCGTGTGCCGAGGCCGACTGACAGCGATCCAAAGCTGATCATGGCTGCCGACATCCAGCCACAAAGCAGAATCTGGGCTTCGATGATATCCGGGATGCGGCCGTTGACCGGCGCCAGCAGGGCAACCAGTACCGTGCCGACCAGTACCGAGTGCATTCCTGTCAGCGACAGCAACGGCCCGATCACAACCAGCAGCGTAATGGCTGCCACTATCGGCATCCTGTCCAGCGCCATCAGGCTGACCAGGGTGCTGGAAACGCCGCTGGCGTCGAGCGTAAATCCGAGCACGACTGCCGAACCGAATAACAGCAGCTCGTTGCCGCTGGCGCCGATTCGGGAAAAGACGCCGCGAACGGCGCCCGCGGTTGCGCGGGGTCCAATCGTCAACAGTCTGATCGTGCACAGCACGGGCAGAACCAGTGCGACGGTTTCGATAGTCGAGAACGGCAGCACCTGCGTCATTAAAAGCACGACGAAAATGGCAACGGCAAGAGAGGGGATCAGCGGTTTGAATACGCGCAGGGCGGACGGTATCTGCGCGAGCCCACTGATTCCTGAAAATACGATAACGGCCAGCATTGTGCCGGCGAGTGCCAGCGCAAAACCGGGGCCGAGTATCTGAAGGAGTGTGAGGTCGGGGCGGGAATTCAGAATCCAGACAACGGCAACGCTGAACGGCGTCCATAATCCTCCAAGCATCACGCCCCGCAGCACCGTCAGCAGCGTCTCGCGGCGCAAGGCTTCAGGGCTGCTGCGTTCGACAAGCGGCGCCGTGATTGCCATCACGCCAAGCGTCAGCACAGAGGCGAGAAGCTGGCTGCCGATAAGCAGACCGGTCGCGCGGTTTGATTCGTTGAGTTTCACAAAACCGGCACGTGCCCGGGCAAGTTCCGGTGATGCCTCGATAGTTTCGCGCGTCAGCAGCAGAGCCGGCAGAAAGATTGCGAAGACAACCGCAAACCTCAAAGCGTCGACCACCGGCTCCAGATTGTTGAACTTCAGGTAGTACGCGACGGTTGATATCGCCGCGAGCAGGGCTACGATTCGCGTCAGACGTGAAGCCGACATTGCCGTGATGGCAGCGAAGATAACCAGCGCCGCGATCCGAATGTCGTTGAGCATTTCGAACTCGACGAAAATTTCGACAAGGCCGGTCAGCCAGAGAAAAACCGCCAGCAGCATCTTGAGCTGCCCGACAGGGTCCGTGCTGACTGGAGTGATCGGCGAGGTCACCGGTCAGCGTGGAAATCGCTGATGAAGGTCTTCCATCTGTTCTGGAGTCAACGTGCGAGGGTTTTTGCCCTGCAGCAGCAGAAACAGTTTGGCTGTTTCCTCAAGTTCTTCGATCGCGTAGAGCGCGGCATCGAGATTTTTGCCGGCGACCACGGGGCCGTGGTTGGCCAGCAGTACGGCGCTGTGTTTGCCGGCAAGACCGCGCACCGCGTCGGCCAGCGCCATATCGCCGGGGGCGTGATAGGGCACCAGCGGCAGCGTTCCTACGCGCATGACGTAGTAGGCAGTCAGGGGCGGTAACACGTTGTGCTCGTTGATTCCGGGCAGACACGACACCGCCACAGAATGCGTTGAGTGAAGATGTACAACCGCACCCTCCTGGGGACGTTCGTCGTAGACGGCGGCGTGCAAAAAAGCTTCCTTCGACGGCGGATCCCCGGAGATCAGATTCCCGTCGTTGTCGAGCTTGGCGATTCGCGCCGGGTCGAGCATCCCCATGCAGCTGTTTGTCGGCGTCAGCAGCCAGCCGTCATCGAGTCGCGCGCTGATGTTGCCGGAGCTTCCTGCGGTGAGGCCACGGTCAAAAAGCGATTTGCCGTATACCGCGATCCGATCGCGAAGTTGGGTTTCGTTCATTGTTCAGGCCTGGTCCAGCTGACGCAGGGATTTCAGGAAGAAATCTTCGCTGCCAAAGTTTCCGGATTTCAGCGCAAGGGCCAATTCAGGATCGCCAAGGGAGGTCGTCCACGGTACCCCGGGGTCAATCTGTGGACCGATCCGCAATCCCTTGATGCCGAGCGCGGTAACCACGGCGCCGGACGTTTCGCCGCCGGCGACCACGATTCGTCGAACGCCGTGGTCGGCAACCACGGATGTCGCGATGCTGGCCAGCGTCTTTTCGATCATGCTCCCGGCGACCTCACGGCCAAGTTTCGCCTGAACCGCCTGAATTTGATCAGCTGCGGCGCTGGAGTAAACCAGCACCGGGCCATCGGCCATTTTCGACGCCGCAAACTCGATTGCTGCCTGTGCGACATCAACACCTTCTGCCAGTTGATCCGGGTCGATTCTGAAAGCTGGACAGGTCGCTTTCATGTTTTCGACCTGGGCGAGTGTGGCGGTTGAACAACTGCCGGCGAGAACAATGCTGGCACCCTTGATCTGTGGCAGCGCGTCCGCCGACGCGGTCTGCTGCAGTGCCCCGGTCGATCTGAAGTTCGCCGGAAGGCCAAGCGCGACACCGGATCCGCCGGTGATCAACTTGAGTCCGGCACAGGCTTCACCGATGACCTCGAGATCCGCATCGGTGACGGCGTCCACGATGGCGTGACGATAGCCTTCCTGAACAAGTTTCTGACAGGCAGCCAGCACAGCATCGACACCGCTGGCGACGGTATCGTGTTTGACCAGTCCAACCTTGTGTGACGTCTGGGACTGAAGGACACGGACAAGATTGGCGTCGGTCATCGGTGTCAGCGGGTGATTCTCCATCCCTGACTGATTCAGCAGAACGTCACCTACAAAGAGGTGCCCCTTGAATATCGTTCGCGCGTTTTCAGGAAACGCCGGACAGGCGATGGTGAAGTCCGACTCGAGCTCATCGAGCAGGGCATCTGCTACCGGGCCGATGTTGCCGTCGGCCGTAGAGTCGAAGGTCGAGCAATACTTGAAGAAGAACTGCTGACACCCGGCATCCTGTAGCCAGTGAAGAGCGGCAACTGATTCGTCGATCGCATCCTGCGCCGGTGTCGTGCGCGACTTCAGTGCGACAACCACGGCGTCCGCATCAGGAACTTCATCTCCGTCTTCGGGTACCCCGAGCAGCTGAACCGTGCGCATGCCATAGCGAACAAGTGTGTTGGCGAGATCTGTGGCGCCGGTAAAGTCGTCGGCAATACATCCAAGAAGCATGGTGAATCCAGAGAGTGTCAGCGTTAACGGCGCGTCGAGCGCCAGGGTTTCATCCACTCCAGGCCGTCGACAGTCTTGCCCCTGGGTCGATATTCACAGCCGACCCATCCGCGGTAGTCGAGGCTGTCCATGAGATCGAACAGATACGGATAATTGATTTCGCCAACGTCGGGTTCATGTCTTTCGGGGACGCCCGCGATCTGGATGTGTCGGATCCACGGCAGGTATTCCTTGAGGTGGATGGCTAGATCACCTTCCATGATCTGGCAGTGATACAGATCAAACTGCAGTCCGATATTCGGCTCGTCGACATCTTTGATGACGCTCACCGCGTCGGCCTGATAGTTGAGAAAGTAGCCGGGGATGTCGCGGTTGTTGATTGGCTCGATGATGACAGTTCGATTGATCTTCGCGGCTTCACGGGCGGCAAACTGGAGGTTGGACACGTACGTGCGTCGAGCGCGGGCAAGATCACTGACCCCCGGGATGCCGGCCATTACATGCAGCGTTTTGCAGTTGAGGTCTTCGGCGTACTGCAACGCTTTTGCGACGGCTTCACGAAATTCGTTCTCCCGCCCGGGCATGGCGGCGAGGCCACGTTCCTCCTTTTCCCAATCCCCCGGAGGAAGGTTAAACAGAGCCTGGGTCAGGTTGTTCCGTGTCAGTCTGGTGGCGATATCCGACGCCTTGAAGTCATACGGAAACAGAAATTCGACGCCGTCAAAGCCGGCCTCTCGGGCCGCATCGAAGCGGTCGAGAAACTCGAATTCTGTGAACATCATGGAAAGGTTGGCGGCGAGCTTGGGCATCGGCGATTCCGTTTTCTACGCGCAGATCCAGGGGACCCGAATTATGTCCCATGCAGCAGCATTGCACCATGCGCGCTGTCTGGCGTTTTGAAAGGTGGGGTATAACCGACGGTAAATCCGCGACAGCGGAATCAAACAGTCGGCAGCGAAGGTCCAGCTTCCGGCCGAGCCCCAAGGAGTCCAGTGCACCGTGTCCAAGTCCAGAATTCTCGTAATCACGCCGATGCATGACAAGGCGATGACAATGCTCTCAAGCCGTGATGACGTTGAGTACGAAGTTCTCAACTCCGTTGAGGAAGACGACATTGTTGATCGAATCGGTGATGCTGATGGTGTGACCGTCCGAACGGCAAAAATAACGCGACGCATTATCGAGGCCGGCAAGTCCCTGAAGGTCATCGCACGTCACGGCGTCGGCTATGACAACGTTGATCTACAGGCTGCAAGCGAATGCGGGATCCCGGTAACCATCACCATCGACGCCAACGCTGATTCTGTTGCCGAACAGACGCTGGCATTTATTCTCGGACTGGCCAAACAGATTACGACCTACAGCAACGAAACCAAAGCGGGCAACTGGATGGAGTCTCGCGCCACGGTGAAGACCAGCGATATCGCCGGTGCGACGATTCTCATCATGGGCGTAGGCCGCATAGGCTCAAGGGTCGCGGCACGCGCCGGCGCTCTTGGCATGAAGGTAAAGGGCTACGATCCTGCATACACCGCTGACGAGCTTGGCCAAATGGGCGTTGAGGCTGTGTCAGACTGGCGGGCACAGCTGCCTGAGGTGGACTACCTGACGCTGCACTGTCCGCGCCAGGCCGACACTGAAAACCTGGTCGACTCCGCCGTTCTCAACGCGATGAAGCCAGGTGCTTTTGTCATCAATTGCGCGCGCGGTGGTCTGATTAACGAAGCGGATCTTTTTACGGCGCTGTCGAATCAGACAATCGCTGGTGCGGCCCTTGACGTCTTCGATGTGGAGCCGGCACCTGCCGATCACCCGCTGTTGTCGTTACCGAATCTCATCGCGTCACCTCACAGTTCCGCAGGTTCCGAACAGGGCATGATTCGCATGGGCGAGGCGACCGTGCGCAGTGTGTTCGATGCGATTGACGGGCAGATACCGGCCGACACTATTGTCAATCGACAGGACCTGACGTGATTTATAAAACTGATTCCTAAAATTAACACCTCGATTAAAGTGGAGAACTGACTATGAAGGCGAGTAAAGCACGCGACATCATGCAGGGCGGCGGCGCCGTGATTAACGGATGGTGCGCAATCCCGAGTTCAGTGTCAGCCGAGACACTTGCCCATGCCGGCTTCGACAGCGTCACGATTGACCTGCAGCACGGGCTCGTTGACTACACCAGTGCGCTGCCGATGCTGCAGGCGATTTCCCAGACCGACACCACGCCGATTGCGCGCGTACCGTGGCTTGAGAACGGGATTATCATGAAGCTCCTGGACGCCGGCGCCTACGGCATCATCTGCCCGATGGTAAATACCGCAGAAGACGCTGAGAATTTTGTGGCTGCCTGTTCCTATGCGCCACGCGGCCATCGAAGTTTTGGGCCAACGCGCGCGATGGTATACGCCGGCAGTGACTACGCGTCTGGTGCCAACGATATGATTCTTAAGCTGGCCATGATTGAAACAACCCAGGCGCTGGAGAACATGGATGCGATCATGTCCACGCCGGGTCTGTCGGGCGTCTACATTGGTCCCTCGGATCTTTCTCTGTCCATGGGTCACACGCCAAAGCTCGACCAGGAAGAACCGGCGGTGGTTAAAGAGATAACGCGTATTCGCGAAACCGCGAAAAAACACGGAATCTTTGCCGGCATTCACTGTCTTGAGCCCGCGTATGCCAGACGTATGGCCGATGAAGGCTTTGATCTCGTGACGCTCGCAAGCGATAACCGGCTGCTGGCCGCGGCCGCGTCGAACGGTATCGCCGACATCCGACAAAGCGAACGTGCTGAAGTCAGCGGCGTTTACTGACGCGTGTCGACTGGCCTGAAGCGGTACTGCACGTGAGTGACAAAATCGTACACATAGGTTGCGCGGCGGGTTTTGCGGGTGATCGATTTGACGCGTCGCTGCCGATGGTCGAGTCTCTCGCAAAACACGATGGCCCCCGCTATCTGACGTTTGAGGTACTGGCAGAGCGGACCCTCGCGATAGCCCACCGTGAGCGTCTCTCGAATCCTGATCTCGGCTATTCGCCTTTTCTGGACACCTACATCAAACCTGTTCTTGGTCAGGCGATTGAGGCAGGCGTTCGTATCGTGTCCAACATGGGTGCCGCCAATCCACGTGGCGCGGCGAGACGCATCAAGGAAATCGCCCGCGAGCAGGGTTTGCGGGAGATCACGGTAGCCGTCGTAGAGGGTGATGATCTCGTTAACGCCATCGGTGAATCCGAGATTCGTGCCGCGAAGACCATCGAGGGCATCAACATCGGCGACCGCGAGATTCTTGCGGCCAATACCTACCTCGGTGCCTTTCCCGTCGCCGAGGCCCTTGCCAGTAACGCAGACGTGGTCGTCACCGGCCGCGTGACCGATCCCTCGATCGTCCTCGGGCCGCTGATTCACGAATTCGGCTGGAAGGAAGACGACTGGCAGCGGCTTGCCGGCGGCACGCTTGCGGGACATTTGCTTGAGTGCGGGGCACAGGTGACAGGTGGATATTTCGCCGACCCCGGTTTCAAGGATGTGCCGAACCTCGCCAACGTGGGTTTTCCGATCGCTGAAGTCAACGCTGACGCGCAGTTTGTCGTGACCAAACCTGAAGGGACAGGTGGCGTGGTTGACGAGCGAACGATCAAGGAGCAGATCCTGTACGAAATGCACGACCCCGCAAGCTATCTGACGGCGGATGTCGTGCTGGATATCACCGGTGTCGAGCTGGTTCAGCAGGGTACGGATCGTGTTGCCGTCAGTGGCGCGCGCGGACATCCGCGCACGCAAACGTTGAAAGCGACCGTCAGCATGGATGGCGGCTGGCTTGGTGAAGGCGAAATTTCCTATGCGGGTCCGAACGCACGCAAACGGGCTGAGCTTGCGGCACGCGTGGTGCGAGAGCGTTGTCACGACATCGGAATTGATCTGCCGCTTCGTGTGGACATCATCGGCACGCTGAGCACATTCGACAGCATCGACGGCGAATTACGAATGCGCGACGACTTTCCCGATGACGGTGACTACAGGGTGCGTGTCGCGGTTCGAGCCCCGGACAGAGAGACCGCCAGAAAAGTTTCTGATGAAGTTCTGAGTCTGTACTGCTCCGGCCCGGCCGGCGGTGGCGGCGTGCGTCAGCAGATTACCAACCGTGTCGACACCGCTTCAGTGCTGGTGGATCGAACGCGTGTCACGCCGCTCGTGCACGTGCTGTAGCAGCAAATGGCAGATCGAAAGACGCATAGTTTTTGGAAACGAATCAGACAATGAGCACAACGACTGTACGCCTTCATGAACTCGCCCACGCGCGCACGGGTGACAAAGGCAACCGGATCAACATCAGTCTGATTCCCTACCGACCCGAGCTGTTCGAGATTCTGCAGCAGCAGGTCACGCCTGAGCGTGTCCTGAAACTGTTTGCGCACCGCGGCGCTGATCATGTCGAGCGCTTTGACTTACCAAATCTCAAAGCAATGAATTTTGTTATCGACAACGCCCTTGAAGGCGGTGTTAACGGCAGCCTCAATCTCGACGGTCACGGCAAATCGCTGTCGTTTTTGTTGCTGAGCCTGACCGTCGATGTCCCTCCGTCGCTCGTTACGGGCTGACGAACCCAAATTCCACACCCAGGAGCAATGGCAACTGATGACCACGCTGACACAATCAATGTTTGATGCAATCGCTTGCTATGACACGCCAACGATCTGTAACGCCCTGGAACTTATCGTTCCCGAACGTCGCGGTTTCGGCTTTACCCGAAGCCAGCTCAACTGTGTTCGTCCGGCGCTCAAGCCGATGGTGGGTCTTGCGCGTACGGCAACTATCGTGGCTGAGCATGGTTCTGCCGAAGACCCGGCGATCGTTGCGCAGCGGCGCAGTGACTACTATGGCTACATCGCTGATGGCGATCTGCCTCGAATTGTGTTGATGCAGGATCTTGACCCTGTTCCCGGCATCGGCGCGTTCTGGGGTGAAGTTAACAGCAACATTCACCTTGGCCTCGGTTGCCTCGGGGTGGTGACCAACGGTTCGGTTCGCGACCTGGATGATCTGGCGAGCGGTTTTCAGGTTCTGGCCGGTGTCATTGGTCCGAGCCATTGCCACGTCCACGTGGAGAATTTTGCGCAGCAGGTAAACGTTCACGGCATGCTGGTATCCCATGACGATGTGATTCACGCTGATCTGCATGGCGCCGTGGTGGTGCCGGCAGATGCGGTTGCAAAAATACCCGAAACGGTGGATCTCATTTCGCGCCGGGAAAAGGTCATCCTGGATGCCGCGAAGGCGCCCGGGTTTAATATCGATAAACTTCGCGACGCGATGGGACAGCAGGCGGACATTCACTGAGCCACCCACAGTCTGAAGATCACACAGGAATCTGTTTCGCAACACGTGAAGCAAATAGCAATTTTGCCTTAAAGGTTTTTAATCATGATCCGTTATCTCAAACACGGCAAAGAAGCCGACGTTCTGGCCACCGAAGATGCGCAGGTACGCGCCACGGTCGAGAATATTCTCAATGATGTGTCCAAACGCGGCGATGAAGCCGTGCGCGAGTATTCCGAGAAATTTGACAAATGGTCGCCAGAAAATTTCCAGCTGTCTGAAGCAGAAATTCAGAACTGTCTTGACCAGGTAGGCGACAAAGCGATCGAAGACATTCGCTTCGCCCAGGATCAGATCAGGAATTTTGCGCAGATACAGAAGTCGGCGCTGCAGGATGTTGAGCGCGAGACGCTCCCTGGCGTGATCCTTGGACACAAGAACATCCCGGTTAACTCGGTCGGATGTTACGTCCCGGGCGGCAAATACCCGCTGCTGGCGTCGGCTCACATGAGTGTCGTAACCGCCAAGGTCGCCGGCGTCGGTCGCATCATCACGTGTGCGCCGCCATTTAACGGTACCCCGGCGCCGGCAATCGTCGCGGCCCAGCATCTGGGCGGCGCGGATCGCATCTACGTGCTTGGTGGCGTTCAGGGTGTCGCCGCCATGGCGCTTGGCACCGAGACCATTGCCAAGACTGACATGCTTGTCGGACCCGGCAACGCCTATGTGGCCGAAGCGAAAAGACAGCTGTTTGGCAGAGTGGGTATCGATCTTCTGGCGGGGCCTACGGAAACCCTGGTCATCGCGGACGAAACCGTTGATGGCGAGCTGTGCGCCGCGGACCTGCTCGGTCAGGCGGAGCACGGACCCGACTCGCCAGCCGTGTTGCTGACCAACTCGGAGAAGCTGGCTCGCGAGACGATGGCCGAGGTAGAACGACAGCTGACTATTTTGCCTACCGCCGAAATCGCCGGCAAAGCCTGGCACGACAACGGTCAGGTGATCGTGTGTGACACCGAAGAAGAAATGGTTCAGGTCGCCGACGAGATCGCGTCCGAGCACGTTCAGGTCATGACACGTGACCCCGACTATTTCCTCAACAACATGACTAACTACGGAGCGCTGTTTTTGGGACCAAACACCAACGTTTCGTACGGAGACAAGGTTATTGGGACCAATCACACGCTGCCAACGCGCAAGGCGGCGTGTTATACCGGAGGGCTGTGGGTCGGCAAATTTATCAAGACCTGCACATATCAGAAGGTTCTGACGGAAGAGGCTTCCGTGCTCGTCGGCGAATATTGTTCCAGACTCTGTGCGCTGGAAGGCTTCGCGGGCCACAAGGAGCAGGCTGATATTCGACTGCGACGTTTTGGCGGTACGCCAGGCTGAGCACCAACAACGCTTAACACGAGATGCGCAAGTGAACGACGCCGTAGACTACTCAGACGACACCCGGATTCCACAACTGCCTTCCATGCGAGTAGACGGCAAACGCGCGCTGGTCACGGGCGCCGGCACGGGTCTTGGGCGCGCAATCGCCCACGGTCTCGCGCAGTCCGGGGCCGAGGTCATTTTGCTCGGTCGGCGACCGGAGCCCCTTGAAACGGTGGCCGGGGAGATCGCCAGCTACGGCGCAAGCGCGAGCACTATCTCCTGCGACATCACCGATCGAGACTCTCTTGAGCAGGCGCGAAAGTCCTGGGGTCGTCTGGACATTGTGGTGAACAACGCCGGCTTTAACCGACCTGAAACTTTTCCCGGGATTTCGGATGCCTCTATAGACGACATTCTGGATCTGAATGTGCGTGCGACGATTGAAGTTGCTCGTGCGGTTGCGGCCGATATGGTGGAAGCGGGCATCAAAGGTTCCATCGTCAACATGTCGTCCCAGATGGGACACGTTGGCGGAACCAAACGCACCCTGTATTGCGCCAGCAAGCACGCCCTGGAAGGTTTTACCAAAGCCGCGGCAGTCGACCTTGGAGACTCGGGTGTACGGATCAATACCGTGGGTCCGACCTATATCGAGACACCTCTGACGCGTCCGTTTTTTGAGAATAAGGAATTCTACGATGACGTCGTCAGTCGAATTCAGCTGGGACGCCTTGGCCAGCTGGAAGAGGTGATGGGTGCGGTGGTATTTCTTGCGTCGGATGCAAGTTCGCTCATTACGGGAACATCGATTCTGGTGGACGGCGGCTGGACCGCAATCTGAACCTCGGTTCGGAACTCACGACCGGGCGCCATTACCGCGAGTTCAAGCCGTACCTGCCGGCGGGTGCGTGATAATCTGGTGGGCCTTCAAGATTCGTCTGGTCCCCTGAACTCCATGCCCTGTATCTGTCGCAAGATTCGCACGTCATTCGCGGTTGGCGTTAGCGTGATGACCGTTGTTTTACCGACCATTTTTTTCACCGGCTCGGCCCTGGCCCAGGGCGGCGGGCGGCCAACGCTCGTCAAGGTTGATACCGTTGCGACCTCGCCGCTGGTTCAGACCGTTGAGGTGCTCGGGCGGCTGGTGTCTCGCAGAGGCGGTGTCGTTGCGGCTCAGGTCCCAGGGCCTGTGACCCGGATGCTGGTGGACGTTGGCGATGTCGTCAGCAGCGGCGATGTGCTCGCCGAAATCAATATTGACGCGATTCACGCCAGACGTGAGTTGGCTCTGAGTCGTCTTAACCAGGCCACGACGTCCATTAAAACGCGTAACGCTGAAATCAAGCTTGCACAGATGACGCGCAAGCGTCTGGAAAAGTTAACCCGCAACCAGACCATTACCCGAGCCCAGTTTGACGATTCGGTACAGGCCGAAGCGATTGCGGTGGCGCGTCTTGCCGAGGCCGAAGCTGCGATCGTCTCAGCAAAGGCTGACCTCAAGCTCGCGGAAGTTGACCTGAAACGCAATCAGATTCGGGCGCCCTATTCAGGAATCGTTGTTTCGCGATCAACCGAAATCGGCAGCTATCTTCGTCTGGGAGACGCGGTGGTCGAACTCATTGGCGATGGCAATCTTGAGATCGAAGCCGATGTGCCGTTCGATCGACTCGGTGGAGTGACTCCCGGAGTCAGTGTGAAGTTCAGGCTGGATGACGGCTCTGAACATCAGGCGATTGTTCGTGCGGTCATACCGGTTGAAGATTCTCGCAGCCGAACGCGCGCCGTTCGGCTCACACCTGATCTCGACACCGCGAAGCGTTTTGCGGTGGGTCAGTCGGCGACCGTCATGGTTCCCCAGGGCACGCCACGGAATCTTCTTGCCGTGCACAAAGATGCGGTTATTCGTCGCGGCGCCAAAGCCATGGTTTACGTGGTTGTTGGCGATGAGGCCGCGATGCGACCGGTAGTGCTGGGGGAGGCGATCGGATCACGATTCGAGGTTCTCAACGGGCTCAACGATGGCGATCAGGTCGTCGTGCGTGGCAACGAGCGACTGCGACCGGGTGCCAAGGTCACGACCGGGAAACCTGGTGGTAAACCGAAGCCCGAAAGTGCTGACGGTAGCGACGCCAAACCCAAAGCCAAATCACAAGCGACGTCCGGATGAATCTGATACGAGCGTCCATTGACCGACCCATCGCCGTGATTTCGGCGGTGCTGATGCTGCTGATGTTCGGCATGGTTGCTCTGGAGAGCATCCCGATCCAGCTCGCACCTGACGTCGACCGTCCGGTGATCACGGTTAACACCAACTGGCCCGGCGCCGCGCCTGCTGAGGTTGAGCGCGAGGTTCTCAATCGCCAGGAAGAACAGATGGCAGGCCTTGAAGGGCTTGAAAACATCACGGGCAGCGCCGAGCAGGGGCGTTCGCGGCTGACGCTGGAATTTTCAGTGTCGTCCAACATGGACAAATCGCTGCTGCTGGTTGCCAACAGACTCGATCGTGTCAGCGGCTACCCGGACGACGTGCGTTCGCCGACACTGGATACGGCAGGCAGCGAGGACAACCCGATTGCGTGGTTCATCGTCACTCGCCAGGCCGGCAACGAAACGCCGATCAACGAGTACGGCGATTTTATTGAGGATGTCGTAAAAGACAGGATTGAGCGCGTCGCCGGAGTCAGCGGCGTGAATATTTTTGGCGGGTCTGAGCGCGAGATTCACGTCGTGGTGGAACCGGAATTTCTCGCGCGCTATGGCCTCACGGTCGGTGGTGTCGTGCAGGCGCTGCAGTCGGCCAATATTTCAGTGTCGGCGGGCGATGTCGATGAAGGCAAACGTCGCTACGTCGTGCGCGCGGAAGGTGAGCTTTCGAGTCTTGATGCGGTGCGCCAGGTCGTGCTGCGCGGCAACCGCGAGGGCGCCGGTGGACGCGTTACGCTGGGTGATATCGCCGAGGTCGGTTTCGACTACACCGAGCCCGGCGCCAGAATTCGCCAGCTTGGCAAACCGTCGATTGCGTTCAACGCAACCCGGGAAATCGGCGCCAATGTGATCGAGACCATGAAGGGCATTCGGGCCGCGGTGCAGGAGCTGAACGTCAGTATCATGCCTGACGCGGGCCTTGAACTCGCTCAGGCCTATGACGAAACGGTTTATATCGAATCCGCCGTTGAGCTGGTCAAGCAGAACATCTATATCGGCGGTGGACTCGCGCTGTTGATTCTGATGCTGTTCCTGCGCAGCTGGCGACCCACCACCATTGTGGGCGTGGCCATTCCGGTCTCCGTTGTTGGATCTTTCGTCGCGATGGCGGCACTGGGTCGTTCGATCAACGTGATTTCGCTTGCGGGTCTCGCATTCGCGGTAGGTATGGTTGTTGATGCCGCCATTGTGGTGATGGAAAACATCTACAGAGCGCGCGAGCGTGGGCTGCCCGCGCGAGAAGCCGCCTACAGGGGCGCATCCCAGGTCTGGGGGGCGGTGCTGGTGTCCGCGCTGACTACGGTGATGGTTTTCATTCCGATACTTGTCATGCAGCTTGAAGTAGGTCAGCTGTTTCGTGACATCGCGGTAGCCATTTCGGTATCGGTGCTGCTGTCACTGCTGGTTGCCGTCACTCTGATCCCCGCGATGGCGCAGTGGCTGTTGCGCAAGGCCGCGCCCGACGGCAGCATCAAGCGACTGCGTTTGCCGTTGATCGACTGGTTTGCCGATTTCTTTATCAAGACCATTACCGGTTTCGTTCGCGGCATAACCAAAAGTGTTCTGGCGTCCATTTTTGTTGTCGCAATCGTTACCGCCGCGGCCCTGTGGGGTTCCTGGAACTGGTTGCCCAAGCTTGAGTATCTGCCCGAAGGCAATCGCAATCTTGTTTTCGGCATTGTGATCCCGCCGCCCGGCTACAATCTTGAAACGGTAACCGGCATTGCCGAAGGCATTGAAACCGCCGTGTCACCCTACTGGGAGGTCAACGCGAGCGAGACGCCACCGCCACCGGTGAAAGGACCGGATGGTGAAAGCTCGGTCGCAGCTCCCACCATGAAGCGATTCTTCTTTGTCGCAACGCCTGCAC
Source organism: uncultured Gammaproteobacteria bacterium (assembly GCA_938034705.1). Classification (GTDB taxonomy): domain Bacteria; phylum Pseudomonadota; class Gammaproteobacteria; order Arenicellales; family CALHMG01; genus CALHMG01. The sequence continues at coordinate 18,216 of CALHMG010000033.1, forward strand.
GTACTTTTGTGGGTGCGATCGCAAGCGATCCCCAGAGAGTGCCCGAGTTGATTCCGATTTTGCGGGGCCCCGTTTTTCGTGAACCGGGAACGTTTGGATTCATGAGCCAACCGTCGGTTTTTGGCCGCGGCATTGGCGGCGGGCGTAAGCTGGAGCTTGATATTTCCGGACCGGATTTACCAACCATCCTTGGCGTTGCCGGGCAGGCGTTTGGGCGACTGACGCAGGTGATGCCTTTCAAGGATGGCTATCAGCATCGGCCTCAGCCCGGACTCGAGCTCGGTGCGCCGGAAGTCAGACTGGTTCCGGACCCGCTTCGGCTTGCCGACAATGGCCTGACTACCCGGGATCTTGCGCTCAGTATCGACGCGTTTAACGATGGCTATCGCGCAACAGAGGTCACGGTGGATGGCAAGTTGCTGGACCTCGTCGTGCGCGGTCCCAACGATGTGGTTACCGCCACTCAGGACATTGGCAATCTACCGGTCGTGACCGCTGACGGGCGCATCGTGCCCGCCAACTCGCTGTCAGAACTGGTGATGACATCAGGTCCGACGTCGATCCGACATCGTGAACGTTTCAGAACCATTACGCTCGAGGTCCGCCCGGCGCCGGGCGTGCCGCTGGAAACTGCGACGCAGATGTTGCGGGAGTCCGTTATTCAGCCCATGACGGAGCAGGGACTGCCCGATGGTGTTCGGTTCAATATTTCGGGCACCGCAAACAAACTCAACGCCACCTGGGATTCGATGAAGTGGCAGCTGGCGATCGCTCTGGTGATCGTTTACCTCGTCATGGCGGTGCTGTTCGAGAGTTTCGTCTACCCGCTGATCATATTGCTGAGCGTGCCTGTGGCCGCGGCGGGCGGTGTGGCGGGTCTGGTGGTACTCAATCGCTACACGTTTCAGCCACTGGACATGCTGACGTTGCTCGGTTTTGTGATTTTGATCGGGATCGTGGTCAACAATGCGATTCTGCTCGTGCATCAGGCGCTGCACCACATACGATCGGAAGGGCTTGAGCCTATAGAAGCGATTGTTCAGGCCACACGAAACAGAATCCGGCCGATTTTCATGTCAACGCTGACGTCAGTCTTCGGGATGTTGCCTCTCGTGCTGTTCCCGGGCGCTGGCTCCGAGCTTTATCGCGGGCTGGGCTCGGTAGTGGTTGGGGGTCTCGCGCTTTCCGCGCTACTGACGCTTCTGATTGTGCCGCCCATGCTGAAGATTGTGATGGTGCCGCTCGAACAACGCCGACTGCGCCGCGAGCGCGATGACGCCGCTGACGTGCCGGCCACCGCGGCGGGCCGGATCTGACACAACCTTTGTCGGCGGGTGCGTAATAAAAAAACCCGACTGCGTGGTCGGGTTTTTTTGACTGCGGCGTGGGTCAGCACTTGCCCTTGTCGCTGCCCGTGTCCTTGCCTTTGACCGGACTTGCGGGAGGATCAACCGGGTCCTTGGGTTTGTAGCCGTCTGAATCTCCGCATTCGTCGCCCTTGCCGCCAGAGGATCCCGAGTCGTCCTTTCCTCCGGAGGATCCTGAACCGCCCGTGCCGCCGGAAGAACCTGAACTGCCTTTGCCACCCGAGGCGCCCGAGCTGCTGGCACCACCTGAAGAACCGGAGCCACCGTCGCCCCCCGACGATCCAGAGCCGCTGCTGCCGGCGCTCGGGATGCCAGGGCTGCCGGATCCACCAGAGCTGGTCGAGCTGCCCGATCCGCTGGAACTGCCAGAGCCACCGGAGCTGCCGGAAGCCGGCGGGTCATCGTTTCGACTGTTGTCGGGCGCGCCCGGGGATGAGGAGCCGCCACCTGCGATTGCGGCGACCGCGGTGCCGACAGCGCCGACGACGCTCCCGATGCGGCTACCGGTGTTGACGCCACAGGTCTCGGGCAGCGCCGCAATCAGACCGGCACCACCGCCGCAGCCTTCAAAGCGCTCGTCGTTGATCAGCGTGTGAACGCGATCCGGCTGGGTTGCGTCGCTGTAACGTCGTCGGTTGCCGTCATCGGCTTTGCGATCGAAGTCGCGAATCATGTCCAGATACCGGCGATTGACGGTGACGTCAATTCGGCCACCGCGTCCAAGCACGTAAGAACCATCCTCATCGCGGATGATCGAACCGCTCACAAGATTGCCTGTGCCCGCCGGTTGTAGCGGGTGAGGACGTACGATGTAGCAGTCCATTTCTATGGCGTAAGGAATGCCGGTTTTGAACTCAAAATCGATACGGTCGCCGTCCGCGATGACAAGATAGCCTGGTCCGGTTTGCACGGTGGCTTCGGTATTCGTTCCGACCGTTACGCGACCGTTGCCGTTGTTCATCTGTATGCGAGCAGTCGAGTCGGGGTCGGTCGCAATGAGTTTGCCATTCTCGTAGCCACGGTCTGTGTTGGCCACGGTTTCGAGAGTGGGGTGATGACCGATGGTGACGTTGCCTTCGGCATGAAGGTCGCCGATCACGGCTGAATTCTGCGCCGCTGCGATATTGGTCGATATCAATAGAGCGCCGGCGATCGCTGCTTTGGAAATGTTGAAACTGTTCATAGTGTGTTCTCGTCGCTTGGAGGTCCCCACCAGTGCGTTTGTTTGTGTTCAGACCTGTAGAAGTCGTCTGCAGGGGGTCACTCAGGTACCGGGAATCGGACAGGTGCGAGGGATAGCGGCTATCAGGCCCGCGCCGCCGCAGCCCTGGACACGATCATCTTTTTCCACAATGTGCAGGCGGTCTGGCTGTGCAACGCTGACGAACTGCTGGCGTTCGTCGGCCGCGTATTGTCGAGCGACGTAGGTGCCATCGACGGTAACGTCGATGCGTCCGCCTCGGCCAAGAACCCAGGTGCCGGAGTCATCACGAATGATTGAACCGCTGATGCGCTGTTCCGACGTGACATGCTGAATCGGGTGGGGTCTGACGACGTAGCAATCCATCTGAATGACATAGGGCACACCGAGTTTGAGATCGAAATCGATTCGGTCGCCTTGCGCCTTGACGTAGTAGCCAGGGCCCGTCGAAATGGTTGCTTCTGTGGAGGAAGCGACAGTGATGAAACCATCATTGTCGTTCAGACGGACCCTGGCTGAGGCGCTTTCGGGCGCCTTTATCAGGTCGCCGTTAAAGTAGGGATGAATGTTGTCAGTGATTGTGATCGACGTAACATTTTCACCGAGCGTTACGCTGCCCTGGGAAGTCATGCTGCCAATGACTTTGGTGTCCTGGGCGTTTACGGTCGAACTGAGAGCCAGCACCATTAAAGCGGTGATCTGGAGCGGTGTTTTAAAATTCATTGTGTTGACTGCCTTCGGTGTTCGGTTCCCCTACCGAATACATTGCCCTACCGCCCGAGCAATCATAGCGAGAGGCAGAAGTTGTGTTCGACGAACGCGGACACACTTCAGGCGGTCATAATTTTGATTTATCGGGATCGCGGTAATTTTGATTTCTGAAAACGCAATCAATGCACACGGCGAGCGTGCATTCGACGCAAACAACGGATGCACACGTTATACATAACGATACAAACCGAAAGCTGTTTGAAAAACGCAAACGAAAAAAAGCCGGCATGAAGCCGGCTTCTTTTTGCAGTTTTCGAAACGCGTCTAGGCTGCTTTTGACTGCCTGTCTACAAACGAACGACCGCCATGCTCGATCATGTATTCGAACTCATGCATGTAGTGCTTGAGAAAGCTCTGCACAGGCCACGCGCTTGCGTCACCGAATGCGCAGATTGTGCGACCCTCGATGCGGTTCGCAACATCCAGCAGCTTGTCGAGGTCGTCTTTGGTGGCCTTGCCAGCCAGCGTGCGCTTGAGCATGCGATTCATCCAGCCTGAGCCTTCACGACAGGGCGTGCACTGACCGCAGGATTCGGAAAAGTAAAAGCGCGAGATTCTCTCCAGCATACTCACCATGCAGACGGTTTCGTCCATCACCATCACGGCGCCGGTGCCCAGCGCGGATCCCGCATCACGCAGCGAGTCATAGTCCATGTCAACGTCCATGATCTTGTCCGCGGGCATCACCGGCACAGATACCCCACCCGGAATCACCGCCTTGAGTTTGCGACCTTTCCAGACACCGCCACAGACATCGTGCAGCAACGTCTTGAACGGAATACCGATCGGCAACTCGTAGTTGCCGGGTCGTTCGACGTGACCGGAAACAGAGAAGATCGTCGGGCCGCCGGCGCTTTCGATGCCGAGCTCTTTGAACCAGCTCGCTCCTTTTTCAATGATGCGCGGCACGGACGCCAGGGAGTAGCAGTTGTTGATCGTGGTTGGTTGGTCATAAAGACCTTTGTTCGCCGGAAACGGTGGCTTGAAGCGTGGTCTTCCCGGCTTGCCTTCAAGAGACTCAAGCAGTCCGGTTTCTTCGCCACAGATATACGCGCCCGCGCCCATGAACATGTGCAGTTCGAAATCAATTCCGGATCCGAGGATGTTGTTACCGAGAAAGCCGGCGGCGCGCGCTTCTTTGATCGCGTTCTCAAAACGGGGAACCGGTTCGGCCTCAAATTCACCGCGAATGTAGTTGTAACCCACCGTTGCTCCCATCGCGTATCCGGCGATGATCATGCCTTCGACCAGGGAGTGAGGGTTGTAGCGCAGAATGTCCCGGTCGTGGCAGGTGCCGGGTTCAGATTCGTCGGAGTTGCAGACGACGTATTTCTGGATCTCGTCTTTGTCGCGCGGCATGAAGCTCCACTTCAATCCGGTGGGGAAGCCGGCGCCACCACGTCCGCGAAGACCTGACGCCTTCACCTCGTCGATCACCTGTTCTCGCGTCCACTTTTCATTGACGATTTTCTTCAGGGCTTCATAGCCACCGATTTTCAGATAGTTGTCCAGCGTCCACGGCTCGTCGAAATGCAGTGTCGTGAAGCAAACCGTGTTGGCTTCGTATTTGTCGAGATTCGGGTTGCTCACTAGTGTTTACCGTCCTTACCAAGTGCGTCGAGGATCTCATCGACTTTTTCTATAGTCAGATTTTCGTGATAGACGTGATCGACCATCATCATCGGAGCGTTGTTGCAGGCCGCGAGACACTCCTCTTCGCGCTTCAGATACATTTTCCCGTCGGCGGTGCTGCCGCCAAGAGACACGCTGTATTTCTTTTCGATGTGTTCGACGATCTCATTGGCGCCGCGCAGCCAGCACGACACGTTCGTGCACACGGCGACGCAGTGACGTCCAACCGGTTCGGTCTCGAAGATCGAATAGAACGTCGCGACCTCCCAGACTTCAATCGGTTCGATGTCGAGGTAGTCGGCCACTGCCGATATGTTGTCTTTTGTGATGTGGCCGTGATTCTCATGCTGTACGGCATGCAGTGCGGCAATGACCGCGGATTTCTGGCGACCTTCTGGAAATTTCTCGATCCAGTGATCTATCTCTTCACGCACGTGCGCTGAAAGTTCGCGCGATACGCTGGCGGCGCTTTGGCTCGACATTGGAAATTGGCTCTGTAACTTAAGTTGAACGGATTGGGATGGGTCCTGGAACATGACCGACCAAGCAGACCCAACGGGACGCCACGGCAGCGCCCGGCCCGTATCCATCAGAACCCCGAATTTTGCCATTGCCGGGCGAGTCTGCCAAACCGCCTCACGCCTGAAACCAGCGGTTTTGGACCTCAATCGCACAGGTATTGGCACTGTCGTCAGACCGGTGGCGGTATTTGCCGTGAATTGCCGAGAACTTCCCATGCCGGCGGGCAATTTGGTTTGTCCGTGAACGGGTGCCCGGATTGAGCACCCTCGTCTCTGCACTCGCTGACTGCGTGCGCCGCACCCGTCCGTTCGAGCAGCGTCAGGCAGGTCGACGCGACCGGAGTCGAACGTGACGGAGCGACCGCGAAGGCCGCTCGGTCCAGGCGTGGGACGAAGTGTTGGCGGTCATTGAGATCGTGCATGAAGTTGATGTCGCGAGCGACGTTACGGTTACCGAAACTGAACCACGTCGATGCCGACAACCGATTTTTTGATCTCCCGTGCGGGCATCACGGTTACGCCTATTGAGTCGGCCGGGACGAACGTTATACGGTCGGACGAGTCCCTCAACGAGCCGGTCTGCATGAACCAATTGCGTACCGTGACTTCAGAACCCGGTGTCATCACACCGACACCAACTCAACACTCGAGATCAAATCATGGCAGACATGAAATCCCATGCCCAGGCAGTCGTTATCGGTGGTGGCGTTGTGGGCTGCAGCGTGCTCTATCACCTGACCAAACTTGGCTGGAAGGACGTCGTTCTGATTGAACGCGATGAACTGACTTCCGGTTCTACGTGGCATGCGGCAGGCGGGATGCATACGCTCAACGGCAATCCAAACATCGCGCGCCTTCAGGAATACACAATCAAGCTCTACCAGGAGCTTGAGGAAATTTCCGGCCTGTCCTGCGGTATTCACATGACCGGCGGGGTGCTGCTTGCGGGCACCGAGGAGCGTGTCAACTGGTTAAAGCGCACGGACGCCGCCGGCAAGTATCTCGGGATCGAAACTGAAATGATCAGCGTCGAAGAGGCAGCGCGACTGTTTCCGCTGATGGATCCAAAACATTTTATTGGCGCGATGTACGAGCCTATTGTCGGCCATGTTGATCCCTCGGGTGTGACCCAGGCGTACGCCAAGAGCGCGCGCATTCAGGGAGCCGAGATTTATCGGCACACCAAGGTCGAGTCTCTGGAGCAAACCGCCGAAGGCTGGAACGTAATCACGGACAAGGGAACGATTCAGGCTGATCACGTGGTCAACGCCGGTGGCCTGTGGGCGCGGGAGGTGGGTCGCATGGTCGGGCTGGAGCTCCCGGTGCTTGCGATGGAACACCATTACATCGTGACCGATGAGATGGACGAGGTTAAGGCGAGCGAGGAAGAGGTAATTCACTGCATCGATTTCGAGGGCGAGATCTACATGCGCCAGGAAGGCCAGGGCATGCTGATGGGTACCTACGAACGCGCCGCTACGCCGTGGATGGAAAAAGATACGCCGTGGGACTTCGGTCATGAGCTTCTTGAAAACGATATCGATCGAATTTCGCCGAGTCTCGAGGTTGGATTCAGCCACTTTCCTCCGTTTGAGCGTGCCGGTATCAAGGACATCATCAACGGACCGTTCACGTTCGCTCCGGACGGCAACCCGCTGGTGGGACCGGTAAGAGGATTGCCCGGTTACTGGTGCGCGTGCGCGGTCATGGCAGGTTTCAGTCAGGGCGGCGGTGTCGGCATGTCTCTCGCGAACTGGATGATCCACGGTGACCCGGGCGCGGATATCTGGGCGATGGACATCGCCCGATTTGGCGATTACGCGACCATGGCCTACACCAACGCGAAAGTGCGCGAGAACTACTCCAGGCGCTTTCGTATCTCATTCCCCAACGAAGAACTCGAGGCTGCGCGACCGCTTCGTACCACGCCGATTTACGATCGACTGAAGACCAACAATGCCGTCTTCGGTGCGGCCTTTGGTCTTGAAAATGCGCTGGTTTTTGCGCCTGAAGGTGAGGAGCCTGTCGAGACACTCACTTTCAAGCGATCGAACTCCCATCCGTGGGTGGCGGCTGAGTGCAAGGCCGTGCGTGAGTCGGTCGGGATGATTGAGATTTCAACGTTTGCGAAGTACGAAATCACCGGTGACGGCGCCGAACAGTGGCTCGGAACGATGCTCGCTGGCCGCATGCCTGCCGTTGGCAAAATGACGCTGTGTCCGATGCTCAACCCCGAGGGCAAGATGATTGGCGACTTCACGCTGTCCCAGCCTGAGGCCGGTCGCTGGATGATTTTTGGATCGGGTCTCGCCGAGGAGTATCACCTGCGATGGTTCGAGCAGCACCTTCCAGAGACCGGCGTCTCGATACGATCTCTGCGACGTGAGCTCGTTGGTCTTTCGGTGGCCGGCCCGCGGGCGCGCGACCTGCTTGCCAAAGTTACGGACTTTGATCTCGGGAACGACAATTTTCCGTTTATGGGCATCGCAAAAGTCGATCTCGGCATGGCGCCCTGCACAATAGGACGAGTCACCTTTACGGGAGAACTTGGCTACGAGATCTACATGTCGCCGGACTATCAGGCTTACGTATTCGATCTGCTGATGGAGGCGGGGGAGGAGTTTGGTCTGAAGCTGTTCGGTGGCCGCGCTTTGAACAGTCTTCGTCTTGAAAAGAGTTTTGGCTCCATGGCGACTGAATACAGGCCGGACTACACGCCATGGGAATGCAAGATGGGTCGGTTTATCGATCGAAAACGCGAAGGCTGGATCGGACGGGACGCGGCGCTCGCGTCGCGCGAGAAGGGGCCGGATCAGGTGCTGGTCACGCTCGACATCGACACTACCGAGGCCGACTGCATTTCAGACGAGCCGATTTATCGTGGTGATGAGGTCGTCGGTTTTGTAACATCCGGTGGCTATGCACACTACACCGACAAAAGTCTTGCCATGGGTTACGTCAAACCGGACGTATCTGCCGACGGCACCGAACTGCAGGTCACGATTATCGACCGGACCTGCGCTGCGCGTGTCTGTGCCAAGCCGGTCCACGATCCTGACGCGGTTCGCATGCGCTCCTGAGGGATCGACCACAGTTGACCAGGCGCAACCGCACGCCCACGAGCGTGCGGTTTTTGCGTGTGTTGAACCGTCGCGATCGAGGACAAGGCGACGTCCACTGTGACGACTGACTCGCGGTTCGATCGCCCACTGACAGGCATCGGTTTCATGGTTGTGGGGGTGATCTTTGTTGCCTCGATGAATGCCCTTGCCAAATGGCTGCTGCAGGATCATCACGTCGTGCAGGTGGTCTGGGCTCGGTTCACCGGACACTTTATCGTCGTGTGTCTGATTTTTCTGCCTCGGGTCGGGTTTGTTCTTTTTCGTTCCGCGCGACCGTCACTTGCGTTTTTGCGAAGCGGATCGATGTTCGCGTCGAACGTCATGATCTTTATCGCGTTTTCGTTAATGCCGCTGGGTAACGCCACCGCGATTGCGATGACAACTCCGATCCTTGTGGTGCTACTTGCGGTGCCCTGGCTGGGAGAGAAAATCGGCTTTCGCAGCGTTGCTGGTGCGATAGCAGGACTCGCCGGCGCTTTGCTCATCATCAGGCCGGATCTGGGCGCTGCCAGTTTCGCCAACCTGATCGCACTTGGTGCAGCGCTGCTGTACACGGTTTACCAGTTGCTCAACAGACAGCTCGCCGAGTTTGACTCACCCCAGACGCTTGTTCTGTACACCAGCGTGGTGGGTGCTGTCGTGACCTCGGCGGTGGTTCCTCTGTACTTTCAGCTGCCGGTGTCGCCCCTGCACATGGCAGGGTTTCTGCTGCTTGGTGTGATGGGGGCCCTCTGTCAGTTCCTTGTCATCAAGGCCTATCAGAACGCACCGGCGTCCGTTGTCGCCCCGTTTCACTACGTTGAGCTGATCGCAGCCGTCGCACTCGGTTTTGCCATATTCGGGGACTTCCCGGACACGGTCACCTGGGCGGGAATTGCGCTGATTGTCTGCGCCGGACTGTATCTGGCTTATCGCGAAAGGATCCGCCTGAAACGGCGCTCCTGAATCCCGGGATACAGGCCTCGGGGCGTCAGGAACTACTCCCAAAAGCTGCCCGATTTCCCGTCGCTGGCAGCGAAAACACCTAGATTTATCTCAACAACCGGGCGCTCTCACGGGCGGCCGCAATCCATGGAGACTGGAGGCTTTGAGCCGTGTCGGATGACGAATTAAATTTGGATGAAACTCTGGAACTCGACGTGCAGATCGACCCGGATATGGATCCCAACGCGGATTTTGGAGCGACCGAAGAAGTGGCCGGCGCAATGGGCGCAGGCAGCGCCATGGCGATGGAATCCGGTGATGCCGAATACGCGCCGGTTTGGAAACGTATTGTCGCGATGATCCTGGACGGCATACTGCTGTCAATCATCATGGGTGGCATCAGTTTTGTGCTTGGACTCGGAGCCGCCTTCACAGGCATGGCCGGTATGTCTGAAGGTGGAGATCCCGCCGCCGCGATGTCGGCCATGGCAGGTCTCGGTGGCAAGGCATTCTGGGGAATGCTGCTGTTGACCGTACTGTTTTATCTCTACGGCATCGTGCTGCCGGCAACTCCTCTTCGTGGAACGCTCGGCAAGCATTTCATGGGTATCGGAATTGTCGATAAAGAGTTCAACCGAATTCGAATCGGTCGATCTCTGTGGCGCTGGATCATTCGTGCACTGACGATCGTCTTCATCATTCCTGCACTCGTTGCGTTCTTCAACAAGCAACGTCGTGCCGTGCATGATTTCGCTGCTGGCACGGTTATTGTTCGAAAGGACAGCTGCCCGGATGAGAAAGCCATCGGTGGTGGAATTGTTGGCAAGGTTCTCAATGGCGCTGTAGCGCTGTTGCTGGTGGGCGCCGTGGCCTACCCTGTGTTCGGTCTCGTTACCAACCAAAGTGTTCCAGGCATGGAAATGGCGATGATGGGTGCCGGTGGCGGGCTTGGCGGATCAAACGATCTTGACTCGATGATGAGTCAGAGCAAGCGAAAGGTTGCGGGCAAAGTAGCTTCACCGAAGAAGAAGCTTGCCGCGGCCAAGGCAAAAATGAAAAACGCGAAACGCAACGCGGGCGGCGGCGCAAAGGCATCGGCGAATCTGCGAGGCCTGAACAAATTCGCGATCCTGTTTGAGGACCGTGCGGTTGAACTGCAGGAGTTCCCGGTAAGTCTGGTTGACCTGGGGCTGAACCGCGATCAGCTGACAAACTACGGCGTCGAGACGGTGAAGTTCAATTCTCGTGGCGAGATGATGTTCGACGTTGATTCTGCAAACGGCACGCTTAACGTTTCAATGAACCCTTATCTCGATGACGAAGGGTACGTGGCCTGGAAGTGCGGCGGCGATGTTCGCAAACGTGACCTGCCAAAAGTCTGTGATTGATCAAGCCTTCTGAGGCTGGTTGAACAAAGAACAAAAGGTGCCCACGCGAAAGCGGGGCGCCTTTTTTGTTGGAAGCTTTATTGTGTCTGGCCGTGTGAACCGGTGCTGCCGCCTCCGGCGTGACGTTCATCGGCGCCGAGCCGTTTCTCGAGTCGTCGTATCCCCCAGGATACGACAAGCACCAGTACCAGATATTCGAGCACAAGAAATGTGTAGATTTCGAGCGGTCGATACTCCGTTACCGAAAGCTCGTTAGCTCGACGGACAACTTCTGCCACACCGATAAACGCCGCCAGCGACGACATCTTCAGCATGATTACCACCTGGTTGCCAAGAGCGGGCAGGGACCGGCGAATAGCCTGGGGCAACACGACATAGCGAAGCTTGTCGAACCGCGTGAGTCCAATACTGTCGGCCGCTTCGAATTGCCCTCTCGCAACCGACTGAACTCCGCCTCGAAGTATTTCGGCGATAAAGCCCGAACCGTAGAGCGACAGCGCAATAGTCGCCGACACAAATGGATTCAGGTCGGCCCCCATCAACACCGGCAGACCGTAGTAGACCCAGAGGATTGAAACCAGTGGCGGAATCGATCTGAAGATTTCTACATAAATCCGGTAAGCCCAGTTGACCGGTCTGGATTCGGAAATTCCCGCCAGAGATACCGCAAATCCAATAATGAACGCCAGTGTGACGCAAGCCAGCGTAAGCGCGATCGTCCACCCGACGCCGGAAAGCAGAAACTCAATATTGATGCGTCCCTTTTTGAGCATCGGGTTGATGACGTACCAGCCCATCTTGTCTGAATTGGCGCAACCCGCGAGCACCAGGCAAACGGGGAGGACGATCAGGAAACAATAAAGTCGGTTTTTCATTGGCAGTTCGCTTCAGTGAGCGATGATCTTTTCCAGGAACTCGCGGGTGCGTTCGTTGCGAGGGTTGTCGAAGAATTCGGCCGGTGCTCCACTTTCGACAATCCGGCCTTCGTCCATGAAAATCACGTTGTCGGCGACACGCTTGGCGAAGCCCATTTCATGCGTCACGCACACCATGGTCATGCCTTCATCGGCGAGTTCAATCATGGTGTCGAGAACTTCAGAAATCATCTCGGGGTCAAGAGCCGAAGTCGGCTCGTCGAACAGCATGACCTTGGGCTCCATGCAAAGACTTCGCGCGATGGCGACTCGCTGTTGCTGACCGCCAGAAAGCTGGGCGGGCAACTTGTCGGCCTGCTCCGGAATTTTCACGCGCTCCAGATACTTGCGTGCGCGTGAGGTGGCGTCGTCCTGACTGACGCCCAGCGCCCGGATCGGTCCCAGTTTCAGATTCTCAAGGACCGACATGTGAGGAAAGAGGTTGAACTGCTGAAACACCATGCCGATATCGCGACGCACGTCGAGCATCGCCTGACGGGAATCGGAGACGGCAGTGCCGTCTACCAGAATTTCGCCGCGCTCGTGCTGTTCGAGTCGATTGATGCAGCGAATGAGCGTCGACTTGCCGGAGCCCGATGGGCCACACACGACGACCCGCTCCCCGTGATGGACTTTCAGGTTTATGTCGTTAAGCACATGCAGATCACCGAACCACTTGTGAACTTCGCGAAACTCAATCATCGGTGTCGAGGAAGGTTGATTCAAAGCAATTCCTGGTTTGGTCTATTGTGCAGCTATCGGCGCACCGTTACGGTTAATATGAGCAGACGAACGACAGACAAAATTTGCCATGACCGAAAAACGCTCCGAAGCATCCAGCCCCCGATCCTATCAGGGATATCACCGGCCGGTTTCCGGCGTCGAGGATCCCGAGCTGACCCACGTTGAACGCGGAACGCCCTGCGGGGAGTACATGCGTCGCTACTGGCAGCCTGTGGCGATGGAATCCGAAGTCGGCGATCTGCCAGTGCTGGTGCGAATCCTTGCCGAAGACCTGGTCCTGTTTCGGGATGGTTCGGGTCGCTATGGGCTGCTGCATCGACACTGTTCCCACCGCGGGGCTTCGCTTGAATACGGCATCGTGGCGGATCGAGGACTGATCTGCTGCTATCACGGCTGGCAGTACGATGTAGACGGCACGCTGATCCGGGCGGGGTCCGAGCCTCTGGACAGTCCAATCTGCAAGAACGTGGTCCAGGGTGCGTATCCGGTGGAAGCCGTTGACGGCATCGTGTTTGCGTACATGGGACCACCGGAAGAGCGGCCGCCGTTGCCAAGATTTGATACTCAGAACATGGCCGACACCGAGTCCGAGGCGTTTTCGATTACGACGCCGTGCAACTGGCTGCAGGTATACGAAAACACCCAGGACCCGATTCACGTCCTTCACCTGCACGCGCGATCGTCGGGTGTCCAGTTTGGTGCGGCATCGGGTGTCGACCAGGTCATCGAGTATCGAGATACGCCGCTCGGTATGATCAACATCCAGACGCGACACGTTGGTGATCACGTCTGGACGCGCACTACCGATTCGATTCTGCCCAACTGCAACCAGACGGGCGCAATATTCGAAGAGGCCGAGAAGCCAAAATTTTTCAGACGTGTTTCGATTCTTCGATGGATGGTACCCGTCGACAGCGTTACTACCCGAACCATTGGCTGGCGTTACTTCAATGCGGATCTTGACCCCAAGGGTCTGGAGGACAGGAGTCAGGTCGGCAAGGAGATGATCGACTTTATCGGTCAGACCGGTGACGAACGCAGCTATGAAGAGAGTCAGCGCCAACCGGGTGACTACGAAGCCCAGGTGTCACAACGATCAATTGCGGTGCATCAGCTTGAACATCTTGCTTCATCCGACACCGGCGTCGCCCGGTTGCGCCGTCTGGTTCGAAATCAGATCAGATCGGTCGCGGACGGACAGCCTGCACAACAGCCACAATGGACCCAGGGTGACGCGATCGCCACATACTGTCAGGACACGGTATGGCCGTGGCGGGCGGGCAAGCTTGACGAAGAAGCCGAAAGGGACGTGATGCGAGAACTTGGCCGCGTCGTGGCCAACACCGTGGTTGAAACCGCCAACCAGCGTCATAGTGAACGCGTGGCAGCATTGAAGTCGGTCTGCGAGTCAGCCGGAACGTAATCCGGCTCTGAATTCCTGAACCGTGACAACACCCAACTCTTGAATCGATGAACCTGCCGGATAGGTTAAACTGTGTTGCGCAAAACAGACTCGTAAACCGGTTTGGTGCCAGTTTTGATCGCTGATTTTGCGCTTCTGGCTTTGCCGCGAGTTGATAGTCACAGGTCAGGCAGATCCGACTGAATTCAGGCGAAGATGTTCAGGCAAAGATCGCTTGGCGTCGATGATTGTTGAACAACACCACTAACTGAGGACACATCCCGTGAAAAAACTATTTGTCGCACTTACTGCGGTAGCTGCCCTGGCCCTGTCGGGCGGCGCGGCTGCGCAGGATTCAATTCTTAAAAACGTACTCAACAGTGGCAAGCTGCGTGTGGGTACTACCGGTGACTTTAACCCGATGTCTTTTAAAGACCCGGAGACCAAAGACTACAAGGGTCATCAGATCGATGCCGCAAAACAGCTTGCCGAAGATATGGGTGTCGAAGTCGAGTTCGTCCCAACAGACTGGAAGACACTGATTAACGGTGTGGTGGCTGGCAAGTACGACATCGTGATGACAGGTACCTCCATGACCGTAAGTCGCGCAAAAGCGGCTGGGTATACGATTCCATGGGGACGCACAGGCTACCTGCCGCTGACGCGTAAGGAACTCGCTGGCAAATTCAAAACCTGGGATGACCTGAACAAGCCGGACGTCACTATCGGCTACAACCTCGGCACATCGTTCGCCGATTTTGTAAAAAAGAATCTGCCAAACGCGAAGGTTAAGGAAGTGGAATCACCGGCTCGGGACTGGCAGGAACTGCTGGCAGGACGGGTGGACGTGACGATTTCCAGCATACTTGAAGCCGGTAAACTTTCGTCGACTCATGACGAGCTGACGATTCCGTTCCAGACCGTTGCCAACAGTTTGCCGCTGTCCTTCATCGCACCTCAGGGCGATCATGTATGGCTCGGTTTTCTCAACAACTGGATGCGGATGAAGCATGAGACCGGCTACTTCAAAGGCCTGAACGAGAAATGGGGTATTCAAGGTCAGGACTGAGTGTCTGCCAGGTGCAGCTGCCGTGAGGGCAGCTCGCATCGGAATCCCGAAACGGCGCCGCGACAGGCGCCGTTTTTTTTCGCCCGGAAAATCCGGGACATCTGCCCGGGTGACTACCGGCAGGTCACCCCCGTGCATCCAGTGGTATCAACATGCAGGTCCTGGGCGAGTTGGCTTGGGGTTTTGGGTGTCGCTGCGTACTGTTTATTTCATCAACGGCGCAACGCAACACCGCTGCGATGCCAGACACAGAACCAGGAGCCCACAAGTCCATGACGATCCAGATTGATGGCGAGACGCTTGATTTATCCACTGACACGGCCGAGGCACTTCGCGCTCTCGCCGAAGCCGAACGAAGCTCCGTAGACGACCTGGTTCGTCGCCTGATTCAGTCTGCGGTTGAAATGTCCCGGGCGCACGGCCTTCAAGCCGTTGGACATCACTGAACACACCGACTTCCCGGCCGAGAACCTTCTCGGCAAACCCCTGAACCGACGATCCGCAGGAAGCGGATCGTCGGTTCTTTTTTTGTGTACCATGAGCGCTGTGATAACTATCGGATGACTGCAATTGAGTGAAGCATCCTCAGATGATGTCGTTGTAGCGCACAATCTGGTCAAAAAATATGGCAGCGTGCGCGCACTGGACGGCGCGAGTTTCCGGGTCAGGCGTGGTCAGATCACCGGACTGATCGGACCGAACGGCGCGGGCAAGACCACCGCGCTCAAGGCGGTGCTCGGCCTGACACCTTTTGATGGTGATTTGCGTGTCATGGGCAAAAACCCGTTTCGCGAACGAGCGCGGGTGATGGAGGACGTTTCCTTCGTTGCCGATGTTGCGGTGCTGCCAAAGTGGATACGCGTACATCAGCTCGTACAGTATTGCGAGTCGGTTCACCCCAATTTCAGTCGGGAAAAGGCCGAGGCGCACCTGGCGCGTACACAGATCAAGCCCAAAGCCAGGGTCAGTACGCTGTCCAAGGGTATGGTCGCGCAGCTGCATCTCGCGCTGGTGATGTCTATTGACGCAAAGCTGCTTGTTCTCGATGAGCCGACTCTGGGTCTGGACATCCTGTTCAGAAAAGCGTTTTACGAGACTCTCCTGAACGACTACTACGACAATGATCGAAGCATAATCATTACGACGCATCAGGTAGAGGAGATCGAGCCCATCCTCACGGACCTGCTGTTTATTCAACGTGGTCGAATCGTGCTTGATTCGTCCATGGACCAGATCAAAGATCGGTTTTGTGAGGTCATGGTCAACGCGGACCGGGTAGCCGAAGCCCGCGCGCTTTCGCCGATGAGCGAACGCCAGATCATGGGCAAGACGATCATGTTGTTTAAGGACATCGCCCGTGATCGCCTGGAAACCCTTGGTGAAACGCACAACCCGGGTGTATCCGATCTGTTTGTGGCAACGATGCAGGAGGACGCGCCGTGAACGCTTTCATCATGCTGCTGCGCCGGGAAATCTGGGAACATCGTGGTCTTCTGTTTGCGCCATTCATAATTGTCGGTGTGTGCTGGCTGTTTTATATCGCCACACTGTTACTGGGCATGCGCTCAACAGGGCTTGATGGACTCATCGAAATAGCAGGCGAGTACGCGGGACTGACGGGAGTCGATGGGCTCACGGTAAGGGTCGCCGGGTTCCCCATGGCTGTCTGTTTTCTTGTGTTCGTGTTCATGGCGTTTTACTACGCTCTCGACTGCCTGCTTTCGGAGCGTCGCGACAGAAGCATTCTGTTCTGGCGCTCGCTGCCGGTAAGCGATCTCACAACGATCGCGTCCAAACTGTTCACGATTCTCGTAGTGACGCCAATAATCATTTTTATCGCCGGTGTCGTGGGTCATCTTGGCGGACTGGTTTTGACTTCTCTGATAACCGGAATTGGTGACAGTGATGTGTGGCGAGAGAGCTCGCTACTCTCAACCTGGGGAACGTGGGCCTACACCCTGTTCACGATGGTCATCTGGATGGCCCCGGTAGTTGCGTGGTTTATGTTTGTTTCGTCCTGGGTTACCAAGGTCGCCTTTTTGATGGCGGTGGTCCCGATTCTGGTGCTTGGCGCGCTTGAAGCGATCTTGCTCAACAGTTCGGTTTTTCGCGATGCCGTCTGGGGGCGAGTCTGGTTCAGGCACTACCCGCAGGCGGCCTTTCCTGAAGGTCAGTTCAATTTCATAAATTTCCTGACCACGCCCGAAACCTGGATAGGTCTGGTCGTTGCGGTTTTGTTCGTTGCGGCCGCGGTGTACGTGCGTCGCTATCGAGAGGATGCCTGACGGTGCATGCAGTCAAAGTAGTCCACAGCGTCAGCTGTCACGCCGAAGGTGAGGTCGGGGATGTCATTGTCGGGGGAGTTGCCCCGCCGCCCGGCAATACCCTGTGGGAACAGTCCCGCTTTATTGCCAACGACGGCGAGCTGCGGCGATTCATGCTGAACGAGCCACGCGGTGGGGTGTTCAGACATGTCAATCTGCTGGTGCCACCGGTTCACCCGCAAGCGGACGCCGGGTGGATAATCATGGAGCCCGAGCACACGCCACCGATGTCAGGATCGAACTCGATGTGCGTCGCAACGGTGTTGCTTGAAACCGGCATCGTGCCGATGACGGAACCGGTCACAAGGCTGACGCTTGAAGCGCCCGGTGGGCTCATCGAGGTTGCGGCCGAGTGTAAAGACGGGCGTGTCGAAATGGTTCGCATAACCAACGTACCGTCGTTCGTCGGCCAGCTGGAAAGTACGATCGAAGTCGAGGGTCTTGGAACCATAGAAGTTGACACGGCCTACGGCGGCGACAGTTTTGCCATCGTTGACGGCGCCGCGCTGGGATTCAGTATTGCCCCGGACGAGGCCGATGACATCGCGCGCACGGGCATGCGGATAACTGCGGCCGCGAACGAGCAGCTTGGGTTCGTGCATCCAACGAATCCCGACTGGGCTCATATTTCGTTTTGTCAGCTGACGATGCCGGTAATCGAAAAAGATGGCGTCAAGCGCGGCCGTAACGCGGTCGCGATTGAGCCTGGAAAACTCGACCGGTCTCCCTGTGGCACAGGCTGTTCAGCGCGAATGGCGGTGCTGCATGCGCGCGGTCAGCTGAAGGTGGGCGAAAAATTTGTGGGCGAGTCAATCATCGACTCAGAGTTTCACTGCCAGCTTCTGAAGACGGTAACGGCAGGCGACACACCGGCCGTTGTGCCTGAGCTCGGCGGTCGTGCGTGGATCACTGGCACGCATCAGCACACTCTGGATCCGCAGGATCCGTGGCCAGGTGGCTATCGACTGAGCGATACCTGGCCGGTTCGAAAATCATCCTGACCCGGAACAATCCGGGCATGGTGACGGTCAACCCAGAAAATAGTGACCGCCGTTAGCGAGATAACACTGGCCGGTGATATAGCCCGCCTGCTGGCTGGAAAGGTAAACCACAAGACTTGCGATCTCCTCCGGCGTACCCAGCCGTCGAATCGGCTGGCCCGGCGGCAGAGGTTTGTCGCGCTGCCACTCATCGCGCTCAACGTCGATCAACCCCGGGCCGATGCAGTTGGCTGTGATGTTGTTCTTGCCAAATTCATAAGCGAGACCACGCGTGAATCCAACAATGCCAAGCTTTACCAGAGACTTTGCCGCGCCGTGACCGAGATAAGGTGCGATACCCGAGTAGTTGACAATGCGTCCCCAGTCGCCAACGACCATATGCGGGATTGCGTGCTTGCAGACGTTAAACGGGCCCGTCAGGTTAACGTCGATATTTCGCTGCCAGGACTCGTGGTCGATATCGAAAAATTCAGATTCACCACGGTAGACGGCGTTGTTGACGACGACGTCAATGCCGCCAAATGTTTTAACGGTCGCGCCGATCATGTCAGCAACTGAAGACTCGTCGGTGATGTCACACTGTACGGTCAGAGCCTCGACGCCGATCTCTCTCACCTCGGTCGCGACCTCTTCGAGTCGATCCATACTCTGGCGGGTACACAACACAACGTTGGCACCTTCGTCCGCAAACTGTAGCGCTGTCTCGCGCCCGATATTTCTCGCCGATCCCGTGATAATCACGGTGCGATTCTCAAGTCCGGTTTCCACGTCTCATGAGCCCCATACAAAAGACCAGTAGAGCATAGCGCATGAGCGCAGATGCTGGGTGTGGAACAGGCCAGCTGGCGGCGTCAGAATTTCACAGAACTCGTGAAGTTTCTTTTCAGATCTTACCGTTGTTGATACACGCGTCTACATTGCGAATGTCAGCGATAAGGGTTGTGAATCCCGGTCCCGCGAACTTGACCTCGGCGTATTCCGCAATGTTGGAAACCTTCGGCAGAGTTCCGTGGGAATCCAGTAGCGCCCGAAAGCGGGGAATCATAATCCACTGCAGCCACTCCTGAAGTTCGAGGGTGTCGTAGGAGAACGGTTCGACGCTGGCCAGACTTTCGTGTGACGGGCAGACGCTGCCCCAGAGGTCGAGCCCCTTCATCGTGTTCTCGAGCGCCACAAGTGCGTCCGACAGAGAATGATGCTGTGCGCTTTGAGTCATAACAGGGCAAGACTAGCAATTCCCGTCCCTGAAGTAGACGTCATTTCAGGTCGTGATCACGCAGAAAGCGGAACAGTGCCCGGCCGGCTTTGGCGCGCTGAGCGTCGTCTGCTGCTTTTCGACTGTTGCGTACGAGTTGTCGCAGCTGCTGCCGCTCGGTTGACTCGAGCCGCTCCAGCCACGGTTGCATCGGTGCATCTTCACCGCTGGCGAGAAGATCGCGTATCTCCTCAAGGTGGTGGAATGTAGCGGTAGCGGCCGTGCGTGGCTGGCGCAGCACAAACAGCTCTCGCCTGACATTTTCGATGTCTTCATCGGCGAGCATCCCGGCGATGAATTTCAGCTGCCGCTGCAGGGCACCCTTTTTCATTTTCGACGTTTCGATGACAGCACGCTTCAGCCCGGGCGAGAGCGTGATGGCGTCAAGTTCCTTGGGCGACAGCTCGGTGAGTTCGGACGCAAGTGACTTGATTCCCTGGTATTCGCGCTTTACCGCGGACCGGCTCTTGTATTCGTCATTGGTGTTGTCAGTCATATTTCTTTAAGAGCACGTGATGGTCGGTACCGTGATGACAAAAGTGATACCGGTGGTTTGATTGCGAACGTCCGCTGCGATTTTTTGACCACCGATCGTCAGAAATCGACCACTGATGGCAGCGCATGAGTATGACGAGTTCTGGTGTGGTGAAAAAGTGTCGGGTTATTGTGTTTCATGGTGCCCGACGTTCGGTAGTTGTCTGAAAAAATTGCGGTGGCATGATTCAGTGCTGCCGAAAAACAATAATAAAAGTCGCTCCCGATGTTCCAGTTAAGGCTTCTTCTGCTCGCCGCCGCCATGATGGCATGGCTGATACAACCTGCTCACGCTGCCCGGCCGGGTCCAGACAACATCGTGCATCTCGCGGCCAATCTTATTTCCGCTGCAGCGCTCGTTGAAACCGTATCGGCTTCGAATGAGTGTCAGCAAAGCCTGCATTCAAATTATCCGAACTCAGGCACGGATGACGGCAGTTCAATCTCGCTGGATGCTTCTGTCACGCTGGTCAACCAGGATCTGCCGTCTCTGTATCTCAGCGCGAGTACCCGAAGCGTTGCCTCAGCTCTGCAGATTCCCATGAACAAGATAAAGAGTCTTGCGGTGAAACCGCTGGAACAATCCAGAACCTGTCGACAGAGGATGATGCGTTTCACGAAAGAGTATTTCTATCTCCGTGATCAATGGGATCGTTCGCTTCAAGTGATCAGGGCCGTACCGTCCGGCGAGGCGTCACTGATTCGTCAGCTCGACGCTGGCCTCATTGGTACCTCACCTGCCCGGAAGCGTGACGTGTTTGAACATATCGACGCATTGGGAACTCAGTTTGCCCATACCTTCAGCCGAGCGTTGGCCGACGACGTGTTTCCGCCGGCGTTGCCTGCGACAATCGATCAAAAATACTTCTAGCTTCCTCCCCGGGTCAGCATTGTGCCGCCACAGGCATACAGCACCTGTCCAGTGACGTAGTCTGAACGCTTGTCCATGAAGAACGACACTGCGTGCGCGATGTCTGATCCTTCACCAATTCGTCCAACCGGAATGGCGTCGATTATTTTTTGAGTGCGTGGCATGTCTGGCGGATTGGCCTTTTCGAAGAGCTCCGTTCGCACAGGGCCAGGTGCGACAGCGTTACAGGTAATCCCGTGTTCGGCGAGTTCGATCGCCCAGACACGCGTCATGCTCGCCATTGCGCCCTTGGTGCCTGCGTAGCTGGTGCGATTGGCCTTGCCGAGGTTTGCGCGGCTCGAGATATTCACAATGCGGCCAAAGTGCTGGGTCTTCATCGATCTGGCGACCTCGCGTGCGAGAATTGCCGGCGCCCGCATGTTGATCGAATACACCGTATCGAGATCTTCATCCGAGACATCCAGTAGCAACTCGTTGTATCCCGGTATACCCGCATTGTTGACCAGACCTGATATCGGTCCATGGCTGGTCACCTGTTTCATGGCCTCGGCGATTGAATCAGCTTGTGCGAGATCGGTCTGGATCCACGTCGCGGTTGCGTCCCCGGTCGGTTCTCGTATGTCCAGATTAAATACTCGCCAACCGTCTTCTTCCAGGCGTTCGGCGATGGCCTGTCCAATGCCCCGGCTGGCGCCGCTGACAACGACGGAGTTAGAAATAGAATCTGTAGCAGTCATGATTGTCTCCAGAACACGTTGATGCGAAATCTGCCAAATCAGCATCGTGAAAATACGTTTGGGATTCAGCGTTGGCCTACAATACGGTGCCATGACACCCAGAGAAACAAGACGCGCACGGTCGCGCCGCCAGCCGGATTCCGGAGTGCGGCAGCTGCCGCGTCAGCAGTTCGTGAACCACATAAAGCCTGTGGAGTTTGTTTCAGAAGACGAACTGGAGGCTATCCACACCGCGTCATTACGCGTGCTCAGTGAGCACGGCGTTGAATTCGTATTGCCCGAGGCCCGGGAAATTCTCAAAGCGGGTGGAGCTGATGTTCGACCCGGTGAATCGATGGTTCGCTTTGATCCGCAGGTGATCGAAGAACACATCAAGCTCGCACCGTCGTCATTCAGACTGTTCGGTCGATCGCCTGCGTATGACCTCGATATCGGCGGCAACCATATCTGCTTTGGCACGGTTAGTAGCACGCCAAACGTCACAACCCTCGAGGGCAGACGGTCTGGCACGATGGATGATTTCTGCAGATTTCTGAAGCTGTCGCAGCGCGTTAACGTCGCACACAATATTGCGGGACATGTCGTCGAACCGGTCGATGTGCCTGTGCCGCTTCGACATCTTCGAACGGCTCACGCAACGTTGACGATGACTGAGATGAGCTTTCGGGTGTTTTCGCTCAGTCGACAGCGTGTGCTTGATGTGCTGGAAATGTCTCGTCTGGCTCGTGGACAGACGGTCGAGCAGATGCGTGAAGCCCCCGGCGTGTTTACCTCAATCAATCCGAACTCGCCCAGGCAATACGACGAGGCGATGCTCTGGGGAATGATCGAGTGCGCGCGGGTTGGACAGCCCGTGTTTGTGATGCCGTTTGCTCTTGCGGGTGCGATGGCGCCTGCCTCCCTGGCAGGCGCTATGACGTTGCAGAACGCCGAAGCGCTTGCCGGGATTGCCTTTACGCAGATGGTCGCTCCGGGAACGCCGGTGATTTATGGCGGATTTATTTCCAACATGGACATGAAGTCGGGATCGCCCGCGTTTGGTACCCCGGAAGCGGTAAAGACGACGCTGATCGGTGGACAACTCGCTCGCCGTTACGGTCTGCCTTATCGCGCGTCTGGCGCTAACGCGTCCAACGTTGTTGACGCCCAGGCGATCTACGAGTCCCAGATGTCGCTGTGGGCCAGCATTCTTGGTGGTGCCAACTATGTGTACCACGCCCTCGGCTGGCTCGAGGGTGGTTTGGCTTCGTCGTTTGAGAAATTCATTATCGACGCGGAGATGATTCAGGCCCTGACGCAGGTCATGCAGCCGGTACTGATCAACGCCGAAGAACTTGCCGTGGAGGCTATCGGCAGTGTGCCTCCGGCTGGCCACTTTCTTGAGAGCCCGCACACCCTCGATCGTTATCAGGACGCGTTTTACACGCCGTTTCTGTCCGACTGGCGCAACTATGAAGCGTGGGAAGCCGCGGGTGCCGCGACAACCAATGAGCGAGCGGCCCGCATAGCCGAGGAATTGATAGACGGGTACGAACAGCCCGCCATGAAACCTGAAGACCGGGCGGCGCTGGACGAATTCGTCGCCAGGCGGGTCGAGCAGGGTGGCGCGCCGGTTCAGTAACCTCGTGGCGGTACGCCAGACCGACCGACGCAACGGTCTTTACTTGTCGTCACGCAAAGCCGGCAGGCCGATACCGGTCGCATCAAAGCCGCCATCAATCGCGATGGTCTGCCCGTTGATGTAGCTCGACTCGTCAGAACACAGAAACCAGATCCCGTTGGCGATTTCATCTTCGGTGCCGTAGCGGTTCTGCGGTATCGCGTCGTGATAGGCGTCACGAATATCCTGCGTGTGTACTTTTTTGGCCATCTCGGTGTCAACGGGACCCGGTGCAATGGCGTTCACGCGAATCCCGACATCACCAAGTTCCGCGGCCTGTTGTTTGGTCAGGTGAATTATCGCGGCCTTGCTGGTGCCGTAGGCCACGCGCAGCAGACTTGCGCGAACGCCAGAGATCGAGGCGATATTGACTATCGCGCCACCACCGGAATCGAGCATCGCCGGCGCGCAGAGCTGGGTACAGATAAAAGGGCCGTCCAGGTTTGTTGCCATGATCTCGCGCCATACGTCAAAACCGGTGTCCAGAACCTTGCCAAACGTGGCCTTGCCGGCGTTGTTCACCAGCGCGTCGATGCGTCCGAACGTAGCAACGATCTGATCTACAGCCCGGGAAACCTGCTCAGGGTCCGACACATCGCAGTCGATGGGCAGCACGTCCTGCGGTTGCCCGAGAGACGCGGCGGCCTCGGTCAGCGTTTGCGTCGCGATGTCCAGAAGGGCGGCGCGATAGCCCTCGCGCAGAAAACGCCTGGCGGTCGCAAGACCGATGCCGCGAGCACCTCCGGTGATAACAACCACTTTTTTCGTTTCTGACACGTTACTGGGCTCCGGAGTTTTGCACTGTCATCGCTGGGTTCGCCGGCACGTCGCGTGAGCTGGAACCGGGCCTCATTTTGGCATCCGCACGGGGTCTGTTGGGTATACTGAATTCGTCCCGAACCAGCACACGAAATCGAAACCATGGCCGAAAATGCAATGAGCACCCGAACGCTTCAAAACAGAATGTTGATTGACGGAGGCTGGCACAGCGCCAGTTCCGGCGATGAAATCACAGTCGAAAACCCCGGACGCAAGACTTCCATCACCACGGTTCCACGCGGTGCCGCGGCAGACGTTGAGCGAGCGGTTGACGCAGCAGGCAAGGCATTTGTGCAGTGGTCGCGCGTGGCTCCCCGGGAGCGCGGTCGGGCACTGCAGAAAATTGCCGACGTGGTCGAGGCACGGGTTGAAGAACTTGCGCTGATTCTTGCCGAAGAGACCGGCAACGCGCTGCGCACCCAGGCTCGCCCTGAAGCCAATGGCGTCGCCGACATCATGCGCTACTACGGCGGGCTTGGCAGCGAGCTCAAGGGGGAGACGATTCCGATCGGTGAGCAGGTTCTTTCCTACACCCGCCGTGAACCCATCGGCGTCGTTGGCGCCATCGTGCCCTGGAACGCACCGGCCCTCCTGTCCTGCCTGAAGATTGCGCCGGCAATTCTCTGCGGCAACACGCTGGTGCTAAAGGCCGCAGAAGACGCCCCCCTCGGTGTGCTCTGGCTGGCCGAAATCTGCAACGAGCATCTGCCTGCGGGTGTCCTGAACGTAGTGACGGGCTATGGCGAAGAGTGTGGCGCGGTGCTTGCGTCGCATCCCGAGGTGCGCAAGATGTCGTTCACCGGTTCCACGGTGGTTGGTAAATCCATCATGAAGGCGGCGTCTGATCGTCTCGCCCCCGTGTCGCTGGAGCTTGGTGGCAAAAGCCCGTCAATTGTCTATCCCGACGCGAACGAGGACTGGGTGGTTGACGGAATGATTGCCGCCATGCGTTTTACGCGCCAGAGTCAGTCGTGTACCGCGGGCTCACGAATGTTTCTGCATGCGGATATTTTCGACGACTTTCTGGGAAAACTTGCCGACAAAGCCAGCGCGCTGAAGCTGGGTGACCCGCTGGATGAAGAAACTGATATGGGCGCCATCATAAACGAGCGTCAGTTCAACAAGGTCTGTGGATACATCGATGACGGGGTCAAGCAGGCCGACGCGTCACTGGTTGTCGGTGGACCGCCACCGTCGTCGGGCCCTTTGAGTGAAGGCTATTTTGCGAAGCCGACAATCTTTGCCAACACCTCGAACGACTGGCGGCTCGCGCAGGAAGAAATTTTTGGGCCGGTACTTGTCGCAATAAGGTGGACCGATGAAGACGAGGCGATCCGCATGGCTAACGCGAGTCACTATGGTCTTGCCGGCTATGTGTGGACCCGCGACATCGGCCGTGCGCTTCGAACCGCTCACGCGCTTGAGGCCGGATGGGTTCAGATCAATCAGGGGCTGGGGCAGGTGCCGGGTCATTCCTATGGCGGTATCAAGCAGTCGGGCATCGGTCGCGAGTTCTCGCTCGA
>CALHMG010000034.1 GCA_938034705.1 uncultured Gammaproteobacteria bacterium
TCTGTTTCTGGACGAGCTGCCGGAGTTTGCCCGCCAGGCGCTGGAACAGCTGCGCGAGCCGCTGGAGTCTGGCGAGGTACACCTTGCCCGAGCCGCGCACCGCGCAACCTATCCCTCGCGCTGTCAGCTGGTTGCCGCGATGAACCCGTGTCCGTGCGGCTGGGCGGGGGACCCGACCGATCG
The DNA here is from genome assembly GCA_938034705.1 of uncultured Gammaproteobacteria bacterium. Lineage (GTDB taxonomy): Bacteria > Pseudomonadota > Gammaproteobacteria > Arenicellales > CALHMG01 > CALHMG01. The sequence goes on from CALHMG010000034.1 coordinate 184, forward strand.
CTGTCGATGCACGCCGGACGTGATTGCACGATATCGAAACCGTATCTCCGGCCCGCTGCTTGATCGCATCGACATGCATGTTGAGGTACCCGCGATCAAAGCCGCGACGCTGCTCGATGACAACGCCGGGGGCGAGGCGTCTGCCGATGTGCTTGCGCGGGTCACCGCCGCCCGAGCGCGTCAGTATGCAGAGCGCGGGTGTCTGAACCGCGATGTTGAGCCGCGGTCGTTGCTCGGGCAGAACGTGTTTGCGTCAGACGCTCGAGCGTTTTTGCTCGCAAGCGTAGATGAACTTGAGCTGTCGGCACGGGCCCAGCACCGTGTACTGCGTGTGGCGCGAACCGTTGCTGATCTTGATGACCGTGCGCAGATCGCGCAGACCCACGTGGCACAGGCGATCGGGTTCAGGTGTTTTGATCGACCGGTAGTTCGCTCGACCGCGTGGTCGGCCAGATAAGTCGCGGAACCGTTCGGGGGAGCTGGACCGGCTCGGGTGGAGTTCTGAACCGCGCAACTTCCACGGGGCGATGTCGTGGCGCCTGCCGGGTTTGCGGCGGCGTGGATTGCCGTGGTGAAGCGGTGGGCGGTGGCACAGACGATTCAAGCTGACCGAAGTCAGCTTGAAGTTACCGGGACGTCACAGGCCGGGTGTCCGGCCCGCGATCACTCTGGTCTCGAGTTGATTTGAGTTGAGGCGACTCGAGACGCGAAGCTTACTTGGTCGCGTCGACCATGTGCTCGACCGCGGCTTTGACCTGATCATCAGTCAGTGCGGCGTTACCGCCTTTGGGTGGCATGTAGCCGGCCTTGCCCTGATAGCCGTTGATCGCGTGCTCAACCAGCACTTCCATGCCCTGAGCGATACGGTCGGTCCACGCGCTGGCGTCGGCGAACTTTGGCGCTCCTGCGATACCGGCTGTGTGACATGCGGCGCAGGCTGTGCCGTAGACATCGGCGCCGGACATTTCGGTGGTGGCGGCCGCCGGCTGTTCAGCCACGGCGCCTACCTGCAGAGTGCCTTCAGGCGCGACACGGGCGGCGACGAGCTTGTCGCGTTCAACCGCAGCTTCGGCGTCGAGTTTGCCCATGACGTCGTTGGCCATCCAGATGCCGAGCAGCGCCAGCAAAAAAGTAAGAACGATGAGGCCTACGTTCATCCAGATAAAGGATTTGGTGAACTGTTCGTCGTTTAAGCCGGAGTGATCGTTGTCGGTTGCCATGAGTGCTGCGGTCCTGAAATGCCGGTGAAAAAGTCAGAAATTAAGCAGCGCCATGACAGTCGTCCGGCCGCTGCTTTTGATGCGCCGAAGTATACCCCAAACCGCCGGGATTTTGAGGCGTCGAGCGTCCGGCTGCGTTGACCGGGCGGGTCCAAAATCGTTTCAAAATCAGCCATTTATTTCAGCAGCCCCGGCCACCTCGTCGGCCGCGGTGGTACGGGGCTCGCAGGCACGTGCGCAGCTGGCGTCTGATTGTGCGGCAGGGGCCGCGGCAACGTACGCCCTCCACCAGGGCCCGATCCCCTAAACTCGAGCCACGATTGGAAGGAGGTTGCTGTGAAAGGGCTGATGGTTTTTGCCGCGCTGCTGATGACCGGCTGCGCCGGTACGCCAGACTTTGAGCGCGGCGGTACCGCAATGGTGGTGTCGGCGAATCCGCTGGCGACGGCTGCCGGTGAGCGGATTCTCAGGGCCGGCGGCAGCGCGGTGGACGCAGCGGTTGCCATGGAGGCCGTGCTGGGACTGGTCGAACCCCAGAGTTCCGGGTTCGGCGGTGGCGGATTCTTGACCTATTACGACGCCGGCTCGCGGACGGTTTCGGTGTACGACGGGCGCGAGACCGCGCCAGCCGCGGCCGGGCCGAGGATGTTTCTCAACGAGGACGGCTCGCGGTTCAAATTTTTCGACGCCAAGAACAGCGGCCTGTCGACGGGTGTGCCCGGAATGGTGTCCATGCTGACGCTCGCCCACGATGATCATGGCCAGCTGCCGTGGTTACGACTGTTTGATGATGCGATCGCGCATGCACAAAACGGTTTTGCGGTGTCGCCGCGAATGCACGCAACCATCAAGCGTTTCAGAAAGCACATACCGTCAAAGGTCGCTGATGGCCCTGTCGATGCCTGGAACTATCTGATGGATGATGCCGGCGAACCTCTCGCCGCGGGGCATCTGTTGAAGAACGCGGCCTACGCCGAGTCGATGCGTCAGCTCGCGGGTAATCCGCGCGCGATTTACGAGGGTGATCTCGCGGCATCGATTGTTGCGGCGACGCGTCAGTCGCCACGGGCGGGCGCGCTGAAGTTGAGCGATCTCAAACGATACGAGGCACGTCGGCAGCAGCCGCTTTGCGTTACGTATCGTTCGCACAGCGTCTGCGGGCCACCGCCGGCGTCTTCGTGGCTCAGTGTCGCGATGATTCTGAAAACGCTTGAGGCCGGTCCGTCGTTTGCACCAGGCGGTGCGGACAGTGTCCGGAACTGGTCGCTCTTTGCACAGGCCCAGCGTCTGGCCTATGCCGATCGCGATCAATTTGTGGCCGACGACGCGTTTGTCACGGTTCCGGTGACGGGTTTGTTGTCTCCCGAGTACACGGCACTGCGCGCCGCGACGCTGTCGGACACGCAGCCGGTCCTCGATGACGACGTTACGGCCGGCGATCCATGGGCGTTCGATCGATCGGCCGCCGTCGAGTATGGCAGGGACGATTCGTTCGACGCGGCCGGCACAACGCATTTTGTTGTGGTCGACGCGAAGGGCAATGTCGTGTCTCTTACCGCCAGCGTCGAGAGTATTTTTGGCTCAACGCGAATGGCGGGCGGTATGTTTCTGAATAACCAGCTCACGGACTTTTCGTTCAAGCCGGTCGACGCCGACGGTGAACTCATCGCGAACCGGGCGGACGCTGGAAAACGGCCGCGATCATCGATGTCGCCAACGATTGTGCTCGACGCGAAAGGAGAGTTTGTCATGGCGACCGGATCGCCGGGCGGCAGTTCGATCATTGCCTACACCGCAAAGACGCTGGTGGGCGTGCTGGACTGGGGGCTCTCGCCCCAGGAGGCCGTCAATTTGCCGAACGTTGTTGCGCGCCGGGGCAAGGTGCGGGTTGAAGCGTCACGCGCCGATGCGGCACTTGTCGAAGGGCTTCAAAACCTTGGCTTCAACGTCAAGGAAAGCAGCGGTGAGAACTCGGGGTTGAGCGTGGTCTATCGTGACCAGGCGGGTCATCTCGTGGGCGCGGCGGACCCGCGCCGGGAAGGGACGATCGCGACGGTCGCGCCCTGAGACGCTCAGGGAGAGTCGGCGTTGATCCAGTCCAGCGTCGCTTTGAGCTTGTGCGCTTTGGAGACGGGCTGAAATTCGGTTTCGATCAAACCCCAGCTGCCCCATTTGCCCGGCACCTGCATGGAGGCGAACAGGACCATCAGGTCGCCACTGACGCTGTCCCACTGCTCTAAATAGCGGCGGTAGACGTCACCCATTCGCGGATCACGATTTGCGGCGATCAGCTGCTCGGTCAAAGCGGCGTCGTTTACGGGCTCACCGACGCCGACAAGATGCTGTCCGCCTTCGTAGGCGATGAGGCGCAGTCCGAACTCGTTTGCGAGCTTCTTGTTTGCCTTCATCGACTCGACCGCTTCGGGCAGAGCCACTTTTTCAATGTGACTGAACACCTGATCGGTGCTCCAGGACTTTACGGTTGCGTGACTGGGTGTTGATTGAGACGAGACGTTGAGCGACACATAGGGCGCGATCGCAATGGCGTGGGTCTTGCGCCAGACCTTGTTCGCGAGCAGCGACAGCTTTAAAAAGTGGGTGTTGACCGCCTGTCCGGCCAGCACATTGACGAGTCGTTCGCGGTCGTCCTGGAAGACGTCGGCGAAAATATCGAAAATTTCGCCGCTGCGCCGGCCGTAATGAAAGGCACGTGTCGCGAGTCCGTTTTGTTCACCGAGTACTTTGGCGCCCTGTTCGTGGGCCCATGTCGACTGCTCGAACCGGTAGTTCCAGACTTCGTTAGACAGCTCGACATAAATCTTGAGCCCGGGTTTCAGCTCCCGTTTGAGCACCTTGGCAAACTCATAGACGTAGTTGTCGTCGGCGAGATGCGGAATATTGATCCAGGCGTTGGCGTTCTGGCGATTCGCCAGCGCCGCAATGATCTCAACGGGCACACCCTTGCGGGACCAGGTTGCGTCATCAACACGAGGGCGTTCGTCCCACGATGTTTCTTTTGAATTGTTGGTGTGCATCCAGTCCATGAATCGGATTGTGCCGAACGCCGCCCAGCGATCGACGAACTCAGGCCGGAAGATCTCGCCACGCTGGTCAGAATATTGTGGCTCGATACACGACAGGTTGCGAAGGGGGTCGTTGGGATGCGTGTCGACGATCGACAGGATCCACTCGCTTTCGTTACGCAGGGATACTCGCGCCGAGTTGGATCTGCGTTTGGCTATTTTCGCGCCCCCGGCCATCTCAAGCTTGCCGCGACCGTCCCAGCTGCAGTCATAGCGTTTGCCGGGGTAGACGCGCCCCGACGGCGTAATCAGTGTCGTAGCGCGCTGATTCTGTTGCAGATGCCGTGGCCAGCCTTGATCGTCGACGACCACCGGCGCGCCTTCGCCCCATGGTTTGCCGTCGAAATTCTGGGTCCACACGCGCGAGCGCTTGATGACGTCAATAAAAGGGGCTTCAGACACGTAGTCTGTAACGCCCGAGAGATTGATGCCCGCGGTTTCGCGAGAGCCTGCAAAGGCAGAGGAGCCAAGCGTCGCTAACAGCCATACGCCGAAGATCAGCGACCGACGCACGTTCAGGATGAGGGGTAGGGCATCGGGCCGGGTGAACGTTCGCCCTGGCCGCCACCAATGTTGCGGGTGTGTTTGGTGCCGTACTGGGCCATGTGCACGTGGATGCACGCAGCCGACAGGCCAATGATCTGCCACTGCAGGTAGCTGAGATAGCTCACCTGGGACACGGTGAAGATCATCACAAGGTGGGCGATGATGATCGAGATCAGGCCGACGCAGATGTTTCGGTCAAAGCCGGTCAGGTTGCGCATCGCCAGCATGAGGCGCAGCAGGATATAGAGCATCAGCAGCAGGAACATGCCGATGAGAACCACGCCGCCACGCAATCCGAACTGGATGTAGCTGTTCACGATATCGATAATGCCCTGACCCTGACGCAGGTCTTCGAGCTCGCTGGTGGCGAGGAAGTCAGGTGCGCCAAGCCAGATGTTGGCCTTCATCACCTCGATGGAGTTCTGCAGCAGCAGGACGCGATAGTCGACCGTAATGTCGTGGGCGCTGCCCGTAAACGGCAGGAGCTCGTAGATTGCGCGGATCTCCGGGTTCGACGATGTGCCAGCAAATATGATCGCAATGACACCGATGATACTGGTCACAATAAACTTCGCTCGCGAAGTAAAGAACAGGTAGACGAGCACCACCACCCCGAATCCGATCCACGCGCCGCGCGAAACTGTCGTATAGCTCGCGATGATGAACAGCGCGGTAAAGCCCCAGAAGTAGAAATTACTGCGCAGGTGTTGTTTGGTCGCGAGCAGCGCCGCCATCGCATAGGTAAAAAAGCAGCCGAGAATAATCGGTATGCCCATGGTCGCCGAGGTTCGCAGTATGCCGTTACGCCATTCGTACCAGTTGCCGAGGTGATCCAGCTGGATCCCGAGATTGTTGTAAATCATGTTGTACATCTTCCATGACTTACCGGCTTCGACCAGGGCGCAGAACGCGAGGATCGAGGACGCGAGTATGAGCCCGGCAAAACAGCGCGCGAGTTCTTCAAAGGTTCTGATGTGACGGCTGATCACAAAGTACACGGCAAAGAAATCGATAAAGTAGATCACGCTCAGGCGCACAATCTCGGTGCCGCCTCGACCGCGACTGGACACCGCGATATCGGTTATCAGAAGCAGCAGGACATATTTGTCGACCGGCGACGTCAGGAACGGCATCCGTTTGCCGTATTTGTTGGTGCCGGGCAGAAACATCAGCGGCATCAGCAGGCCAAGGATCAGCAGACGCGGGAACTGCAGGTCCATCAGGTATCGGATCGGCCCGAGACCCGGAAGTTCTTTATTCAGAAACGGCAGCGCTGTGAGAAAGATGATGTACCACATCACCCGTTTTGACGGTTCGCGCGGTGCGGCCGCCATAAGCATGCCGAATATCGCGCCCATCAGGATCCAGTAGTTGGACACCACAAAGGCACAGGCCGTGATAGCGAGCCAGACGAGAAAGATGCGTACGCGCTCTTTGCTGGCCATGGGCCAGTTGCCGGATATATGAAACGCGAGCATGCCGGCCACAATCATGGGCAGCAAAAACATAAATGCTCGGAGGGTTACTGGCACGGACCGGCTCGCTGAATTGAGTGATGAAATGATACGTCACACCGCGGTGCGCCGTATGTGATTTATGTTAACTGTCGGCAAATCGACGGTAGTTGATCTACGCCTGATACGCCCGACATCGGTTGATTTGCTTAAAGATTTTGGGCTTAAGTGCCCGGATTCTGTAAAAGTCTTTCCCGATAGCGATTGGCGATGAAAAAGCAGACAGCACCGCCGATGACGACGCAGATCATGGTGGCGATCGCGGGCGTGAGTACCCGACTCAACTGGTCCTGCACAAACCAGGTACCGGCGGCGGCCGCGGCCATCATCAGCGTTGCGGCAAAATCGTTGATCAGCCTGGAGCTGCCATGGACTCGCCAGAACCACCACTGAACAATCAGCAGGACGGCGACCGTCACAACGCGGGCAAGGGCGACGCCGTGGGCACCAAAGGCCTTGAACAGCGGATAAACCACAATCGAAAAACCAACGACCGCCATGACGCACGACCAGATGCGCTTTTTCGGGTGTCCCCACGCGATGAGCATCTGTACGTACATTTCCTCGGTGAGGCCAAACCAGGCTGCAAACAGCAGGATCGTGAGGTAGGTGCCGGCCTCCGTGAAAGGAGGGACGTACAGCATCTCTAGTATCGGGGCACCCAGGCCGACGCCGATACCAAACGGCACCGCGGCCACAAACAGGATCTGGCTGCGGTAACGGCTGGCGATATCGCCGGCCTTGTCTTCGGTTCGATGCCACTTGGCCACGAGAGGATGAAAGATACTGCTAATCCAGCGCCGGGCCATGAGCAGCGGTACTTCCGCCCACATGAGCGCGATTGAGTAGATGCCGAGCAGTTCAAGCGTGACGAGTTTGCCCAGAGTGAGGCGATCCATCTGGTACATCACGAACGCTATACCGCTTGCGATGATGATCCACTTGCCAAAGTTGACCAGATCCGAGGTCGCCTCGCGATCGAGCTGAAAGCCCATCCGGGTTTTACGGAAGATTATATGTCCTGCGATCACGCGAGCGGTGATGCCGGCGAGAGCCATGACCGCGAGTGCCCAGACGCTGCCGGTCAGCCACGCTATGATGATGCCTACCGGTGCCGCGACCAGCGGCTCCATGACAAATGCGCGAAACACATTAAAGTAGCTCAGTCGTCGTTCGGCCAGAAAAACGCCGATGCTTTCGCAGCCAAGCAGCACGGGCTGAAGCGCGAGCACGAACAGCAGGTATTTGAGCTGCGGCGAGTCGTAGAAATTGGCCATCGGGATGGCCAGAGCGACGACAATCAGTCCGAGGATCAGACCGCGCAGTGTTTGCAGGGTCCAGGCCGTTTTATAAAAGTCGGGTTGTTCGGCATTCTTGTGTCGCAGAATGCTGGCGCGGATGCCAACGTCGGACATCATTTCGCAGCCAATAATGACGATGGTGCACAGCGCGACGAGCGCGAACGCCTCAGGCGCGAGAATTCGCGTAAGGATCAGGTTGGTCGCCAGGCGAACGCCTTGCTGGACCAGATACGTGATCAGGACCCAACCGGTGCTGGACTGGATATTGTTATCGATATCCGCTGCGGCTTCGGTGCCTGCCGCGGTGACGACGTTGTCGGTCGTGCTCATAGCCGCGAAACTCGCGAGTCCCCCGAACCTTACAAAGAATGTCTACAGCTGATGCTACACGGTCGCATATTTGGGCTCCCGCGCGCTATCGACTGTGCACGACTCGTTTGTGAAAAAACCGCGAACTGTTTGTTGCAGTTACGCGGTTTGTGTCCAAACGAGTCGCCTGTCAGAGATTGGCTTAAGGCGGTTAGACCGCTATCGGCGGCGACCGCCAAGCAATGAACCCAGGGCACCACGGACCAGCGTTCGTGCCATCTGGCTTCCGGCTGAGCGAACCACACTTTTTAACAGGGCTTCGCCCACCGAGTCGCTGCGTCTCGAGCGGGATTTGGACTTCTTCTGTTCCTTGGCTCGGGCTTTTTCGGCGGCTTCGACGATGTCCTGTTTCGCCTCGTCTTCGGCCCGCTGGCGCAGTTTTTCGTACGCCGATTCGCGGTCGATTTCTTCGTCATATCGGCCTTTCATTGGCGACCGGCCGATCGCTTCAGTGCGTTCTTCTGCCGTCAGGGGCCCGATGCGTGATTCAGGTGGTCGCATCAGAACCTGCTGCACGACGGTCGGGCTGCCGTCGGCATCGAGTACCGACACCAGCGCTTCGCCGATGCCGAGTTCAGTGATGGCGCTCTGGATATCGAGTTCAGGGTTCTGGCGAAAGGTTTCAGCCACGGTCTTGACGGCTTTTTTGTCACGTGGCGTAAACGCGCGAAGCGCGTGCTGGACCTTGCAGCCAAGCTGACCGAGTACATCGTTGGGGATGTCCAGCGGGCTCTGGGTGATGAAGTAGATGCCAACACCTTTTGAGCGAATCAGGCGTACCACCTGCTCGATCTTGTCGAGCAGTGCGTTAGGCGCGCGATCGAACAGCAGATGCGCCTCGTCGAAGAAGAACACGAACTTGGGCTTGTCGGCATCGCCGACTTCGGGGAGGTTTTCGAAAAGTTCGGCCAGCAGCCAGAGCAGAAACGTTGCGTACAGTCGCGGTGATTCGGAGACCAGGCGGGTCACGTCGAGGACGCTGATTACGCCGTTGCCGGAGAAGTCAGTCATCATCAAATCGTCGAGCTTGATCGCAGGCTCGCCAAAGAATTTCTCACCGCCTTCTTCTTCAAGAACCAGCAGGCGACGCTGGATCGCACCGACACTCGCTTTGGAGACGTTGCCATACTCGCTGCTGATTTCCTTGTTGTGCTCGGCCATCCACGCGAGCATCGCGCGCAGGTCCTTCAGGTCAAGCAGCAGCAGACCGTTTTCGTCTGCAATTCTGAACGCCGTATACAGCACGCCGGTTTGCGTTTCGTTGAGTTCGAACAGGTTCGACAGGAGCAGCGGGCCGAGATCAGAAATCGTGGCTCTGATGGGGTGGCCGTTCTCGCCATCAAGGTCCCAGAAGACAACAGGACTTGGACCTGCACGATAGTCGGTGATGCCGATCTTCTCGATGCGTTCGTCGATCTTGGGATGCGGGTTGGCGGGCTTGGCCAGTCCGGAAAGATCACCTTTGACATCGGCCATGAATACAGGAACCCCGATGCGCGAAAAGCCTTCGGCGAGCACCTGTAGCGAAACCGTTTTGCCGGTACCGGTTGCACCGGCGATCAATCCATGACGGTTGCCCATCGAGGCGATGAGATGTTCCTGACCGGCATCTGAGCCTCCAAGCAGTATTCGAGTGGGTTCGGCCACGGTGATGTCCTTTGTTGGCTGCTGGGTAATTGGTTTGCATTGTCTACGACGGTTGGGCTGTTTGACCGATAACCGGCGTCCAATCGCCAAATTATGCAACAAAACACCGTGTATTGCTGCGGACTCGGTTGACCACCATCGATGCTTCGGTATGATTCGCGCGGTCTCAAGGCGTGTGTCTTGGGGCTCAAGCCAGAAAACACTAATCCCGTGGGAGGGAAGAGCATGTTTAAGGAATTTAAAGAGTTCGCCATGCAGGGCAACCTGGTCGATATGGCGACGGGTCTGGTGATCGGTGCTGCATTCGGCACGGTGATTCAAAGTCTTGTTAACGACATCATTATGCCGATCGTTGGCTACTTCCTCGGGGGAGTAGATTTCTCGAATATCTTCACTCTGCTGGGTGAAGGCGAGTACGCCACAGTGGCAGCCGCGAAAGAAGCGGGCGCCGCAACGATTAACTGGGGCTTGTTCATCAATGCGATTATCAGCTTCATCATCGTAGCGTGGGTGATCTTCATTCTGATCAAGGCGATGAACAAGGCGAAGCGTGAGAAAGAAGCTGAGCCGGAAGCACCACCTCGTAACGAAGTGCTGCTCGAAGAAATCCGTGACGCACTGAAGCGTTAATCGATTTCGATTGATTCATAAAAAAACCGGCAAGCGTTTGCTTGCCGGTTTTTTTTGTCTGCAGTTTCTGCAAGCTAACGCGTTTGCTTACCTTTCCTTGGCAGATTTAGCGACCAGGAAGTCAATAACTTTCAGCAGCTCTTCATAGGTGCCGGCCATCGATCCTGACGTACGATATTTTCCGTCAACGATAATCGCCGGGACGCCGGTGACTTCGTAAGAGAACACGGACTTCTTGGCCTGACGAACTTTGGTGTCGACCGCGAACGAGCTGTACGCATCAATGATGTCCTGCTTCTTTACGCCAAGTGACTCTGCCCACTCGCCGAGCTTCTCGGGAGTCTGGTCGGCCTGCTTGAACTTGCGGTCCCGATGGATCGCGTCAAAAAAGTCGACGTGAGCTTTCTCGCCAAGGCCAAGCGCTTCAAACGTGTAGAACGCGCGGGCATGAAATTCCCAGGACTGACGGAATACAGCTGGCATCGCAACGTATTCGGCATTGTCCGGCTTGTTCTTCTGCCACTTCTGTATGTGAGGCTCAAACTCGTAACAGTGCGGACATCCGTACCAGAAGAGTTCGCGGACCTCGATGTTACTGCCGGTCGCGACCGGGACTGGCTTTTTCAAAGGGGCGTAGTGCACACCGGCTTCGTAATTCTGGGCGGCTGCCGGTAGCGCTGCAAACGTGCTGAGTGCAATGGCTACGAGGGCGCCGGCGAAAGTCTTGGTTCTGATCGACATCAGGTTGCAATCTCCTTGAAAAATGTCCGTTGTAAGTTTCACGGTCCGTCTGACCTGAATTATAGAAGAAAGTTCATCCCTCACCCACGCCTTCTGTCACCGCAGATAAGGGGTTTGTGGCTAATCGCCGGTGCATTCATGCTGGGTTAATTGTCGGTTCATGAGGCGTTCAGCCAGTCCGCAAGGCGCTGGGTAATTCCCCCAAACGCGCCATTACTCATGATTACGATCTGATCGCCGGGCTCGATGAGCTTTTGGACCGCCTGCTCAAGCGCGTCAACGCCGGAAAAGGTCGAAATATGCCCGGTCTGATCCAGCGTCCAGTCGAGGCCTTCGTCGAGCAAAACCAACGCGAGGTCCGCATCGGCGAGGCTTTCGGCCAGCGTGTCACGGTGGACGCCCATTTTCATGGTGTTCGAGCGGGGCTCGAGTAACGCGATGATGCGTGCGCCGTGGTGACGCGATTTGACCGCATCGAGCGTGAGCCTGATTGCGGTGGGATGGTGAGCAAAGTCATCGTAAAGGCGAGTCTCGTCCGACTCGGCCCGAAGCTCCAGACGCCGCCTGGTTGGTTTGAACGAGGCGAGGCCGGCGCAGGCGGCTTTCAGGCTGAGCCCCGTCGCTCTGCATGCGGTGAGGGCGGCGAGGGCGTTTTCGACATTGTGTTGACCGGCGAGTTGCCAGTTGATGTCGTGCTGATCGTCACCTTCAGCGACGGTCAATCTGGTGTAGTCATCCGACACGTTTACGAGGCGAAGCCGCGGTGGAATATCGGTGACCGCGGGCCGGGTGTTGCCGTTGAAGGTTTCGATCGGCGTCCAGCATCCCATTTCAAGCGTGTCGTGAATGTTCTGGTCCGCCGCGTTAGCGATCACCAGACCTGCCTGGGGCACGATGCGCACGACATGGTGAACCTGTTTTTGAATCGCGGCCAGATTTTCGAATATGTCTGCGTGGTCGAATTCAAGATTGTTCAGTACGAGAACGTCGGGGCGGTAGTGGACAAACTTCGATCGCTTGTCAAAAAACGCGGTGTCGTATTCATCGGCTTCGATCACGAACCAGGCGCCCGCGCCGATTCTTGAAGACACCGAGAAGCCGGAAGGCACGCCGCCAATGAGAAAACCTGGCTCGTAACCCGCGTGATCAAGTATCCACGCGATCATGCTCGAGGTAGTTGTTTTGCCGTGCGTGCCCGCAACCGCGATAACGCGTGTGTCAGCCGAGAGCGCCTGTCCGAGCCACGCCGGGCCTGAGGTAAAGGGCAGATGTCGATCGAGCATCGCTTCGACGACGGGAATGCCGCGCGTCATCGCGTTACCGACAATAATGAGATCCGGCGCCGGGTCGAGCTGATCGGCGTCATAACCCGTCAGGATTTCGATGCCCTGATCTTTGAGCAGCGTGCTCATCGGCGGGTAGACGTTCTGGTCAGAGCCGGTCACCGTGTGACCCAGCTCGCGCGCGAGTAGCGCCAGGGACCCCATGAAGGTGCCGCAGATCCCTAGAATGTGAAGGTGCATAGAGTACCGGTTTAAGACGACGTCGCTGGACTCATCGCTGTCGGTGCAAGTAACAGGCTGACAAAGAACATCGCCAGCAGTTTCATGCCAAAGGTCATGAGTACCGCTTTGAACAGAGTGGTCTCGAAAGTATGGCGCAAGATGTTGGCCATGATTGCGATGAACCAAATTCCCAGCAGCAGCAATGGGATCAGCGGCGCGTCGGGACCGATAACCAGCCCGCCTTCGCTGTTCTGAAAAGACGACGCGAAGCTCGCGGTGAACGGCGCGGTAATCAGCTGGGCCAAGGCGAGCGCACCAAAGATTGCGATTGCGGCCTGGGTGAAGCGCGGCGATTTTTGTGACACCCGCAGGAACACCCACAGTACGCCAAGCGTTGCGAAAGCCTCCGCGCCGGACAGCATCACCAGTCTGCCGAAACTGTCATGACCAAATGACGGGATCAGGTTGGTGACGACGTAGGCGATCATTGCGACTACGAGAAACTGTGAAGACGCTGGAAGATCCTGGGGCTTACCCCGGACCATGCAAAGCTGCAAGAGTGTGCCTAGAAACGACTGCATACGGATACCGTGTGAATTCGTGTGTTTCCGAAGTGTCTTTGTGAATGTTCCGGTCTCACCCGGTTCGGGTAAGGCGTTGATGTGCTCGGGAACAGCTCAATAAAGACTTCGGCGACTTTATATAGATTGCGATACCGGGGTCAGACTGATTCAATGCGGCCATCCGGTCACGCCATCATACCAAGACTGGACGCGACACGGGCGGCCGAACGGCCTGTGCCATCAAGCCAAAAGTAATGCAAGAGCCAGCGCGAATGTCCAATTCCAAGCCGCTTATCGATAACACCGCAGACCTTGCGGCGTTTTTGCAGAGCATCGCCGACTGCCCGATTATTGGTGTCGATACAGAATTCGTCCGCGAGCGGACCTACCACGCGAGATTGTGTCTGATTCAGGTTTCGGGCAACGGCCACGCGGCCTGCATCGATCCGCTGGCCATCGAGGACCTGTCGGCGCTCGCCGCTATTCTCGAAGACGATCAGGTCGTCAAGATTTTCCACTCGGCCCGTCAGGATCTTGAGGTGCTGTACCAGCGCTTCGGATTTGTAGTGAGCCCGGTCTTTGATACCCAGATTGCGGCAGCGCTTATCGGACACGGTGAGCAGGTGGGTTATGCGGCAATTGTTGAAAGACTGACCGGCACGGTGTTGCCCAAAGGTGAAACCCGTACGGACTGGAGTCGGCGTCCGCTGCGCGATGCGCAAATCGAATATGCCCTGGACGACGTGCTGCATCTTCATGAGGTTCACGACCAGCTCGCCGCGTCCCTGAGCGAAAAGGAACGGGAGTCCTGGGCGGTAGAAGAGTTTGCGACTCTCGACGACCCGTCGCTGTATTTTGTTGATCCGGCCGACGTCTGGAAGCGGGTCAAGGGGCTCGGGGGACTCAAGGCGCCCGCGCAGCACCAGGCGGCCCGGCTTGCCGAGTGGCGTGAAAAAGAGGCGCTTGAACGCGACCTGCCACGGGAGTGGATTATCAAGGATCGATCAATGATCGATATCGCTCGCGAGAACCCAACGACGCCAGAATCCCTCGGTCAGATTCAGGACGTTGGCAAACGCACCGTCGACCGTTATGCCGATCAGATATTCAAACTGATGGCGGCGCCTCTGTCTGATGATGTTGGCGTGCTGGTTGAATCTCGCGGCCGGCCTGACAAGGCGGAGAACGAGTTGCGCAAGCGTTTGATGAAAGTCATCAAGGAAAAAGCCGAGTCGCTGGAGCTTGCGGCATCGATGCTGGGTAACCGCCAGGGCGTTGAGCTGCTGATCCACGAGCCCGAGCGTTCGCGACTGCTGTCAGGTTGGCGACGAGATGTGATCGGCGCCGAACTTCAGGCGATTGTGAAAGAGCAACCGTCGGCGGGCTAAGTAGCGCGTTCTCGCGGTTCGCTTAAGGCCGCGGCACCAGCACCCACAGTTTGCCACGCTGTTTCATGTTGCCGGCCAGCAGCTCGGCACGATCGCCGCTTCCAAAAAACACATCCGCCCGCACCGCGCCTTTGATGGCGCCGCCGGTATCCTGAGCCATCACCAGGCGCCTGAACGCCGGCTCGCCCGGGGTTGGCAGGGTGGTATCAATCCAGATCGGCGCACCGAGCGGTAGCAGGCTGCGGTCGATCGCGATGCTGCGCTCACCCGTCAACGGCACGGCAAGTGATCCTTTGGGTGCCTGGGCGCCGTTCGAATTCATCGCGAAGAAAACGTAGGACGGGTTTTTGTTGTAGAGCTCAGCGGCGCGGTCCGGATTGTCGTCGAGCCATTTGCGAATGCTCTGAAGGCTCACCTCCTTGAGCGGGATTTCGTTCATCCGCACGAGCTCACGTCCGATCGACACATACGGTTGCCCGTTTTGATTCGCGTAGCCG
>CALHMG010000035.1 GCA_938034705.1 uncultured Gammaproteobacteria bacterium
TCTTGTCGAAGCGCAGTTGTTGGGGCTGTTACGAAGTGCCTCAAAATACAAGCGGGTCACCCGGGAAATATGGACGATTGAAATCGAAGATGCTCGGCTAAATCCTGAGCCGGCGGCCGCTCGTTTACCTGTGCCTGAGACTCAGTTGCCTCGACTCAGTCTGCCGAAGAAGTCTCCATCGCGATCTCGAGATACTTCGGCTTTAGGCGAAGAGATCAGGACGTTTGAGCTCGAACTGCGGCACCGGCTTCGTTCGGCTCGCTTGGTTGCCGAAATCGGTTTCGATCGAGCGTTGCACGAGGAGGTCTGTATATCCGCTGGGGTAGTCCTCGAGGCTTTTGAAAACGACGTCGATGAAATGGCCCATGAGTTTCCAGCCCTGTTCATTTGTCACTTAGTTGGTCATGGCGTCTTCGACTATTCGGGTGGCGAGTACTGGTCGACGCCAAACTCTGAAGGGTTTGGCAACGAGTCGGGAAGGCTCTTTCTTGAGTTGACCAAGCGGAATGGTCTTGCGCCCCTTCCTGCCTTCGATGAACAGCAAGCGTTCAAATTTGTTGGTCGGATACTTCTGCACGGTGGCATACCTCAGTATTGCTTGGATGACTTCCGAGAACTGCTAGTTCGAGGGCTTGATCGCCACGGTTCGGACGCGGCAGAGCTGGTTTCTACCTGGTTCCGAATGAAGTCGGCCTTCGCCAATATCGACAAGCCGATTGAGCACTTCCTTCGCTTCGGCGAGCAATTTGCTATGGACTATGTCGACCGCTGCATCGACGTCGTAAACGATGACAACGATGAGTACTTTCCGTCCTGTGGATTACCGAGGTACGTGTTCGACTCGTTACGGGAGGGTTCCGATGTTGTGTCGCGGCGGCGGGTCCGAACGCCAAGCCCACGCATTCGCCTCGACCCATACGACTTCTTTGGTCCAACGGTAAGTCTTCCAGCCGTCCCTGTCGGGCTGGTCTCATCGAGATGGCGAATTGAAAGCAACGGGGAGTTCTCGTCAGTAGCCACGTCGGACGATCAAACCAGAGAGATTCCACTGCCTAGGGCTGAGGCTTGGGATGTTTCGCTGCTTACGAATAGCGATGCGGTGCTTAGGAGCCGCTCCTTTAACGGTCTTCCGCCAGATCCCGATCCGCCCGTTCTGTTCTTCGACGCAGCAACCGAGATCCTGTTACCGAATCAAAAGTCACTGCCGAATCGCCCCGTCCTGGTTTTGCATGCAACCACTATTGGCATTGACGGCTCTCGATTCGCCGAGTTTTCCGGAGAGTGGCAAGGCTTTACCGCTACGTCTGTCGACCTTTCTGATGCTTCAGAGTTTGTTGTTGGCGGCCAGGTGCTGCCGGTCGAAAAGGAGAGGCGGCCAGAGCTCGTTGGTGATGCCTTAGAGAAGGCCACTGGCCTCACGGGCGCTGCTATGTATTCTGCGATGCCGGCGTTGCGGCTTCCGTCTGGCGAATCAGATGAGGCTTGGAAGATTGAGCTTGTCGTAAACGGCGAAAAGCGGGAGCTGAGTGTTGACTCGGTTCCGCGGGACAGCGACGGTTCCCTTTTGCTGCCTCAGCCTGGTGGAGTTGCGGAGGTGACGTTGCGGGTTCGCGGACCGCTTGGCTCCGATCTTCGAGCTGAGTTCCTCTTCGTTCGAGGATTGACAATCCAGGCCGAAGATCGAATCGCGGTGCCCGGCCATCCGCCACTCACGTTGAGCGTTGCGGCCGCGGTTGGCGTCATGGTCAACGGTGTCCAGAAGTTCGTCGATTCGATTGAGGGTGGGCAGGGTCAGTCGTCGATTGAGTTGGAAGCATCAGACTCGTCCGGGTCCACGGCGGCGTTTCGTTTGCACCTCCCCGTCCTCACCTGGGATTGGATCGGTGGTTCGCACACGGAGGCAAACGAGCTTTCGATGTCGGATCTGCTCGATGGGTCTGTGGCAGGACTTCGCGGCGCAGTTGGTCGGCCTGGCGTGCACGTCGCTCTTGAACTCGTGGTCGATGGAGTTCTGGTCCAGTCGAGCGAAGCACAGAGCGGCAAGACGTCCGGGTCTTTCTCCTTCTCGATCGCTGCTTTCCTCGACACGCTTCGCAGTCTTGACTCGTCGACGCTTGAGTTGCGACTTCGAGTTGGCATCGCTGAAGTGCCGCTTGCCGCTATTCGGCCCGAGTTCCTTGTCAATGATCTACGGGTTGATACGACGTTGACCTACGCAAGTAGCACCGTCCACCTTTCGTTCGAACAGAACCGACCTTTGGAGGGGCGCACCGCTCGGTTCTGGCCCCTTCACCGGCCATGGGATCCGCCTGTGCAGTTTCGGCTGGAAGATTCCGGCAGCACAACCACCACCATGACCTTTGGAGCAGACGAGCTACCCGCTGGCCTCTACCGGGTCGAGTTGGTGTTGGCCGATTGGTCGATCCCACGACTTCCGCTTGGTGAGTCAGAGAACGTCGCTGACGTACAGGTTGGAACTCGAGAGCAACTACACGACAGGCTAGGGTTTCGAGCCGATCGAAGCGTCGAGCTAATCGTCGAGCACTTTCTCATGACGGGAACCTTCCATGAGGTTCTCGACGTAGCTCAGCTCGATGCTCTTCCAAGACTGGGAATCCCAGGGCTTGTTGCGTTACTTCGTCGAGGTGACTTTGACCGCAACCAGCTGGTCGTGGATCAACTTGCCAATCTCTTGGCAAAACGGCCGGCCGACACGTTGGCGGAGTTGGTCCGCTTTATCGAGAAGGAAGGCCTCACGCATTCCGAACGTGTAAGGATCGAACTTGCTCTTCTCGGAAAGTCGATCAGACCAGGCATCGAGGATCTTGCCGATGAGCTTGCGACATCGCTTTGGCTCCACTTTCCGGCATTGGCCGCAACCTTTGATCATCCTGACTGCACGACCCGCTCGAAGCTTGCGCGATTCCTCGACTTCTCTGGTGTT
>CALHMG010000036.1 GCA_938034705.1 uncultured Gammaproteobacteria bacterium
GAAGGCAGCATCGGTCTGACGATGCCCATACCCCAGGCCCAACTCGATCAGCTGAACATGGTACAGAACGTTCTGTATTTTCTGGCTGACGAATGCGCCAAGCAGCGTGCCGCGAAAAAGAAAAAGTGCGAACTCAACCCCGAACAATGGGGCGAGTGGGAGCTCGAACTGCTCGACGCCGTCTTCATGATCATGGGTAAGGCATCTCTTCGCATCGAAAGCGAATTCTGGATCCGCGTCCACTGCCTGGCGATTGGCCGTCTCGACGGCAAGGGCAAGCAAAAACCGTCACATCAGCGGTTCTTCCTGCGCAACCAGGAAAAGAACCTTACGTTTCAGAACCACTACAAGGTCCTGACGCTGTGTGGCCTTGCGAACCCTCAGCAGTTGAGCGAAGGCGACCTGTTGAAGGTACGCCGGCTCGCTGTTGATCTGGTCGACGAATTACCTCTCATCACAGCCACTCAAAAGCACAAACCGAAGACCGGAAAACGAATCCGGTTCAAGATAGACCCCGCTGTTGACGGCCCCGCGACTCCACTGAAAGAGAAAGAGGATGAGGACCTTAAGCCCAAAGGTAACGAAGTCTTTATCGATACATCACGCGCCGTGATTCAGACCGGCATCTGCCTGAAGAATGTACGCGAAGGCAACGCCATCACGCTTAATGTCCTGAAAAAGGAAAGCCCCAAGACTCTGCAGGTTCTTCTCCGGCATCTGATGTCCTCATGGGGCAAGACACCGGTCCGAGGGGCCGAACGAATCCGAAGCGGCATAGACGTCAACGTCCAGTTCAGCGTCAAGCCAATCCATGAATTCGTAGTGAAGGCGCAAGATGTCTTCAGCCGGGACGACCTGACGGACGAAGGCCGACTCAAGGAAGTCGGCCAGCTGGTGAAGAAGTGCTTCAGTGCCGAAGTGATTGACGAATCCGAAACCGGCATGCGATTGCGCGTCAAGGCGGTGGGCGTCGCGGCCCGCACCGGCGATCTGGTGTGCGTGATGACGCGATACTCTTCCAGCTATGTGTTTGTGCCTGGCGAAATACGCTGGGTCGAAACGGTCAGCAAAGAAGAGTTTGACATCGGCGTGCTGAAACTAGGAAAGCAGATGGCTGCCGTAACCGTCCTCCCGGACGATTACGTGGATGAGCTCGAAGAGACTATTCCGGCGTTCCTGGCTCGCAGCGTGAAGTTTAACGACAAGCACTGGCGCCTGATCGCCGAGTCCCAGGTGCTTCAGCCGACCCATGACTATCTTGTCGACGTATCGGGCGGTCGTCACACGCTTTCAAAGCTGAAATCCATCGCGGACTCGAAGCAAATCGATGCCTTCAGGTGCGTACTCAACGTGCAGGGTCATAGCAAGTCGCCTCTCGATGACGACGAAGACTATACCGAAGAGTACACGGAAGACTATTCCGAAGAAGCCGCCGCAAGCTCATGACTTGCGCACGGTGGTAAACGCCACCACAAGGCCGCTCACCATGATGATGGCCATCCCGATGAAGGTTACGTAGTCGGGCCAGTCGCCAAAAAGAATGACACCTATCACCGTCATCGTGATGATTTCTGAATATCCGAACGGGGCGAGCACCGACACATCACACTTCTGGGCTGCGTACAGCTGCAGAATATTGCCGCCGGCCGCGAAAGCGCCGACCAGCACAAGAACACCGGCCTGATACAGGGTCGGCGTCACCCACATAAACGGCAGCGCCAGCGATGTGATGGCAACCGACGTCACCGCCGTCCACAACACCGTCACCACCGGCGGCGCCCGAAGCGCCAGCAGTCCGGTCAGAACCAGAACAACCGCAAAGGCTATGCCTGCCACCAGAGCCCCGAATATCAGCGGTTCAAAACCATGCATGCCGGGCCTGACAACTACCAATACGCCAATGAACCCCGCCATCACGGCCACCCAGGTAATCAGACCGACCTTCTCCCTGAGAATCCAGGGTGCGAGTGCCGTGACAATAAAGGGATATACGAAGGCCACTGCGATCGCGTCCGCGAGTGGTACATGCTTGGTCGTCACCACAAACGAAATCGAGGCCACCGCCAGCAGCGCGCCACGAAGCACGTACAGCCAGGGTCGATTCGGCATCAGCTGCGCGCGGGTCACGGTGACCAAGGCCATTACCAGCGCTACCGTCAGCACGCCGGCAAAACGCCCCCACACCACCATCATGACCGGGAGATCGGATACCGCGAGTTTGCTGAATCCAGCCTGCCAGGACGCGAAAAACTGGGCGAGCAGAAAGAGCAGGATTCCAACGACTCGGCCGCTGACTCGGGGATCATCCTCTGATCGCGTATTCATATACTTAGCGTGACCTGCCCCGGATCCAAGGAATGAAAATTAGCACACTTAACGAGCCTCATTACCGGGTAAACTCACCAGCATGAAAACACAAATCAATATCGCAGGCGGACTCGATATCGAGTTGCCGAACATGCACCGGGTCACGCAGACCTTTGACAGCCACGCTCTGGCAGATATTCCCGCAGCCGTGACCGCAGAGCTGCAAACCGAAAAGGTGCGCAGCACGATCAAGGCGGGCGAGACCATCGCTGTAGGTGTGGGCAGTCGCGGGGTCGCC
>CALHMG010000037.1 GCA_938034705.1 uncultured Gammaproteobacteria bacterium
TGGACGTTTTGACGGTAGGCGGGGTGGACGTTTTTCCCGATTGAGTCACTTGATCGGTTGAATCCTGCAGCTTTGTCTGCTTTGCGGAACTTCGAGTGATCCGAAGTGTGTCGCCGATGTGATTGGGTCGTCATGGCGACCGGCGTTGGGTGATACAAGGGATACAAACCGATACTATTTTTTAAGGACTTTGGTCACCCATTCGCAGGGTTCCGCGGCCACGCCGGTGGCACCTCTGGCGGTCGTTGTAACGGCGCCGGGACCCGCCGGCAGCGTCGTGTTTTTCATCAGCGCGACCTGCCGATTCCCCGAGCTGGCGCCAATCCGGGCGCTTTCGAGGCGAAAACACCCCGATTCGCCGCTCGGGCTGGGATTTGGCCGTCGGTCATGGTACAAACCGCCTCCCGGAGAGGCACTTTCTCGTGCTGTCGCCGGTACCCAGAAGTTCTGAACCCAGTAGATAACAGCACCGTTTCGAGAGCAAACATCATGAGTCGCATCTGTCAGGTAACCGGCAAGGGCGTCATGCGCGGCAACAACGTATCGCACGCGCACAACAAGACCCGCCGCAGCTTCCAACCCAACCTTCATAACAAGCGCTTCTGGGTTGAAACCGAGAACCGCTGGGTTCGCCTGCGTGTCTCGACCAAAGGTCTTCGGATTATCGACAAGAACGGCATCGATTCGGTGCTCAAGGATATCCGGGCCAAAGGTGTGAAGGTCTAGGTCCGGTAAACCCCGGACCGAACTCAGACCGAACTCAGACCGAACTCAAAGTCGGTGAAGCCGGTGCCCGATGATCGTCTACAATGACGTGAGCAGAGCAGGCTTTTCACCCGCGACGAACTTAAAGAATTCAAGACCCAACGAAGCGAGTATCTGAACAATGCGCGACAAGATTAAAATGGTTTCTTCGGCAGGAACCGGTCACTACTACACGACCACCAAGAACAAGCGGACGATCACTGAAAAGATCGAGATGAAAAAGTACGATCCCGTCGCGCGAAAGCACGTGATCTACAAGGAAGCCAAAATCAAGTAAACGGCTTTTGAGAGCGGCTGGCGGGTGATGCCCCCCGCACCCGTCGCTCACGGGCTGCGCCCGGATCGACGAATTCGGGGAAGCGTGCTGCGGCACGCTTTTTTTTCGCCCTGTCCGGGGAGATTGGACTCCCTGTGGCCCCGGAATCGGTGAACGATGCTCATCTATCGGGCGTGACATTGGCCAGGCCGGCGCCATATTGGTTTAATGTACCTGCCGCAAAGTGCCGGCTGATTCTTGGAGAAGTCGTCAATGTACGCACTCGAGCAAAAGGGTCTGAGGACCGATGTTTCCGGAATGCCTCTGGACTGGATTTCCTATCGGGAAGCCGTACGTCTCTATCACCTCGATCAGGTTGTCTACTCACTCGGGTCCGTGCTGTATGAGGTGCATGGCGGGGTCAGTGCGCGAACGGGCGAACGTAGTGTCATTCAGGTGAACTCAATTATCGCGACCCGTGGTGACCAGTACGCCAAGGTGCGTTCGAGAACGGGCTACAAACCACCTCTTAACAACGACGCTCTTTTCTCACGCGACGGTTTTTTGTGCATGTACTGTGGCGACCGACCCAATTCAGAGGCGTTGTCTCGCGATCACATTACACCCATCAGTCGCGGCGGGCGTGACACCTGGACCAACGTTGTTACCGCCTGCAAACGGTGCAACAACCACAAGGCAGGCAGAACACCGGAAGAGGCGGGGATGAGCCTGCTTGCGGTTCCGTTCATGCCCACGCACGCTGAATATGTCTATCTTCGAGGACGACGGGTGCTGACTGACCAGATGGAGTTTCTTGCCGCGCACTTTCCGCGCACGAGCCCGCTACGCGAACGGCTGCGACTGCTGTAGGCGCAGGTTCCCGCGCTCGGATTCAGGAAGGGACGGGGCCGTTGCCGGCCATGCAATTTAAGGCAGCGTCAGCGCCCTTATGCATCAACTCGAATGCATCAACTCAAATAGATCGACGCGAGAACTAGTTTCCCGGAACGGCCAGGGTGAAAACCTTGCCGCCGTACTCATGGACGCTGTCGTGGGCTTCCAGGGTAACGCTTTCGACGTCGGCAGGAATCTTCACGCCACTGAGTGAGCGCGTAAATGGCTGCTCGTTCTCGTGTGGGTGATGCAGAACACGTTTGCCCAGCTCTTCCCCGGAAGGTGTCAGCACCCGCCAGTGGTTAGCGTAGTGATCCCACCCGGTATCCGCGTGTTTGACCGATACCGAAAAACTGCACACGCGCCTGGAGTCACAGCTGATCGTCGCGTCGACCACGTCGGCTTCACCTGCGCTGGACACAACCGGTGTGGCGAGCAGAGTCAGGCTCAAGACAGTTGTCAGAAGCTTGTGGTCCATTTGCTTGAAGGCAAACTGCGTCAGGGGATGGGTTCGCATGCGTCTGGATCCTTGTAGCTGGTGGCAGGTCGCGCGTGGCCGTTGCGCAAGGTCGATTTGGCTGTTCGCCCGCGCGGCGCGAGATGATTAACGCATTCTGTAGGTGATGCGGCCTTTGCTCAGATCGTAAGGCGTGAGCTGTACGGTAACTTTGTCACCACGAAGGATCCGGATGTAGTGCTTGCGCATTTTCCCGGAAATGTGTGCGGTCACGACGTGACCGTTTTCGAGTTCGACTCGAAACTGAGTGTTTGGAAGGGTTTCGAGAACCGTGCCTTCCATTTCAATGTGATCTTCTTTAGCCAAGAACTGCTCCAGATTGTGGTGTGTCAGCGGGCGTAATCATGCCGCAAGGTCGAACGGGCGTAAACCGTGGGGACTGCCGGATATCGACTTCTGCGCACATAACGCTCGTTCTGGACGCTATATGGGGCCGCAGCAGCGTTGTTTCAACTCGTTATCGATCCGACCGGCATCGGCGATGAACCGTCGCCAGGCGGGTGCAGGCTTGTCCAGCGGCCGTTCAGGTATCCCTGTATTGGCTTGTATGTGGTCTTGTAGCTCATCTTGTCGCACTCCTCGATCCAGTAACCGAGATACAGCCAGTCAAGTGCATTAGATCTTGCGGCCTCGATTTCCCACAAAATCGCGAAACTGCCAAGTCCGCGAGCCGAAAGTTCCGGGTCAAAAAAGGTGTAGATCGCCGAGAGACCGTCAACCAGTTTGTCGATCACGGCAACGCACGCGAGTTTGCCGTCAAGGCGCATGTCCAGAAACACGGTATCCATGTCGGTGCTGACAAGAAAATCTTCAAACTTGGCGGGGTCAGGGTCGTCCATGCTGCCGCCGGTATGACGCGCGCTCTGGTAGCGCCGGTAAAGATCGAAGTGTTCATCATCAAGCGCCGGGGCATGTTCGGAAACGATGATATCGCTGTTGCGTTTGATCGTGCGTCGCTGCGCGCGGTTTGGTTTGAACGCCCGCACCGGAATGCGTACAGGCACGCAAGCCTGACAGTTTGGACAGTGGGGTCGGTACACAAGAGTGCCGCTGCGTCTGAAGCCGCGTTTAACCAGGCTGTCGTACTGCTCTGGCGCTACCTGGATCCGGGGGTCGACGAGAAGCGTCGTCGCGACCTCGTCTTCGAGGTATGAACACTCGTGAGGTGTAGACAAAAAGAAGCTGGGGGTGCGCTCTGGAATCACAGGGATTGGGGTGCCTGTCGTTCAAGGCCGGTCGGGTCTTTTGAGAAGACCTGCAAGCGTATGTTCATAACCTGAGAAACCAACGATCAATAAGGTTCAAAAATTCAAATCGGTACTCGCCGCCGCATCATCCGGTTCAGCCAGGGATGTTCAGCGGATCGGATATCTCGAAAGTCCAGCGGCCGGTCCGGTCCGGCACGAGCAGGGCGGTGGCAAGTTCGTCGAGAAAACGTCCACGACTGATTTCCCGCGCCCCCATTCGAAATACATGATCAGAGGGTAGCTGGCAATCCACTGCCTCAAAACCCCACAAAGCGAGCTGGCGAACCAGCCATACCAGTGCGACTTTTGACGCATCCGGCATATGGCTGAACATGCTTTCGCCGAAAAACATTGAACCGCATGATACGCCATAAAGACCGCCAACCAGCTGGTCCTGGAAGCTGACCTCGACCGAATGGGCGAACCCGTGATGGTGCAGATTGACGTAGGCCTGCGCCATGTCGTCCGTAATCCACGTTTCGCCCGCTTCGTGACCGCGCCGTGGTCCCCGGCAGGCATCGAGCACGCCTTCAAAATCTTGATCAAGAGACACATGAAATCCGGCGTTGCGAATGCGTTTGGCCAAAGAGCGGCGAACGACCAGATCCGGGGGGTAGATGACCGTTCGTGGATCCGGCGACCACCAGAGTATCGGCTGCTCATCGTTGTACCACGGGAAAATGCCGCGCCGGTATGCCTCGACCAGTCGTGGGACGCTGAGATCGCCACCGATAGCGACAATGCCTTCGGGGCTGGCATTGGCTACGGGTGGGAAAGCGTCAGCCGGGGCATCTGGAGCAAGGACAATCATGTTCGAGTCGAAGGCTACTCGCCGGTTTCGTCGCCAGCCTTGCGAAACGGCGTGTGGGCATGCATGACGTCCACGTATCGACTCACGCCCTGTTTTTCCTTGTCCAGGAAATCTCCGATCGCGTCTGCGAACTGTGGGTGACTGATCCAGTGGGCCGACCAGGTCTTAACGGGCAGTAGTCCGCGATTGAGCTTGTGCTCACCCTGAGCGCCGGCTTCAAAACGTTGCAGGCCGTTCGCTATGCAGTAGTCAATGCCCTGGTAGTAACAGGTCTCGAAGTGAAGATCGTCAAAGTAACCGGTCGAGCCCCAGTAGCGTCCATACAGCGTCCGGTCTCCAATCAGGTTGAGCGCGCCGGCTACGTGTTTGCCATCGTGTCGCGCAAGCGTCAGCAAAATGCGGTCACTCATGGTTTCACCGATTTTCTTGAAGAAGCTTTTCGAAAGATAGGCCGACGCGCCCCGCACGTCGATCGTTGCGCGGTAAAAGCGATAGAAAGTGTCCCAGTGTTCTTCGGTAAGTTCGCTACCCGTCACATTGTCGAACTCGATGCCCTGTTCAACAACCCGGCGCCGCTCTCGCCGAACATTTTTTCGTCTCTTTGATGACAGGGCGGCCAGGTAGTCGTCGAAGCTGGCGTAGTTGTCGTTCCCCCAGTGAAACTGTGAGCCCGTTCTCGTCATCAGGCCGGCCTGGGCGAGATGTGCGGTATCGGCTTCGTCGGTGAAAAGGAAATGCGCTGAAGAGACTTCCATTTCCGTCGCCATGGACAGTGCCGTCTGAACGATCGCCGCCTTGACGGTGTCCTGGTCCGCGGTTGGATTCACCAGCAATCGAGGACCGGTCACGGGTGTGAATGGCACCGAGCAGAGCAGCTTGGGGTAATAGTTCAGACCGGCACGGTCATAGGCATCGGCCCAGGCCCAGTCGAATATGTATTCGCCATAGGAATGAAACTTGAGATAAAAGGGCATGGCCCCGAGCAGTGTCATTCCGTCTGCCGTGGGTCTCGATGAGGAGTCGGTTGGCGTGTCGGATCGCCGAGAGGGGTCTGCGGAACTGCCGCCCGTCGTCGGTTTCGTCGCACCGACAGCCGCTGTCGTTTCACGCGCGCCGGAGTCAGCTACGTCTGACAGCTCGCGTTCGGACGTGGGTTCAGACGAGGGGTCGGTCCGGGGTTCGTTCTGGTCGCTGACCTCGTCGATCTCATCGTCCACCACCACGATGTGATGCGGGATCCAGCCGGATTGTTCGCTGACGCAACCCGTTTCTTCGAGGGCGGACAGGAACTCATGACGCAAAAACGGTGCGTCGTCCGGAACCATTGCATTCCATACGTCAGCAGGGACGTCGGTCAGTTTTTTGATATATCCAGTCTGCATAACTCTCACTCACAAGTGTACATCCTGCGAGTTGAAAGATCTGTTTTACCCCTTGCCCTCGTATGCTTCACAATATGGGCAGAAATCGCCATCCGGATTGAGACGCAGAATAAAGATGAGCCGTCGACTGGTCGTCGCCACCGCACAGCACAATGTGCAGGTAGGCAGCATCGAAAAAAATGTTGATCGAATGATCGAGCTGGCCAACGAGGCACGTGACCGGCTTGGCGCAGATCTGGTGGTGTTCCCCGAGCTGACCGTGACGGGTTACCCGCCCGAAGATCTGCTGTTGAGAGAAGACTTTCTTGACGCAGCGGACCGCGGTGTTGCTCGTGTGATTGAGTCGATCAAAGGGATTACCGCGGTGTTCGGTCATCCGTCGCGACACGACGGCGAGTTGCGTAACGCGGCGACGGCGTCGCGAGACGGCGAGCTTGTCGCGCGCTATTACAAGCAGGACCTGCCGAACTATCTCGTGTTTGACGAAAAACGATATTTCGTCGAAGGCGACGAAAGTTGCGTATTTGAACTCGCAGGAATCAACGTTGGCATCACGATCTGTGAGGACGCCTGGCATGACGGCCCCGTAGAACGCTGCAAGGCGGCGGGGGCCGAGATCCTGCTCAACCTGAACGCTTCACCTTTTCACGTTGACAAGGGTCCAAGGCGGGAAAAAACCATCGGCGAGCGTGCTCGTCTTAATTCGCTGCCGATTATCTATTCCCACTGGGTTGGCGGGCAGGATGAACTCGTTTTTGACGGCTCATCTTTTACCGTGGACGCAGCCGGTGTCGTCGTCGCACGAAGTGCGCAATTTGAAGAAGCTCTTGATGCCGTCGAATTTACCGACGCCGGTGGCGTGGTTGCACCACTGCCGAGTGAGGTCGTTGCCTATCAGCCAACCGAGGAAAGCGTTTACAACGCGCTTGTTCTGGGTGTTGGTGACTACGTCAGGCGCAACGGATTTCCCGGTGTCGTGATTGGCCTTTCGGGTGGCATTGACTCCGCCCTTACGCTCGCAATCGCGGCTGATGCGATTGGTCCGGAGAACGTGATTGCCGTCCAGATGCCGTCGCGATACACCGCGGACATGAGTCTCGAGGACGCGCAGGCCGAAGCCGAAGCCCTCGGCGTTGAGCATCACGTCATTCCGATAGAGCCGGCGTTCAATGCGTTTCTCGGGCAGCTCGAGCCGATATTCGCCGGCACCAAGGTCGACACCACCGAAGAGAACATTCAGGCGCGCTGTCGCGGCGTCATACTGATGGCGATCTCGAACAAGACCGGCAAGATGGTTCTCACAACCGGCAACAAGAGTGAAATGGCGGTGGGCTACGCGACGCTCTATGGCGATATGGTCGGTGGCTACGCCGCGATCAAAGACGTGCCAAAAATGCTCGTGTATCAGCTGTCGAATTATCGCAATTCGATTTCACCCGTTATCCCGCAAAGAGTGATCGATCGACCGCCATCGGCAGAGCTTGCGCCGGATCAGCAGGACTCGGACAGCCTGCCGCCGTACGAGATTCTCGACGCTATTCTCGAGCAGTACATCGAGCTTGATCGATCGGCGAGCGACATCATTGCGATGGGGTTTGAATCCGATACGGTTTATCGCGTCACACGAATGGTTGACCGTAACGAATACAAGCGTCGTCAGTCGGCGCCCGGCGTACGCATCACGCGTCGTGCGTTTGGACGCGATCGGCGCTATCCGATTACGTCCGGCTACCGCGTCAATCATCAACCGCCGGCGAAAGACTGATTCAGGATTGATCGAAGGCTAAAGGAGAAGCCGATGCCGGCATTGAGCGCGGCACCGGGCGTCACGCAGATCGCGTGATCTAGTTCAGCTGATCAAGATACTCACTGCCGGGAAAGTTGGCCTTGAGTACGTCGCGCGTATCTTTGACGAGATCTGTCATCCCCATCTCGCGATAGGCGATACCCATGAGACCGAGCGCCTGTTCAACGGCGGGCGTCTGCTCATAGTTTTCGATGACGTACTTGGCTCGGTTCACGACCGCAACCCAGGCTCCGCGACGAAGATAGTAGTCCGCTACGCGCACGTCGTGCGTCGCCAGAGAATTCAGCAGATGAGCCATGCGCCGCCGCGCATCCGTCGTATATCGACTCTCGGGGAAACGCGTGACGAGATCGCGGAATGCCGTGAAGGCCTGGCGGGCGTTTTCGGGGTCGCGGTCTGACAGGTCGTCACGTCCGGAAACACGACCAAAAAACGAATCGTCTTCGTTGTAGTACACAAGACCACGGAGGTAGTGCGCGTAGTCGACCTTGGGATGCGTCGGATGAACCTGAAGAAATCGTTCGATCTCGGCCGACGCCAGCTCACGCTCACCATCCTTGTAGTGAGCGTACGCGAGTTCAAGCTGGGCCTGCTCGGCGTACTGACCGTAGGGAAATTTTCTCTCGAGCATTTTGTAGTACTCGATTGCCTGTTCCCATTCCTTGTCCGTCAGAGACTGCTTGGCTTCGTTGTACAGACGTTCAACCGGCCATTCATCCGGTCGGTCATCACGCAGGCGAGCCTTGTCACAGCCCGCGATCGCGATGGCGAGAACGGTGCAGAGACTGAGCCGCAACAGGGTGGATCGGGTTTTTACTGGCTGATGGGATTTGCGCGCTGGCATCTTGATAGTCATAGTGTTTTTCTTCAGATGGCCGCAGAATACCGCGAATCGGGTGCAGGCTTGAACCTGAGATTGCAGATTTTAAACGTACCTAAAGATTTGGCAGTAATCCCGTCAGAACCGGGAAACTCGCTGGATTGTGCCGGAATCATGGCTTCAGACGAGACATTACCAGCGACCGATGACTCCGGTGAGGCGCCAGAGGGTGACGAACGTGTGCTCAAAATCCCGGTGACGATGGCGGGTACCCGCCTCGACAAGGCACTGGCGCAGTTAATGCCGGATCAGTCGCGATCAACGTTACAGCGCTGGCTGAAAGAAGGACGGGTCGTCATCGGTGACGAGGCTGCCCGAACCCGTCAGACACTTCTTGGCGGCGAACACGTTGTCGTTGCGATCCCGCCGCCGGTTGACACCCGGATTCTGCCCGAACCAATTGAAATCGATGTTGTCTTTGAAGACGATGAAATTCTCGTGATCGACAAGCCCGCAGGCCTGGTGGTTCACCCGGGTGCAGGAAACGAAACCGGTACGCTTGCGAACGGGCTGATCAACCATGATGCTTCCCTGACTGCTCTCCCAAGAGCCGGGATCGTCCATCGCCTCGACAAGGACACGACGGGAGTGATGGTGGTTGCGAAGACCGAATCGGCGAGACTCTCCCTCGTAGAACAGCTTTCGCTTCGATCCGTGTCGCGCAAATACTGCGCGGTGGTGTGCGGTCGTGTGATATCGGGCGACACCGTCGACGAACCTATTGGCCGGGATCCGGGAGATCGCCGCAAGATGGCGGTGGCGTTCAACGGCAAGGAAGCGATTTCGCATTACCGGGTGACGACACGATTCAGAGAACACACGACGCTTGAAGTCAGCCTTGAAAGCGGCCGTACCCATCAGATCCGGGTGCACATGGCGTTCGCGGGATTTCCGGTATTCGGTGATCAGACCTACGGGCGCCGACTTGCGATACCGACCGGAGCAGATGCTGCAACGCGCCAGGTAATGTCGGCGTTTAAGCGCCAGGCTTTACACGCCGGCAGGCTTGAGCTGAAACATCCTGGAGACGGTTCGACACGCGTGTTTGAACGGCCGCCTCATGAAGACATGCGCAACCTGATGCTGGCGCTCGAGCGGGATACCGAGATCAATGACTGACCTGTCATTCGTAAGCGTCGACTGGCCGGCGATCGATGGCATCCACGCGCTCACAACAACGCGCGGTGCGGTCGATGGTGATCCTGCATACGCCGCGAGCAACTTCGGTGGGCATGTCGGTGATGATCCTGAGCGGGTGGCGAACAACAGAAAACACCTGCGTGAAGAACTTGGTCTCCCGTCAGAACCGCTGTGGCTGAATCAGATTCACGGCAACCGCGTCGTCAACGCAGGTGCGGAAACAGGCGGGCCTTCGCCGGATGCCGACGGCGCGTTTACCGATCGCGACGGCGTCGTTCTGGCGATCATGTCGGCTGACTGTCTGCCGGTATTTCTCGCGACCCGTGACGGCGAACGACTTGCCCTGGTGCACGCGGGTTGGCGCGGGCTGGCCGATGGCGTTGTCGAGGCGGGTCTCGCCGCACTCGATACCGACCCCGGTAATGTCCAGGTCGCGTTTGGTCCTGCGATTGGGCAGTCTGCCTATGAGGTGGGTCCCGAAGTTCGTGAAGCTTTTTCACAGTTGACGGGTGCCGGTGCCTGTTTTGCAGCATCCGGTCGAGCTGGCCACTTTTATCTCGATCTCTACCGACTTGCGGCTCGGGTTGTCGGCAACGCCGGCGTGGAAGCGCCGCGTCTGCCAGATCACTGTACGCATGACCATGCCGAGCGCTGGTTTTCCTTTCGCCGGCAGGGTGCTTGCGGTCGTATGGTGTCGCTGCTGTGGCGAGATAGTCGAAAAAAATAATCAGGCAGGGAGTCGTTGCCATGAATACACAAATCACGGCCTCCGGGGCCGATATCTGGAAATTCCTTGCACCGAATCTCGAGCGATACGCGGACAATGTCGCCTGGAAGATGCGGCTCGCGAAAGGCGAGACACGGTCTGTCACCTACGCTGAGATTTTAAGTGCGACTGAACGGCTGGCCGGAAATCTGAGGGCAAAGGGTGTTGGTATCGGTGACGTCGTTGGCGTC
>CALHMG010000038.1 GCA_938034705.1 uncultured Gammaproteobacteria bacterium
CCTCGCGATCCGAGAGAATGCCGATCGGTTTGTTCCGGTCGGCGTCCTGGATGTTCGAGACATAGAGAATCTCGGGGTTTTCTGGCGACAGATATTCAGCGCGAATGTGGATTTCGAGTTCGCCAAATCTTCGACTGAACGCGACCAGATCGGTTTCACTGATCTCGCCCTGGTCTCTGAACACAACGACCCCGTGCTCCATCCAGATACTGCGGATCTCACGAATCGTATCCTCGTCATGGTGGTCAGAAATTTTGATTCCGGCGATTTCGGCGCCAAAGCTTTCAAGGTTTCGGGTTTCAATCATGCGTTCGTGCGAGTCGGGGAAGAAACGTCATTGTCGTAAAACTCTGGATCCAGGCACAACGCCCGAATTCTTTATGTGGAATTTGAAAACAGCTTTGTAAGGATTGGGCAATCGACTTGTCGAAGTCGGGCAATGCACCACAAACGAAGAAACACCAGCCGCAAAGCAGCATGGATCACAGTATTTCGACGAGGCGTCGAATAAATTTCTTCGCATCAGGTGTTGGGTGACTTGAAATTCAGACTATGTCGCACTAGACGACAGGCGAATTTCGCTGATGTACCGATCTATTTGTCGCACCTGGCTGGTACACAGTCCATGAGTCTCCCGGGGACGTCTTTTTAAGACGCTGGGGATGAAAGAAATGTATTCGACTGTAGTGGCTCGCCGC
The DNA here is from genome assembly GCA_938034705.1 of uncultured Gammaproteobacteria bacterium. GTDB lineage: Bacteria > Pseudomonadota > Gammaproteobacteria > Arenicellales > CALHMG01 > CALHMG01. Next base: position 699 of record CALHMG010000038.1, read on the forward strand.
GTGCGCGGGACCTTGGTGATTGCTATCTGCGCCAGTCTTTTTGTTGTGACGCCTGCGTCGGCAAAAGACCGCGCACCGCTGAGTCAGACAGAAAAGGCGCGGGTGATCGAAGCCGGCATCGAGAGTGCCAGAACAACGCGAACAATCGCACAAAAAATAAAACGTGACAGTCGTCGACGAAGTTTGCTTCTGGTCGAACGCAGACCGGGTGAAAAGGGACATTCAAATCGACGGGCAAACGTCTACATTTATGACTACGACGCCGACAAGCTGATCCATCTGGTTGTGAATGCCAGAAGCGGTAAGGTTGTGCACCGATCAGCGCTCACTGACGTGCAGCTTCCGCTGATTGATGAAGAAATTCAGCGGGCCACAAATCTCGTGTTTTCGGACCCGAACACACGTTCGAGACTTGAACAGGAATTTCTCAGTGCGACCGGCAAGCATCTGCAGGACATATCGCAAATTCACTTCAAGGCATTTTCGTTTACTGCCGACACCGTAGATTCGCGAGATCTCGCCGACAGCGCCAGAAGCATCACGCGTTGCGGTCGCAGTCGCTGTACACAGATTCTGATGTACACGGCAGACAAGGTTGTTCTGGACGTTTCTCCGATTGTAGATCTGTCAGGTAACACCGTGTTAACGGCTTCCAGCGGCGGCCTGGGTCTCGATGGCGAAGTTCGCTACTAGTTTGTATTTTTAGTTTGGGGGGTAGGTGTTGTGCAACAGGTTGTATTGCGAGTCCTGATTGGAGTTGCGTTGTGCATGAGTTTGTTTGGAATGTCACCGGTTGCAAACGCAATCAGCTGTGGCGCCGCGAATACGATTGATCGCACGTTGCCCGGTGGGGCGCGGTGGGAACTGTGCTGGCGTTCAGACGACAGTGCCGGTGTGGTGTTCAGTGATATCCACTTTACGACTGAAACCGGAATTCGGCGCAAGATCGTAAAGGAAGCCGGGCTCGGTCAGATGAACGTGATTCTGAATGACAACAGCTCTCGGTATGCCCACGTGACGGAAGTTGGCCTGGGTGGCAACAATTTGGCGACCCTGGGGTACAGCAACTGCAATAACGGTACGCTGCGCTCGAATAGCGGTCGGTCGGTGTTGTGCGAGCAAGTAGAGAATCGCGGCTACGCCTGGAAGTACTACTCCTCCAGTCGTCAGGGTTCTCAGCTGACGCTGTCGGCGCTTTACACATTGCCCACCGGAAAGTACGTGCTTCGGTGGATCTTCGCCGATGACGGCGTGATCACACCGGGCATGGGGCACGCTGGCAATATCAAGTTCGTCGGCACAGACACAAATTTTGGCTGGCAGGTTGGGTCCACCAACGGAAGTACGGTAGTCGCGAAATCATTTGCCGTTGAATATATCTGGCGAATGGATCTGGACATCGGAGACAACGGTTACAACGACATCGTTGAGATGCTCGAGGTAAATCCCGACTCGTCGCGTTCAAAAAAGTTTCTCAACATCACCCAGGTGAATACCGAGTCCAGCTGGAAGCTCGATCCACTGCGAAAGAGATCGTGGCGGATTCGCGACGGTTATGAAACAAACAGCGACGGCCACAAAATTTCATATCACCTGGAGCCTACCGAAACCGGCAACGTTTACAGGGGGCTCTCGACCGAACCCTGGAGTCAGCGCGATCTTTATGTAACCAAGAGGCGTGCCTGCGAGCAGTTCGCGACGGACAACGTTGCGGGTTGTGGGCGCAGCGTTGATGAATTTGTTAACGGTGAAGGCATCGCCGGTTCAGATCCGGTGATCTGGTATCGGACAAGTTATCAGCGCATCCCGCGCGAAGAAGACCGAGATGGCTTTCACATTGGATGGAGCACTTTCCATCTTATTCCTCGTGACTGGACTGCTACGAGCAGTCTCAACTAGGTGGTGTTGTCATGATGAAGCAAACGGTTCTGAAAATTTTCGCTCCAATTATTGTGTTGGCGGGCGCGGCATTCGCCAGCGTCAGCTATGCGCAGAACACCGGCCCAACATGTTCGGCCCCCTGGAACATCAGCCAGACGTTGTCTAACGGCGCGCGTTGGGAGATGTGCTGGGAACGTCGAGACAGAGAGGGTGTTGTCCTCAGCGATATTCATTACACCAACGTCCAGGGCATCAAGCGCAAGGTTCTTGCGGAGATTGCGGTCGCGCAGATTCACGTGCCCTATGACGACAACCGTGCTCGATATCACGATGTCAGTGACTACGGTCTTGGCACGAGCTCACATCAGAATGATCTGGCTCCCGCGGACTGTCCCGGGGGACAGCTCGTGTCTGACGGAACAAAGAACGTTGTGTGTCGTCAATATCAGGTTGTAGCGAGTCAGGGAGTTCTTGGCTCAAGCAGTACGGTCACGAGCGAGCTGGTTGTATTCAGTGTTTCCCATGTTGGCGCCTACAACTACATTCCGCAGTACACGTTTTTTGATGACGGCACCATCGAGCCAGCGATGGGCGCGACCGGGCGTCTTCAGCGATTTCGAAATGAGACGCAGCATGGCTGGCCGATGCGCTCGACTACGGCCGGCAACTTTGCGGGTGTTTCCCATCTGCACAACTACTACTGGCGACTCGATTTTGACCTTGCCGGTGACGGAACCGATGACGTGTTCGAAGAAATCAACGTTAACCAGGATTCCAACAACCGCAAAAGAATCGACGTCACAGCTTTCAGCAGGGAAACGGCGCGACAGGTGTCGCCCGAGAAATTTCGCCGGTGGCGAGTTCGTGACACAAACATCCGAAACAACAAGGGCGCGCACATCTCTTACGAGATCACGGCTGCGGATACCGGACATCGCGATATTGGCCCAAGCTATGAGCCCTGGACTTTCGCCGATGTGTATCTGACGCGTGCTCGTGGCTGTGAACGCTTTGCTTCCCACAATCCGGCGGATTCTCTGGGCGGCTGTGGTTCCAACGGCAGTCTTGCGACGTTTAACAACAACGAATCAGTTGCCGGCCAGGATCAGGTTGTCTGGTTTGGTCTGTCGTTTCACCATATACCCAGAGACGAAGATGAGCCGCACATGCACGCACACTGGAATCGTTTCCAGATCAGGCCGCGTGACTGGAATGATGCTATCGCACCTACTCCAACTCTGCCGTCGCTCGTTACAGCCCATGACTTTGAAGTGAGTACCGGCTGGGTGCGTGATTCGCAAAATCGGGATTCTGCGGTGGCGGGCTCCTGGCAGCTTGGCGTTCCGCAACAAACACTTCGTCGGGGCCATGTCATGCAGCCTGGCAATGCGGCCCAGGGTCAGTCGGCTCTTGTGACGGGTCTCGCAGCGGGTAACTCAGCCGGTGACTATGACGTCGATAACGGTCGCACCTCGATCAGATCCCAGCCGATTTATGTCGCGCAGGGGACGAGGGCAACGCTCGATTTCAGTTTCTTCTTCGCACACTCACGCAGTGCGTCAGACAAAGACTTTTACAAGGTTAAGCTGATCACTGATTCAGGCGTCGAAGTGCTGCTGTACAAGAAGGGCTCGCCAAAATTTCGTTCGGCAATCTGGAAAAAACGATCCTTCGATATCTCGCGATACATGGGGTCTTACGTCTCGGTGGAGCTGGTCGCAAAGGACGTCGACCGACAGAACGTTCTTGAAGCCGGGTTTGACGACCTCAAGATCGTCGTAGATCAGTGACCGCTTGCCCTATAGGCAGACACCGCCAAGTGTTGAGCCCATCAGGATGCTGGCTACGTCGCCAGGAGAGGCCGTGCTGCTCGCGGTTCCACCTGCGCCGGACGCGGTGGTCGTAATCGTGTCGACCGCTGCGACCGGCGCTACCACCGCCGGCGCCACGGTCAGCGTGTAGACGGTGCCGGGTACGACGTTGGCGACGGTGATCGATCCGAGATTCAGTGATCCGGACGGACTGAGATTGGCGGCTGCAGAAAAAGTCGCGGGTCCTGCTGTACAACCGACAAAACTCAACTCGGCAATCGCGGGTTCCGGAACACCACCGGAAGGAATCCGGTTTTCGACAACCGCGGCAAAAAGACCCGCGCTCCCCAGCGTGGTGGAAGGCGTCTCGCTGGTTTGAGCATGTGCCGGCAGCAGTACGGACTCCACAACCGGTTTTCGCCAGTGCCACAGCGTCGGCACTACGGCAGAAACGGCGAGGGCGTTTGCGAGCAGTTGCCGACGGGCGTTGGTTCGACCGCGGTTGGTTTTCTGAGTCATATTTTTTGAGTCGTTTATCTTAAAACTCTGGACGGTTATTGGGCACCAGAGCCGGGTCTCCCAGCAAACTGGTTCCGATCAGTATGTCTCTGATCTTGACTAGTGGGCGTTCCAACGCCAGTCGACGCCGCGCCGCGTTCATGGCCTTGCCTAAAGAAGTGCCAGGTCTCGCGATCTCCTCGTACAGCAGTTCACCGAACCGGGCCTCTGTTCTTACGCCCGCGAGGGTGCTGGTGCCAATAACCGCCGCCGCCCCGCCATCGGTAGAGACCAGAAATGCTTCTCCCATGGAGAGCCGACCCGGGTGAACAAAATCGTTGTTCCAGCAACCAAACTGGGTCACGACCGTCGGTGTCCCGGTGTTTCCGAGGCTTCGAATGTCGTCGAGACTCAGCAGGTTTTCAAAGCTCCACTGGCCGCGGTCGGAATGTCCGATGTAGCTTGTCAGACGAGCGCCGCGCTCGATTTCGTCGATTACAGATCCTCGCGCCGCTTTGACACCGATACGGTCAACGTAGGCGGTAACGGTGTTGAACGACTCGCCAAGAGCCCGTCTTATCTGATTGCTGTCTCTTCTGAACGAATGCCTTGAGGCGTCATCAATAGAGTCCGCGGTAAAAACCGCTCGATATTCGCTCTGGTCCGCTTCATAGAGCAACGTTTTATCGATGACGCGAGTCAGATGGCGTTTGGAACGAACGGGCAGTCGTCCGACCGCAACGTCAGGCAGTGAATCTCCATCGACGTCACCGAACAGTGCATCAGCCGCTGCCTGATTAACGTGGTCGCCGGCCTGGGCATAGTGCGAGGGTATGTAGCTTCGCGATCCTGATTTGAGGTTGCCGCGATAGTCGTAGGTATCATCTCCGACCAGCACCACGTATTCGACGCCAAATCTGGCATGAGCATCCCGGATGGCTTCGGAAATCGCGGCCGCCGAAGTCGCTCCACCCGAGTAGCGATGGTAGATGTCCCGTACGTCCACAGTTTCTACAACCAGACCCGCAGATTCACGAGCGTCAGCCAGTCGCTGCAGATCAGGCCCTTTGAATTTGTGATGGGTGACAATCAGATAGTCAAAAGGTCGATCGAACAGTTCAGTGTCGTCTCGCGCGGAGCTAAGGCGAGGTCGATTGATGCCCCGGTCGTTCGCGACAAAGTATCGGCCAGCAGCGCCGCTAACGCGCACCGATTTTGCGGAGGCGCTGGTGTTGATTCTCGTCGTCGTGTCCGCGACGCGATAGGCGACCGCCGACCGTGGCGCATTCAGCTGAACAATGTGAGTGCCACCGTTCGAGCTGAACGCAAGGTCATTGTTGCCGCGAAGTTTTTGTGTTGCAGAAAGTTCGACGCTGTCGACACGAACCATGTCAACGTGGCGACGGCCTTCGCTTTTGACTTTCAGCGTGACGATATTTTCGCCGTTGACCAACGCATCCGAGGGGACCTCGACGGATATTCTCTGCCGGGTGATGCCGTCAAATCGAACTCGGTGAATTTTTCTTCCGTTTACCAGAATCACCAGATTGTGATCTTGCTTGAGATTCAGATCATCGTTACCACCCCACACGTTCGCGCGCAGCGAAGCGGTGGTGCCGGCAACCAGACCGGACAGATCAAACGAATAGTCCCGGGTTGCGGCTTTACCCACCGACAGGATTTGATCCATCCACCACGGATCACCGTCCGGTGCGATTCGGCTGAATCGTTTATCGTGATCAATCGTATGGGTGCGAACAGCGCTTTTGGTTTCCGCCTGCTCGTAGCCGGGCTCATCGGCGATGTCTTTCACCAGCGCCGGATTCAGAGACAGTAAAACCCGAGTCGCATTGTTATAGCGATCGCCGGGTTTTTCGGCACTGACAAACTCAATAACGGTGTCGCGCTCCATCGTGGTAGCGGAGACGCCTGACTTGAGACCGTATATATGGCGCGCAAGAGGTACACCGTCGATCGACAGCGCGATGGAGTCAAGACTGACGCCGCGCCAGTCCAGTCCGATTTGCTTGAGATCTTTGAATGAAATTCTCTGAACGCCGGCAGCTGTCACATCCACATAGACCTGAGAACCAGAGGTCGCTTCCAGATTCTGCGACAGATCGGTTTCATCGATAGTGTCCCACTGTGTTTCGCTGACCGCGGAAAGCTCGCTGCCATAAAAAACTGAACGACTGAACGGACCATGCACGACTTCCTTGTAGTTGATGTCTACATCGGTGATCGCAAATTCCCGGGCGCCAGTGTCAACAAGACGGTGTTCGTAAATCTGGCCCGTAGCGTCAGATTCGTCATAGGTGGAAAGCACAAGATCGGTGTTCAGCTGCCGCCACTGGCCCTGAATTCGCGCAAACAGGTTAAACCCGAGATTGGCCTCTTCTGTTGACGTGCGCCAGCGGATGACAAGTTCGTCGCCGTCCGAGCGTGCGACAAAGGCCGCGAGATTGACCGGCGTTGTGGACGCCGCGTTGACGGTGGCCGGATCGCTGTCGTCTTCATCCTCCGTGGCTTCGTCGTGGGTCGTATCGTTATGAGCGATATTGTTGTGATCGATTGAAGGGTCTGCGCCCGGCGAGCCGGTACCCGAACCGTTATCTGATCCGTTGTGATCACCCGGGCTGGAGTCATCATCGGTTACGCTGTAGTCACTGGAAGAATCCGTTTCGATCTCGGCCCAGTTGCGAAACGGTGCCTGTGCAAGATCGTCTGCTCGCAGCGCGAGTTCGATCGTGACGTCGGCGCCCGGCGCAAGATCCGCCGCGGTCGGTGGTGTGTAGGTGCAGCGTACCTCATCAGCCACGGTCGGCGGCGTGCCGGCGATCAGCGTGCACGAAAATCCTGATCCCGTAGCGGACACAAATGACATGCCGTAGGGAATTACGTCTGTAACCACGAAACCGTTTGAAGGAACGTTGCCCTGATTTCGTACTGTCACCACGTAGTTGACGGTATCACCGTCAAGTATCCATGCCGGCTGGGTCGGGGCTAGTGTCTTGACCAGTGCGAGGTCGTATCGTGGCGCAATAAAGCCAAAATCGTAGGAGTGATTGTTCTGCCCGTTGCCCCCGGTTGTGAGTTCGGTTCCAAGCGTCGCCTCGTCAGGGCCCGTTCCAACGGCGACATCATCGCCATCTGAGTCACGCCGGTTAGCCGTGTTGTCGGGAATCGTTGGCGTCCAGCCGAACAGCGGACCTCCCGGGTCAAAGTTGCTGTCGAGAATTGCGACCGTGTAGTCGGCGTCAGGGGTCAGGCCGGCGATTCCGTAATCGAATTCGGGTGTCCCGGATCCGCTGGTGTTGAGGTCAGGTCGGTCAGGGTCAGAGGAGAAAAGATACTGTCCATCGGCGTTTGTCTCGACGATCGCGATGAGTGTTCCGGTGTCGTCGTACAGGCCAACGAGCACGCCGGCAACCGGTGCCTCGTCGGGATCCTGCAATCCGTCATTGTCGCTGTCGATCCACACGAAGTTGCCAATCTCGATCGGAGCGGCGCGGCACATTGCCTCGAGATCTCCAAGTCCGTTTGCTTTTGCAAAGGTGTCCTGTCCCGCTCGTGTATCGTATAGCCGATAGCCACGTTGCCAGGTGCCGAATTCGTTGCTGGCCCAGTGAACACCGCCTGAGTTGAAGTCCCTGTTCCACAAAACCGGATCGTAGGCGACGTAGGCGACATTCGATTGACCGGGAACCTGCTCCAGTCCACCGACCAGTACTTCAGGGTGTGCGGTGAGGAAGGCGTCTTCGAAGTAATATTCACCGCCGCCTGCTCCTTCCTGATTGTTTGCGCCCGCGGTCGTTGTGCTGCCACAGCTCGCGTTGTTTTCCAGAGTCCATGTTCCTGTACCCGTCGCGCAGGCCCGAAGCAGATCGCCAGCGGCCTCCACAACATCAACAAGCTCGATCGCACCTGCCGGGTCTGCGTCGGGAAAAGATCCGCCGTCGGGGCGACGCTGTGCGTTGGCCTGCTGGTGGCCGGTTCGATCCATGATCGCGATCACCATGTCACCGTTGTCGAATTCGATGTCGGCGAGCATCGGCTGCGGGTAAGACGCGCGTATAAAGTCATCCGCACCACTTCGTACCTCCTGGTCGAAGTAGCCGGCAGGAATCTGGGCCGCAATGCTTGCAGCCTGGGGTGTCCACGGTTTCCAGTCCGCGTTCAGCGAATACTCGCTGCCGCCATAGCTTTCGCCGCGGGGATAGCCAAGAGGGAACTCCAGTACCGGGGCGCCACCAAAGGCGCCGCCTGAAAATGCATAAACGTAGGCCCGTAGCTGGCTGGCATTCTGGGTTGAGGTGGCGGAACAGACGAGTCCGGTATACGTAACGCCATCGTTATGTGACACCGCAAATGGCATCACGTCCGCCGGCGCGCAGCCGACGGCCGCGCCTGGAAGCGCGAAAGGGAAGGGCACCTGCGCCGTTCTGGTAACCGAGTCGATATCGATGACGTCGAGAGTTCGAGACTGCAGGTTCGCAACAAACAGTGTTGAATCGTCATCAGAGATATCCATATCACCGAAAGACGTTCGGCCAATGTCGTCAAAAGCATCAGCATCTATCGCCCAGTCACCCGCGTTGGTGGCATGAGGATCGTCGTTAACATCGGGGAGCGTCAAAAACACGGTTGGCGCGGTGGCTCCGGTTGGGTCGACGCGGTAGATGGCGCCCGGGCCCGAAGGTCCGTGGCCGCTGTGCCGTTTGGTGAACGCTGCCGCGAAGAGATCGCCGGTCTTGCGACGCCACGCGATACCCCAGGTCGAACCGATCTGGGAACCTGTAGCCAGATGATCAGGTCCAGGATTGTCGTACACCCATGGACCGGTCGGGTTGCCGCTGCCGCCAAACCCGTTTTCACCGATCACGCTGCCGTTCGATCTTGATCCGCCACCGGCATCGAACGGAAATCCGACCAGAGTGTCCGCGGCGACGTGGGAACCCTGATCGCCAAAGAGAAAACAGCTGGTGGCAAGGTCAGGGTTGGGCTGGCAGTAGTCGGCCGGGTTGTACAGGCCAAGATTGACTTCGCTTGCAGCTCCTTTGACAAACTGAATGGTTGTTCCTGAATCAGGGCCGACCGCGGTGTCGACGAGGTAGGCTGGAATCGTCGTAAATTCGATTCGAAGGTCGGTTGCGGCTGCGGTGTTGAGCACGTAATGGCCGTTGGCATCCGTAACGGCGGTGTCGATAGCGCCGGTTGCGTTAACGTATGCCGACACCGTGATGCCTGAGATCGGAGGCTCGCCAACGTCTCGCTGTCCGTTGTCGTTGTAGTCACGAAAAACAACACCGCTGACGGTACCGGCTGCCGCTGTGGGAGCCGGCGCTATCGTCTTCGGCGCAATCGTGGATTCATACGCACCGATGACGCAGGCAGCACCTCGCGCGGCGCCGGTTTGATCGGACGCGGCGCAACCCGCTGCGCTTGTGATCTCCGAGCCGGTAAAAAACGGAACCACGATCGTGTCAGCGTCCATGATCATGTCCACAAGACCGGGGTCGCCTCCACCGTTGACGTCAGAAGGCAGAGAAAAGAAGGTGCACGTCGCGTCGCTGGAATAGTTACCGCCCAGTGATGTGATGGTGCCTCCGGGAATCACCGCGCCGCTGGGGTCGCCGTTGGCGTCGACCGGCTGGATGTCGGTGCGGCAATTGCGTCCCGTTACGTCATCGCCATTGTTTACAAACAATGAGTTCTGCACGGTCACCGTTGCGCTTTCTACATCGATACCGTAGCGGTTGTTGAAAAGCGTGACGTGATTGAGGCTTGCGGTACCCTTGTCAAAACGAAGACTACCGTTGCGGTTATTGATAAACGAACCATTCGACGTGCTGGCGATGGTCACGTTTTCAAGCTCGAGGTTTCGGTTTCTGGTGCCTGTGTAGTCCTGCAGGATCGCGCTGGTGTTGGACCCGTAGGTTGTAACGATGGCGCTGTTTCGGATACTCATCAGGTTGACGGCGGAGGCGGCACCGCTGCCCTGATTGGTGATGGGTCCGCTGCCGCTTGCGCTGATGTCGCGAATGACAACGTCTGAAATATTGATGATGCCACCGGCGGCATTATGAATCGCGGCGCCGCCGCTACCGTCGTAGCGGCCACCTTCAATGGTTACACCGCTCAGGTTGACGTCCGTTGTTGAACCCCGAAAGTGGAAAATGCGATCGACGAAAGCCATGTCGAGTCCGCTACCGCTGATGATGGTATTGCCCGGGCCGCTTCCGACAATGGTGACGTCGCGATCAATGTCGAGATCGCCGGACTCACCGTCGCCATCGTTGGCGCCGCCGGTTCCGAACCGATCTACGCTTAATATGTATCGCCCCGGCGGCACGTTGATGATGTCGGCAGTCGTGTCGTCGTTGGCCTCGTTGATGGCAGCCCGAAGGGTGCAGCCGAGCCCTCCTCCGGCATCGCAGACGCCGTCGCCGATATTGGCGTCGGCGGCGTCGACCACGCTGTTGACGTCAAAGGTTGCGGCCTGGCTGATGCCGGGTACGACGATAGACAGGGCAATAAACAGAGGGGCAAAACAGGCGGTGCGATTCATTCGATTTACAGCGGTTGGGAATTTTTATCCGGACACGTATAAATCTAGCTATCTCCTTCAAACTGGCGAACTTATGCCACTTTTCCGGCGTAAAAGTCCGCTGGTACGGCTTAATGTGGTGCGTTTGATGCTGCCGCCGCCTTGTCGTGTCGATGCGCTGTCAGACGGCCCAAAAAAAACCGGACTCGACATCGGTCGAGTCCGGCTTTGTCAGTTGCGTCAGGCTGTTATCGCGACAGGGATTTTGCCTCTCGACGACGTTCGCTCAACGTCCACTCGGTGTAGCCGTTCGGGATTTCGGTTCCCTTGAACACGAGATCAACCGCGGCTGCAAAACCGACACTCTGGTCAAAATCGGGTGACATGTTTTTGTAGGCCTTGTCACCCTCGTTTTGTCGGTCGACCACTTTGGCCATTTTGCGTAACGACTCCATGACCTGTTCGTTGCTTGCCAGACCGTGCTCAATCCAGTTGGCCAGGTGCTGGCTGGAAATGCGAAGTGTTGCGCGATCCTCCATCAACCCGACGTCATTAATGTCGGGCACTTTCGAACACCCAACCCCCTGTTCAATCCATCTGACCACGTACCCGAGAATTCCCTGGGCGTTGTTGTCGAGCTCGCGCTGGACGGTTTTCTCGTCGACCTTTTTGTTACCGAGCAGCGGCAGCGTCAGGATATCGGCAAGGTCTGCGTGATCGCGACGCGCGAGTTCCGCCTGCCTGTCCTGTACGTTGACCTGATGATAGTGAAGCGCGTGCAGGGTCGCCGCAGTTGGCGACGGCACCCATGCGGTGTTGGCGCCCGCCATCGGGTGTCCTATTTTCTGTTCCATCATGTCAGCCATCGCGTCAGGCATCGCCCACATCCCCTTGCCAATCTGTGCGACTCCTTTAAGACCGCATCTGAGACCGACATCAACGTTCCAGTCTTCATAGGACAGGATCCAGGGCTGCTGTTTCATGTCGGCTTTTGGAATCACCGCACCCGCTTTCATAAGCGTGTGAATTTCGTCTCCGGTTCGATCCAGAAATCCGGTGTTGATAAAACAAACGCGATTCTGGGCCGCCCGAATGCACTCTTTGAGGTTTACGGTCGTCCGGCGTTCTTCATCCATAATGCCCATTTTGAGAGTGCAGTCCGGCAGACCGAGTGCCTTTTCAACTCGGCCGAACAGTTCGACGTTAAAAGCAACTTCCTGAGGACCGTGCATCTTGGGTTTGACGATGTACACGCTGCCTTTGCGACTGTTGCGAATTGGTCCCTTGCCGGCAATATCATGCTTGGCCGCGAGTACCGTCACCATCGCGTCGAGCATCATTTCGGGAACCGGCTTTCCGTCCAGCGTCACCGCGTCGGTCATCATGTGCATGCTGACGTGACGCACCAGTAACAGGCTGCGCCCGTGCAACGCGATTTTCCTGCCGTTGGTGTCGAGGTATTCGCGATCGGGATTCAGAGTTCGTTTGACAGTCTTGCCGTTTTTATTCAATTCGGCCGAGAGATCGCCTTTCATCAGACCGGTCCAGTTGCCGTAGACCTGGACCTTGTCGTCAGCGTCAACTGCCGCGACGGAGTCCTCGCAATCCTGAATGGTGGTGATTGCAGATTCGACCAGTACATCTTTGACGCCCGCCGGATGGTCCTTGCCGATCATGTGGTCACGGTCGATCTGAATATCAAGATGCAGATTGTTGTTGCGCAGCAGCACGTTAGTCAGTGCTTTGCTGTCACCCAGAAAACCGGCGAACTGCCGCGGGTCTTTCAAACCCACGTGCTTGCCGTTCACAATCGCAAGCACCGTGTGTCCGCCGCCGTTTTTATAGGTCCCGAGTTTGTATTCGGTTACATCGGCGTGACTGCCCGCAGTTAACGGGACAGATTCATCGAGAAACTTTGCCGCACGTGCAACTACCTTGGCTCCCCGTTTGGGATTGAATCCACCGGAACGAGTGGCGCCTGCGTCTTCGGATATGGCGTCAGTACCATACAGCGCGTCATACAGACTTCCCCATCGGGCATTCGCCGCGTTCAGGCTGTAGCGTGCGTTGTCTACGGGAACGACGAGCTGCGGGCCGGCGGTAGTTGCGATTTCTTCGTCGACATTTTTTACGTCGGCAGCAAAGTCCGGTCCCTCGTCCTCGAGGTAGCCGATAGACTCAAGAAAGCTGCGATAGGTCTCGGGCGTGCCGGCACCGTTTTTGACGTGCCAGTCGTCGATCTTTTTCTGAAGCTCGTCCCGGTGCTTGAGGAGCGAAGCATTAACCGGTCCCAGATCGCGAATGATCGACTCGAGTCCTGACCAGAATGCCTTGGGCTCAACGCCGGTACCCGGCGCAATTTGCTTGTTAACAAGGTCGTAGAGTTTGCTGGTGACTTCAAGGCCACCCGCTTTGACGCGATCTGTCATGATAATTCTCAAGGGTTGAAAAAGGTGGTGTGGGGAGGCTGTGGAGGCGCCTCGACCCTGTTCGGATTCAAGAGTCAGGATTCAAGCATAGGCGCTGGAAACGAACCGGCCGTCCAGCATCGGGGTTTTTAATACGATGTATTGCGACACGATCGCGGCTGGAGAAATCGGGATTTTGGCCCTGATTCGGCCGTTTCTCATCCCGGGTCAGCGGTCGTCCACGGCGTCCGGAAGGTGCGAATTACCAACCCCGGGTTCGATCACAACACAGCTCTTTGGGGCGCTGCGGGGACGGTCGGGTGACCCCATGCAGGGGCGGCTGCAGCGTTAATCCGGTCCCCGCCTGTTTCTGCCAGTTTTACCGGTCCCCGGCGCGGTAACGGCTCAAGTCAGGCCGTGAGCCTGAACCGGTTGACGCGGCCGGGTTTTGGTAAAGTTCAGGGAACGCATGTCATCACGACGTTGAGCAGAAATGGCCAAATCGTTACAGGAACAGCTGATCCAGTCCGGGCTCGCAAAAGAGAAACCGAAAGGCCGCAAGTCGAAGGCACCCAAAGCCCGCAAACAGAAACGGGCAACCGGGTCTTCAGCTGCGGGTTCAACGCAACCCAATCCCGTCGAACTCAACGCCCGGGCCAAGGCCGAACGCGATCGCGCACTTAACGCCAAACGCCAGGCCGAGCTGGCACGACGCGAGCTTGTGGGGCAGATCCGTCAACTTATCGAATCAAGCCGGCTCGAAATTAAAGATCCGGAGATGGACTACAACTTTACCGATGGCAAAACTGTTCGCAAGCTGTTCGTAGGCAAGGAACTGCATGCTCAGCTGGCGGCCGGGCACGCGGTGATTACCAAGCTCGATGGTGGTTACAGCATTGTTCCACGCGCCGCGGCTGACAAAATTGCCGAACGCGACGAGTCATTTATTGTGGTTCTCAACGACCGAGAGAAGGACAACGGTGCGGAAACGGTCGACGACGAGTATGCCGACTTTAAAGTTCCCGATGATTTGATGTGGTAGTCGGCAATTTGAGCCCGGGTTCTTACACACCATGAACGCTGTTCGGTGGATCGCTGCCGTAGCCGCATTTTTTGCGCTCGCGTTTCTCGGCATGTTCTGGTTTCTCGAACAAAGCGTTAACGCGCCGACGCACGACGCTGCGCTGTCGCCTCGTGTTGAGGTTCAGCCCGCCGTGCCTGCGGTGTCGGGGAATGACGTTGCTGCGCGCCCGACAGTTGCCCCGGCTTCGCCGGGAGTCGCGCGGTCAACCGGTGTCGAGACCGAACCCGAACCCGACTCAGGAGCGGGTTCCGATAATGCGCCCGTCGCCGGCGGTTCTGCGCCAGCGGCCGGGAGCGATGCCAGCCCAAGCGAGCAGAATCAGGGTTCCGGCGAAACACAGCCATCGCAGCTCTCGGCGAGTCAGCCCCAGCGAACAACCGAGAACAACGATGCTCGTCGTGAGCCACCACCCGAGGGTGACGAGACGCTGGGTGGCCGGGTTCTGAATACCAAAGGCGAAATCATGTCGGGCGTAACGGTGACTGCCGGATATCGTGATCCGGTGACTCGTCGGATCAATCCACGCAAGTTAAGTTCCCGCGTTGATGACAACGGGAGATATCAGTTCAAAGGTCTTGCCGTTGGCGAATATCAGCTTTCGCATCTTCCGATACCGGGCTATTCAAATCGCACCATGTACGTCAGAGCGGGGTCCGCATCGGCAGATCTTGTGCTCACCGCCGTCAGCGCCATCATTATCCGCGGCAAGGTCACCAGCGCTGACGGTCTGCCAATACCAAAGGCGACGGTGGTGGTGTCAGGCGGCAAGACCATCATTACCGACGCCCAGGGTGAGTACATTGCCGAGGCGACAATTCAGACTAACAGCGCTGTAGCTGTGAGGGTCGTCGCGCCGGGCTATGGCGACGAAACGCTGTTGATCAACGGCCGCGAGGTCATCGGTCAGACCGAGACTGAGCTTGACGTGGTTCTTCAGCCACTCGGAGAAATCTCGGTAACAGGCGTATTGCGGGCACAGAGCGGTGAGCCAGTTGCCAATGAACTTGTGCGTATTTTTTCGGCTCGCCTAAAACTCAGTTCGCGTGCGCATACTGATGCTGAAGGTCGATTTACTTTGACGAACCTTCAGGAAGGCGATGATTTTCGCCTGAGTATCATTCCCAAGAATCTTTATGAACGCCTTGAGCGCGGACCGTTGCGGATCATCCCCGGAATGGCGCCGATGGAGCTGACCCTGCAGGCGCACTCACGCGGACAGGTTACCGGCAGCATCCAGACACTCGGTGGTAACCCACTACCGGGGTTCACCATGTCTTTGACGAGTTCCAAATCTCCGGCAACCGCACTGGTCGTCCGGGCGGATGAAACCGGGCGATTTGTTGTCGACGATGTGCCCTCGGGGGATCTGCATTTCTCAACACCGTCTCAACCTCACATGGATGTGCGCGGGGTGACGCTGGGCTCCGGGGATCAGGTTGACGTAAATGTTGTGGTCGACATTGGCCCGTGGCGTATGGCGGGAACAGTGACCAACCCCCAGGGCCAGCCCGTTCCCGGAGCCAATGTCGTGATGACCTGGCGTCATCAGGCAAATGGGTTATCGGCAAGTTCGTATCGTCAGACCAGCACGGATGCGTCGGGTACTTATCAATTTACCGAGCTGGCTTCGGGTACTCACTCGATTGCCATTAACCATGTGGATTTTGGTCAGCTGCAGTCTCCGGTCGATGTCGGGCCGGGGCGTGATCGGTTTAACGCGGTGCTCCCCGGCAACTGATTCTCGCCGGTTCAGTCTGGCGGACTGGCGGTTCCTGGCGGCACAAAAATTTCTCTTCACATGGATGTTCAGACGTGAATGCCGTGTCTATACTAGCCCTGCGAATCCGGAACTGATGGACCGATGACGTCCGCGTCACGCGTTCAAACGCACACCCAGGGTGTGCGTTGGGAGCACCTTCAAGTCTTCCTGTTCCGGGCCAGAGACGAGTTGCAAGAGAACCGAAAAGTTCTCTGACGCGTGCGATAAGCACGCCGAGGCAAGGGGAACCTCACGGTTCTCCAAACGTGTGCCCAAGCACGCGCCGAAGCAAGAGAGAACCGGACGGTTCTCTTCTCGCACGCACAGGATAGCTGCGTGCAGGTCCCTGAACATACTCAGGCCGTTAAACAACTTTCTGGTGTCGAAGCCATGCTCGATACGATCCGCTCTGTTGCGTCTCTGCTAGTTTCCTACGGACTTCTGCTGGTTGCGTCCAGCATGTTCAGCACGCTGTTGTCCGTGCGAAGCCGCGCGGAGGATTTTTCCACCGAAATAATCGGCCTGATGACGGCGGGATATTTTCTTGGTTTGATGCTCGGTGCGCGATATTCGCCAGCCGTCATTGCGCCAATCGGTCACATCCGGGCGTTTGCTGCGTTCGCCTCATTTGTCTCTGTGATGGCGTTGCTGCACGTGTTGTGGGTGGATCCGTATGGCTGGATTGCAATGCGAATTCTTGGCGGGTTCGCCATGGCTGGCCTTTTCACAGTTACCGAAAGCTGGCTGAACGCGAGTGCAACCAACGCTAACCGTGGTCGCGTCCTTTCCTTTTATATGATTACCAACTACGCCGCTGCCGGTCTGGGGCAGCTGCTGATTCCTTTTGGCGATCCGCTGGAGTTTCATCTTTTCTCGATTGCGTCGATTGTGTTTTCGGTCGCCTTGCTGCCGGTGCTGCTGACACGCTCTATCGCGCCAACACCCGAAGTCACAGATCGATCTTCGTTCAAGGAGCTGCTCTCGATTTCACCTCTGGGTCTGTTCGCCACATTCTGTGGCGGGCTGATGACGGCACCGTTTCATGGTGTTGGGCCGGTCTATGCACAGGAAATCGGTCTGGACCTCGCGGCGACCTCACGATTCATGGCGATCACAATTTTTGGTGGACTGTTGTTTCAGTTTCCGGTGGGATGGTTGTCTGATCGTTACGGTCGCCGCGTTGTGATCGGTGTCATGTCGCTGCTTGCGGCCGCGGCATCGGCACTGATTGTGTATGGTTCGGAGCACAGTCAATTTCTGTTCTACGCGGCGTCCGCAATGTGGGGATCCACCGCGTTCACTCTGTACTCCCTCAGCGCCGCTCACACCAATGACCAGGCTCCCCCGGGTTCGGCGATGCAGGTTGCCGCCGCGCTGATCGTCACCTACGGAATCGGGGCGATTGCCGGTCCGATTGTTGTGGCGAATTTGATGACATTTTCCGGTCCAAACAGCCTGTTCTGGTTTGCGACAGGTTCAGCTCTTTTGCTTTCCATGGTCGCATTCTGGCGCAGGTTTACCATGCCGGCCCTGACGTTCAAGCGTCGCCGCTACATCCCGACCGCGACGGCGGCGAGTCCCCAGCGTCTGTATTCCTCATTGCGTGAACAGCGCGAAAGAGATCGCAAAAAGGTCAAGGATAATCTTACGGGCCTCTAGGCGATTAAGGTCAAAAAAAACGCCGGCACCCGTTGTCGGATGCCGGCGTTCGCTCGTGCTCGCACGCTGTCAGCGTGTCAGTTCAAACTCAAGGACTGGTGACCTGAACCGCGTTGGAGCACTGGCTTCGATCCAGATTGCAGACGCGGTACTTCCAGGTGCCTGTCCGGTTTCGGATGTTGACGTAGCGACCATCATTCTTTGTGGTTGAAATTTCTTTGCCGTTACGCAGTATCTTCACCTTGCCGCCGGATGCCCCAGACCATACGAGCACTACTCGAAAGTCCCCGTTGTCAGCTCGTTTGGTTCTGGCGCTTACGGTAAGGCGGGAGAAACCCACTCGAGTGTTGATGCCAAGACTTGTTGTGCTCGCGCCGCCCGCACCGTTGAAGGCTTCAACGCGATAGGTGTAGGTCTGACTCTGCTGGATGTTGTAGTCGCGGTAGTAGCGGCTGTTTGCGGGCAACACCGCGATGACCCGGTTATTGCGTATGACATTAAACCCGGTTTCGTTGTTTGCGGTGTCTGTCCAGCGCAAGATGACCCGGTTTCGTCGCGTGTTGTAACGGTAACGAAAATCGACGGGCGCTGACGGTACGGCACCGCTGTTGGTGGTCTCTCGCGCCGTTGTGGCACTGGCGATGTTGCTCCATGCCGATGCCCCGGTTCCGTTAAACGCTCTTACGCGATAGCGAAAGTTGGTGTTGGAAGCCAGGCCGTTGTTGACGACTCGCGTGGTGTTGGCACCCACGGTCGCGACCCGTCTCCAGGTTCCTGTTCCTGTCGCGCGATCGATATTGAATCCGTCTTCGTTGTCTGAGCGGTCGTTCCACCTGATTTCGATGCTTGACGAAGAAAGCGCGGTGCTGACAAGTGACTGCGGCGCTGCGGGTATCGGTTCTTCCGTGGGCGTGGTGCCACCGCCGGTTTCGCCGCCCGACCCCGTGTTTCCACCGCCATTGGTGCTGGCGCGCCAGGCCGAAACGGTAGTCGCGGTTTCGTTGATTGAACGTGCGTTGTTTGCGGTTGCCGTTCCCGTTGCGCGACCGTCCGAAAAGCGTACCTGCGGGTTTGAGAAGTGGCTGCGGCCCGAGGCGCCAGAGCAACCGTACGCCATCACCGTCGTGAAGCCATTGCTGCCACACGCACGATATCCATAGGCGTAGGAACTCACTCCACCAAAGCTTGTACTGTCGCGGTCGTGCTGGCTTCCCATGTTGTGTCCAACCTCATGGGCCAGAGTCTGGGATGACAGACAGCTTGAGTACACGACATTGAAGGCGTAGCCGGCGAAAGCTGCGCTGCGCGACTGCATGACATAGCCGACGCCACAGGCGTTACTGTCTTCGGTAATCATCGAAACAATGTCGGCGCCGTATCTGTCACGAAGCGTATGTGCCGTTTCCAGACGGCCGTCGTTCTTTCTCTGCAAGTCCGAGAGGGTGACGCCCATGTCCCCGCTCTCGTTGTAGGACACTTCGTCCATGTGAACGAGATTGAGCTGAACGTTGATTGCGCTGTTGTTGTACGCCTGGTTTGCGGCAGCGACAGCTGCAAGCACTTTCGCTTCTGTTGAAGCACAGCCTCCATCAGAATCGCGCCCGTATCGCGAGCAGGTTCTTGGTGTGTACAGAACCATGAGGTCGACGATAGCCGGTCCGTCATAGGCCGCATTTGGGCTCGCCGCTCGCTGGGTCTGCTCGTCGTCCGGCACAAACGGAGCGATGAACTCGACATCCGGTGGCAGCTGTTCCTTGTTGACCTCAAACACAATGGGCGAACCGCTTGCTGTCGTCGATACTTCATACAGCTTCTCGTCCAGCGTTATATGTCCCGAAATTTTTCCGCGCACACGGGTCAGCACGACTTCGCTCGATTCTTCAGAGCCTTCAACATGCCCGATCCAGGTCAGGTGACGATCGCCATTTCGTTCTACCCGTTCACGAACGATTGTGATGGTCTGGTCTACAAGTTCAAGGTCGACCGAAGACTGCCCCAATAAATCAGTGTCTACGCGCATGCGTCGCATACGACCGGCTACACCGTGCCTCGGCTGATCGGCCAGGCCGGGTTCACCATCGTTTTGCATCATGGGTGCCTGGTCAGCGGCATACGCACTGGCCCACATTAAAAGGCCAGTCAGCAGTAGCGTTAACGTCAGCAGTCGAATGGCTGCGCCGTTGGATGTTGGATCGGGTCTTGCTCTCATCTGGTTACCTCATGAGTCATCTGTTCGAAACTCCCCCCGGGAGCGAGTCGCACCTGCGTGAACCGGGATTCGATCGGGTGCGCAACGAGAACAAGACTAGAGAGAAGTGTTAACTCTTCACGGGCAACAAACGCTTTAGACGCGCCTCACCACCGATAAAGCGTGACCTGGGATATCGGGAAACCATGAGCGGTGTACGGGGCCCGGATCACCGGTGTGTCGTTGCACAATGACGGTGATGAGCGGTGACTTCGGCCGCAGGAACGGTTGGCGCGTCTGTCTTTGTCCGCAGACACCTGGCCCGGGGGATCGACTCGCCGCTGATACGCCCTGTCTGCGTCAGGCGGCGATCCTAGTTCATCTCCATCGGACTGGGACCATCGGGTGGGGGAAACGCCCGGTCGAGTTCGGCGTGGTCGTCGGGGGTCAGTTCGATCTCAAGCGCCGCGATGTTTTCTTCGACGTGTTTTGAATTCGAAGCTTTAGGGATCGCGATTACGCCCGGCTGTGCGAGCACCCAGGCCAGCGCGATTTGGGCGACGCTGGCGTCGTGGCGCTGCGCAACAGGTTCGAGAACGGCCGCTACCCTGCTCGTAGCAGGCTCCAGTGGTGTGTAAGCCATGAGTGGAATATTTCGCTCGCGACACCAGGGCAAAAGATCACCTTCGGGCCAGCGCCGCATAAGATTGTAGAGAACCTGGTTGGTGGCAAGTCTGTCGCCCCCGGCGAGATCGCACCACTCTTGCGTATCCGCCAGGTCAAAATTGCTCACACCAAAGTGACGAATCATTCCGGCCTCGACCAGATCCTCGAAGCCGTGCAGGGCCTGAGCGATATCGTTACTTTGGCGCCAGTGCAGAAGGTAAAGATCTATACGGTCCGTATTCAAACGTTTCAGGCTGCGTTCACACGCCTCACGCACACCGCTTCGACTGGCGTTATGTGGGTAAACCTTGCTCACCAGAAAAAGTTCGTCGCGTCTCCCTTGCATGGCTTCACGGATTACCTGTTCAGCGCCACCTTCTCCGTACATTTCAGCCGTGTCGATCAGAGTGAGACCCAGATCAATGCCGTGCTGCAGCGCTTTGACTTCGGCCGCTCTGTCAGCGTTGCTTTCACCCATGCGCCAGGTGCCCTGTCCAAGAACCGGTACCGGTTCGCCGTCTGGAAGATTCACTGTGCGCATCGTCAATTGCTCTTGATGAGATCCTGAAACATGACGCTATCGCCTCGCGTGTTCCGGTGCAATTCAGTGCGTCATGGCAGAGTCGCTGGCCCACGGCGTGACCGCAGGCTGGTACACGAACCGCGCTGATTCTCCGTGTTAGCGTTTTGGTCGCGCAACCATGCGAGTCGGGTAGTCTTGGGCTTCTTTCAGCCGTCTACCGATCAACAGCCGAGGCGTTTCATCATGTCCCAGAGTTCCCCACATTTTCTGGTGTTTCAGCACGTTGCCTGCGAACACCCCGGTGCTTTCAGGGCCATGATGAAAGCGAGCGGCGCGAGCTGGACTCCCGTTGAGCTGGATGAAGGTGAATCAATTCCCGATCTCGCCGGCTTCGACGGTCTGTGGGTCATGGGTGGTCCCATGGATGTGTGGCAGAAAGACGAGAACCCCTGGCTGGTGGACGAGATCGCGGCGATCAGGGAGGCCGTTGTTTCGCGCAAGATGCCCTACATGGGTCTGTGTCTCGGGCATCAGCTGCTGGCAGAAGCGCTCGGGGGCGAGGTGGGCGTCGCTGAAACACCCGAGATCGGTGTGCTGGAGGTCAACATGACTGATGCCGGCAAGCGCCACCCCGCGATGGCTGGAGTACCCGCGACGTTAAAGACACTGCAATGGCATAGCGCCGAAGTCACTCGACTGCCCGAGAACGCAACCTGTCTGATGGATTCACCGGTGTGCAGGTATGAGGCGATGGCGGTGGGTGATACGGCGTTGTCGATGCAGTTTCATGTTGAAATAGAGCCGACAACGGTTCGCGACTGGGGTGAAATTCCTGCCTACGCTAACGCTCTGGCACAGACCTGTGGTGAACAGGCACTGGCACAAATGGATCATGACGCTACCGAGTCCATCGAAGATATGACTCAGGCAGCGCAGACTATCTACAACAACTGGTTCAGGCTTTCTTACAGCTGAGCCCAAGATTTACGGAAGTTGAATTTCAATGGCGATTCCTGAAAAGGCAAGTGCGGTAATCATCGGCGGCGGAGTGATCGGTGCAAGCATCGCGTATCACCTGGCCAAGCAGGGCTGGAACGATGTCGTGCTGCTTGAACGCAGTCAGTTCGCGAGCGGAACCTCCTGGCACGCGGCCGGGCTCATCGGAACGATGAGGGCGAACGAAAACCACGCAAAACTGTGTGAGTACTCGAATCGACTGCTGGTGGATCTGGAGCAGGAAACAGGACAGTCCACAGGTTATCGACAGGTGGGCAGTCTGACGGTGGCCCACAGCGTTGATCGAAT
Source organism: uncultured Gammaproteobacteria bacterium (assembly GCA_938034705.1). Lineage (GTDB taxonomy): Bacteria > Pseudomonadota > Gammaproteobacteria > Arenicellales > CALHMG01 > CALHMG01. The sequence goes on from CALHMG010000038.1 coordinate 23,028, forward strand.
GGAAGAACTCAAGCGAGTCGCCTCGATGAACAACGCCTGGGGCGTAACCCAGGTCGACATTATTACCCCGGACGAGGCCAAGGCACTTGCACCTATTCTCAAGGTGGATGATCTGATCGGCGCAAGCTGGGTCAAGTCGGATGGACACGCCAGCCCCGTTGATGTGGTCAGTGCGTTCATCAAAGGTGCGCGAGGCCATGGCGCGAAGTGCATCGAAGGTGTCAGCGTTACCGACATTCATAAAAAAGACGGCAGGGTGACGGGTGTTTCCACAGATCAGGGTGACATCCAGTCGGACTTTGTCGTGATTGCCGCCGGCCTGTGGTCCCGCGCTCTTGGCAAAATGGCGGGGGTCAATATTCCGCTGTACGCGTGCGAGCACTACTACGCACACACGGAGAAGCTCGAAGGCCTGTCACGGGACACGCCGGTGATTCGTGATCACGATATCTGCGCCTATATAAGAGAGGACTCCGGCAGCCTGCTCATCGGTGCGTTTGAGCCCAACGCCGTGCCGATACCGCTGGAATCAATCCCCGCCGATTTTTCGTTTGGCGAACTCGTCGGGCACACCGAAGACCAGTTTTATCCGGTGCTCGAAGCCACGATGGACCGGCTGCCGCTGGTGGCCGAGACGGGAATACGAAGCTTTTTCTGCGGCCCCGAGAGCTTTACGCCAGACGACCAGTTTCACCTCGGTGAAGCGCCGGAGCTGAAGAACCTCTACATGGCGTGCGGCCTTAACTCAGTGGGCATTCAGTCGTCGGGCGGGCTTGGCAAAGCCCTGGCGGACTGGATGGACAAGGGTCACCCGCCCATGGATCTGTGGGGCAACGATCCGCGTCGGATGTTCGACTTTCACGGTACCGAGAAATTCCTTCAGGACCGCACCAGCGAAACACTGGGTCTGCTCTACGCTCGTCATTATCCGTTTCGACAGTTTGAGTCCGCGCGCGACATTCGGCATTCACCAATCCATGAAAGGCTTGTTGCGCACAATGCCTGTTTTGGTGAAGCGGCGGGCTGGGAACGGCCAAACTGGTTCGCACCAGAGGGTGTGGAACCCCGATACGAATACAGCTTTGGCAAACAGAACTGGTTTGAGTACTGGCGCGAAGAACACATGGCAGCGCGAGAGGGCGTTGCCGTTTTTGATCAGTCGAGTTTCGCCAAATACATCGTCAAAGGGCGCGATGCCTGTGCGGCGCTGCAGCGAATCTGTTCGGCCAACGTCGACGTTGAGCCAGGGCGCATCGTGTATACCCACTGGCTCAACGAAAGAGGCGGGATTGAAGCAGATCTCACCGTGAACCGAATTGCCGAAGACGAATATCTGGTTGTCAGTGGCGCGGGCGTGACACGACGAGACCTTGATTGGCTGAACCGAAATATCGATCCCGATGCACGCTGTGCGGTGGTTGACGTGACATCCAACTGGGCGGTACTCGGTGTGATGGGGCCGAAGAGTCGTGACGTTCTTGGTGCCGTCACCGATGCCGACCTGAGTCCGGAAGCTTTTGCTTTCGGCGAGTCGAAGATTATCGAAGTTGGTTATGTCCCCGTCCGCGCCGTCAGGGTGTCTTATGTCGGTGAACTCGGCTGGGAGCTTTACCCGTCAAGCGATACGGCACGTCATGTGTTCGATCAGCTGATGACCGCGGGCGAAGCCCACGGTATCCGTCCGGCCGGCATGCACGCGCTTGACTCGTGTCGGGTTGAAAAAGCGTTTCGACATTTCGGACATGACATATCGGATGAAGATACGCCGGTTGAAGCGGGCATGGGTTTTGTCTGCGCGATGGACAAATCGATTCCTTTTATCGGCCACGACGCGATTGCACGACAAAAAGAAGCGGCGCCCCTTGGAAAACGCGTTGTGCAGTTTCTTCTGCAGGACAGCGAGATTCAGCTGTACCACCACGAACCCATTGTTCGCGACGGCGTGATGGCCGGGCATCTGACCTCCGGCAGCTATGGGCACGCGCTCGGTGCGTCGCTTGGCATGGGATACGTCTACAACAACGACGGTGTGACCAAAGACTTTATCGAGTCGTCGACCTGGGAGATCGAGGTAGGCGGCGAGCGCATCGCCGCGACGGCTTCTCTGGGTGCGTTTTATGATCGCCGTGGAGATCGCATGCGAAGCTGACGCTTCGATCACCCGTCCGGGCGACTAGCCGTCGTCGCGACTCGCCTGGATGAGTTCGATGATGTGATTGGCCGGCACGCCAAGGTTTGAACCATCATAGTCGGGAAGGATGGCGGTGTTAACGGCGACAACCTGACCGTCACGTGTCAGCACGGGACCACCGCTGCCGCCACTTGTAGTCTCGGCGTCGTAAACGATGTGCGCCGTCGACGTCTGTCCGACGATACCGCGGCTGGTCAGCGGATGGATAAGTCCGTCTTTCGCAAGCTTCGCGGCAAGATCCCAGTGATCTCTGACCTCGACGTTACGCGCTTCATCCTGATAGATCTCACCGGCCCGGGCGAGCACGGCACGAATGCCGGTTGGGTAACCCATCACGAGAACTTCAGTGCCCGGCAGGACCGCGGTCTGGCTGACCGGAAGGGCGGGGACGCTGGTTGTTGCATCGTCGCACTTGAGCAGCGCGAGATCAGCGGTGTCGCTTGCTTTTACCAGCGTGACGTCGAAGGGCTCGGCGGCGCCGGGAAGGAAGCCGGACATCCGGGTGATCCTGGGGATGATTCCCTGTTCAACGAGCAGCGCTGCGTATCGGCTGGGTTCCCATGGCAGGGCGACGTGGCGATTGGTCATGATCAAACCGTCTGCAGAAATCACAAAGCCGGTGCCGGTGAATCCGGGTTCATAAACAGGGCCGTCCCCATCGGGGTCGAGCAGCGGGATACCCGGCGCGATCATCAGCGGGTCGCCATCATCATCAACGGCGGCATAGCGCAGCGGCTTGTTGGTGTTGGGGTCGAGCATCTGATACTGACCCTGCAGGAACACAACAGACTTGGACGCGGACTCGACGAGCTCCTGAATCGACTGCTGTGCGTCTTCCAGGCGTTCGACACGAGAGCGCGTATTGCCGAGAGACTTTTCGATCTCCAGGCGCAGCTCCGAAAGATCCTTTTCCTTCAGCGCCTCGTCTTTGGCCCGCTCAATCTGTCCTTTCAGAGCATCAAGACGCTGCTGCGCGCTCATGCCCGCGGTTTCAATTTCGCTTGAGAGACTGCCAATTCTCCCCTGAGCTTTCTTCAGGTCGTTGCCAAGCTGCACGTTAGTGACGATCAGCGCTCCCAGAGAGCACAGCATCACAGCCACCATCAGCGTGATGCCAAGCCGCCACCAGCCGATAAACGCCCGAGAGCTGGTGCGCGGATCGTGGTCAGAGGAGTAGCGTTGGGCGGCCATCTGATCGTTTTACCACCTTTCTCGCGCGAGCACTCCCATGGCGGCTATAAAAAGTGCGCTCCGCTATACTTGCGGCCACCTCCACCAATGTCGGTTATCTGCGCTTGTTAAGTTTTACTGATGTCAGCCTGCGACGCGGGACTCGCGAACTTATCAGCGGGATGACGGTCACCATCAACCGTCGGCAGAAGGTCGGTATTACCGGCGCCAACGGCGTTGGCAAGTCGACTCTGCTCGCCATGGTTCGCGGTGAGCTCCAGGCGGACACCGGTGATTTTCAGATGCCGGCGAACACGGTGATGGCTCACGTGGCGCAGGAGACGCCAGCGGTTGATACGACGGCACTTGAATATGTTGTAGAGGGCGATACCGAGCTCAGACAGACCGAGCAGGATCTTGCGGACGCCGTTGCAGCGGGTGATGGCCTCAAGCAGGCGACGCTGCACGAGAAGCTTGCGGCGATCGATGGTTACGCCGCGCGATCAAGAGCAGGGCGCCTGTTGCACGGTCTCGGCTTTAATCCCGAGCATCTCGATATGCCGGTGCGTTCGTTTTCAGGTGGTTGGCGCATGCGACTTAATCTCGCCCAGGCGCTGATGTGTCGATCAGACCTGCTGCTGCTCGACGAGCCAACCAACCATCTTGATCTCGATGCGGTGATCTGGGTTGAACAGTGGTTGAATGCCTATGCAGGCACGCTGCTGCTCATCTCTCACGATCGTGACTTTCTTGATCGTGTGGTCACACACATCGGGCACATCGAGCAGTCCGGCATGACCATGTACACCGGCAACTATTCCGAGTTTGAAAAACTTCGGGCCGAGCGACTGGCCAATCAAAGTGCGGCCTACAGCAAGCAGCAACGCGAGATTGCCCACGTCAGATCGTTTGTTGATCGTTTCAAGGCCAAAGCGACCAAGGCCAAGCAGGCCCAGAGCCGACTGAAGATGCTCGAGCGCATGGAGCTGATTAATCCAGCGCATGTCGATTCAGAGTTTGATTTTGAATTTCGCGTGCCCGAGAAGCTGCCTGACCCGCTGGTGCGACTCGATGAGGTTGATGCCGGCTATGGCGACGTGCGAATTCTCGACAAGATCAGCCTGTCGATCCAGCCCGGGGACCGGTTCGGTCTGCTTGGACGAAACGGTGCCGGAAAATCGACTTTGATTCGCAGCATCGCGGGCGAGCTGAAGCCTCAGAACGGCGCTCGGGAAATCGCCAAGGATCTGAGAGTGGGCTACTTCGCCCAGCACCAGCTCGAGCAGCTCAACCCTGACGGCAGTCCGGTCGATCATCTGCGAAAGATCGACCGTCGAGTCAGCGACAAGGAAGCCCGGGCGTTCCTCGGTGGTTTTGGCTTTCAGGGAGAGATGGCTCTGTCACCCTCAGCCCCGTTTTCCGGTGGCGAAAAAGCGCGTCTGGTACTGGCACTGCTCGTTTACCAGAAACCTAATCTGCTGCTGCTGGACGAGCCCACCAACCACCTTGATCTCGGCATGCGTCATGCGCTGACAAGAGCCCTTCAGGATTTTGATGGTGCGATGGTTGTGGTTTCCCACGACCGTCATTTGCTGGAAAGTGTTTCAGATCGCCTGTATCTGGTATCCGAAGGAAAGGTGGACGAATTTTCTGATGATCTCGAAGCCTACCGACGCTGGCTTCTCGCCGAACGCAAGGAAGAAAAATCGGACAGCGCTGACAAGGGTGCGCCCGTCAAAGACAACTCGCGCGAGGCGAAAAAGGAGCGCCGTCAGGCCGATGCCGACCGCAGAAAGCAGCTGCAGACCGTTCGCAATAGAGTCAAAAAACTTGAGCGCCAGCTTGAGAGTCTGAGCAGCGACAAAAAATCCATCGAAGAACAGCTGGCCGACCAGACCCTTTATGAAGATGACAACTGGGAAAAGCTCAAACCGTTACTTGAGAAACAGACGGGAATCGAAACCCGGCTGACCCAGGTGGAGTCTGACTGGCTGGAGGCTACCGAGGAGCTGGAGCAGGCCGAGAATTAGGTCGCTCGAGTTGAGCTGCTCTTCCGACGCTGGAGGACTATCGGGCAGGCGTTGCGTATTCGAAGGCCGGGTTCAAGGCCGCGGCCCGTCCCGGCTGAAAACGTCAGTGCACCTGGGCGGATTTGAGCCGTGAGCCGCGGTCGATGGACGTGACGACAGTGGACTGACGAATGTCCTCGCGTTCAAAAGTGATGGTGACGTCGACGCCGGCAAGCCCCGTTGTCCAGACGTTGCGATAAAGATCCGGAAGATCTTCCACCGCGGTGCCGTTGACTTCGATAATCGTATCGCCACTTTCGAGGCCGGCGGAATCGGCGGGGCCGTCATCAACAACGCCTGCAACGACCAGACCTTCTCGAGTTTCCTGCACATACCAGCCAAGCCACGGGCGAGGCGGTTTGTCTCGCTTACCGAACATCATCAGTTCGTCGAGAATGGGTGGCAGCAGATCAATCGGGATAACCATATTCGCGGCGTTGGTACCGCCGCTCTGATCGACGGTCTGCAGAATCAACGAACCTATTCCGTACAGACGACCGTCTTCGCCGATTAACGCAGCGCCGCCCCACGACGGGTGCGCGGGTGCGGTAAAGATTGCGTCGTCGAGCAGGTATTCCCAGTAGCCTGCAAACTCGCGGATGCCGGCAATTTTGATTTCAACGCTCTGAGTCGTCCCGCCGGCGCCGGCGAGGACCATGCGTTCGCCGATCTTGAGCTTCTTTGACTGGCCAAGGGCCATCACCGGTAACTCAAGGCGACCCAGCGCCTGCACCAGACCAAAGCCGCTTTCCTGATCGTAGGCAACGACGTGACCCTGAACCGTATGCTCCTTGTGGTCCACAAGCCACACGGTCTGTGCTTCGGTGACGATATATCCGATAGTCAGGACAAGACCCTGATCATTGATCACAACGCCATGGCCCGACCGTTCGGTGCCCAGTACCGAGGCCGTGAGAGCGTCTTCAGGAATCTGGGTTCGTACCGACAGCACGCCTTCGAGGCAACGCCTTAAATCGAAATCGAAGTCGGCTGGATCCGGCTGAATACCTGCACTGATTGGAGTGAAATCGTCGTCTGACATGACGGGATAGATGATACCAGATACGCTCGCGAATCTTGACTGGTCTCATGGAACAGGTGAATTGGCGGACCGTTTTGATGCAGCCTACTACCGGCGCTACTACGAAGACCCGAACACTCGGGTGGCTGACGATGCCGAGATGCGCAATCTGGGCGACTTTGTCTGTGCGTATTTGCGCTATCTGGACATCGACGTGGTCCACGCGCTCGACATGGGCTGCGGACTGGGTCGCTGGAAGCCCGTTATTGAGCGTCATTTCCCTGATGCCACCTACACCGGTGTCGAGGTGAGCGAGTACGTCGCCGAACGCTATGGGTGGATCAACGCATCGGTCACGAGCTACCAGCCTGACAGGACATTTGATCTGATCATCTGCCAGGATGTTTTTCAGTATCTGTCCGATGCGCAGGCGCGCGAGGGCATTGCCAGTTTTGGCAAGTGGTGTTCGGGAATTCTGTATTTCGCCGCGCTGACCCAGGACGACTGGGATCACAACGTCGACCAGAGCCTGACTGACGACGATGCCTTTCTCAGAACGGGCAGGTGGTATCTGAAGCAACTGAAAAAGTACTTTGTTCCTATAGGTGGCTCATTGTTCCTGCACAAGGATGCCGACGTGGTTCTTTTCGAACTCGAGCACAGCTAGACGGTTACACTATCGCGCTGACACCCAGACCCGATCGCCACCGACTCGCGGTGCGCCGTGTTTTAACGCAGTTACGCTTTTGAACCAGAACTTCTACCAGACATCTTCCAGTGGCACTCCGGTACTCGGCTTTGGCGCCTACAGCGGCACCGGTAAGACCACTTTGCTGACGCGCCTTCTGCCGGTGTTGCGTGAAAGAGGCTTGCGGGTAGGTCTGGTGAAGCATGCTCACCACCGCTTTGAAATCGACCATGATGGCAAAGACAGCTTTAAGCTGCGCAAGGCTGGCGCCACGCCTGTGCTGGTTGCATCCAAAGAGCGATGGGCAATTATTCATGAGAACGAAAACAACGCAGAGCCTGATCTCGGCGAATTGATAGATCGTGTAGATGACCTTGGTGTCGATCTGATTCTTGTTGAAGGTTTCAAGCACGAGGCGATGCCCAAGGTTGAGCTCACGCGACCATCACTTGGCCGGCCTCTGATTTTTCCCGAAGATCACAACGTCATCGCGGTTGCCTGCGATGACAAGCTTGGCGAGTCGTGCGCTTTACCGATTCTGGATCTGAACAACATCGACGAAATCGCCGACTTTGTCATTGCCTACATGCGCTCGAGTCTGGACACGCGCTGAAGCACGAGTCGGCCTGTCGACAAATCACTGATTCAGCGCGGGTCGTGAATAATCGGCTGGCGCGGTACATGGGTGATAATTTCCGGCGCGCCTTCGGTGATGATCGCCTGCTCCGCCACGGCCATGGATCGACCCGTATTGCGATCGTTCATGATCATGTGGGTGAAGAAGGTCATGTTGGGTTCCAGCACCACCGGATTGCCCTGGAAAATCATCGGCTGCTCCATCCAGGTTGGCGGCCACATTGCCCCCATGGTGTAGCCGCAGACCGTCAACACTGAATCTTTCTCGCCCCTGTCTTCAAGCGTTTGACGGTAGCAGTCGAAAACTTCGCCGAGCGTTGTGCCCGGTCGCAGGATGGACTGAACGGCGTCGAGCGCCTCGACGCTGACCGCATGCATCTTGAGATGACGCTCATCGACTTCGGGACCGGTCAGAACGACACACATGCTGGCCGCGTGATAGTGGCGGTAACCCACGCCCAGTTCCAGTGCGACCTGGTCATTTTTTTCCACATGTTTTCGGCCCGACGTGTAGCGCAGGTTAAGCGCTGACGCGCCGCTACCCAGCGGAGGAATATGCGCGGGCAGGTCGCCGCCAAGTCGAAACAGAGCATCATAAAACGTGGCGTAGATGTCGCCCTCGAATGCGCCCGGGTAAACCTCCTGCAGGGTTTTCTCCAGAGCCGCATCCATGATCTGTCCGGCCTTTCGCAGATACTCAATCTCCCGGGGACTTTTGATCAGGCGCAATTCGCGAACAAAGTCGGGTGCGATCACGAGCTCGCACCAGTTTTCAAGCGCCTCCTGGATTTCGATCAGCAGGCGCGGCGTCAGACCCATGGTGTCGACCTGGATACCGATGCGCTTGTTCTGCATGCCGAGTGAATCCAGCATCTCCTTGATTTGCGCCGCTCGCGTTAGCTGCTGGGAGTCGGGCGCCGGTCGTATGTCGTCGCAGATTGATGAATAGTTTGCGTTGCCAAGGTCGGCGGGTCGCAGCAGCTGGGTCAGCTGACCTTCGGTACCGATAAAAGTGCAGCCGAAGATACAGAAACCGTCCGAGTCATAACCCGTGATCCAGTTGATGTCTTCGATCTTGAACATCAGCAATCCGTCGAGCTGCTGTTCGACGAGTCGTCCACGCACGCGAGTCTGACGCTCGGCGAATTCTTCGCGACTGAAATGGATGTGAAGCTCGGACATGGGCAGGTGCTCTGGCGGGTTCCGGAGTCGCGAATCCCCGGCCTTAGCCGGGG